>JAFWQT010000097.1 GCA_017508965.1 Prevotella sp. | reverse complement strand
GCGTTAACACCTATGGCCATTAATGCCATTGAAATCAGAGTAAAAATTTTCTTCATATTAAAAACGTTTTTAGTTATTTATTAGTTAATTGAATTAAATTCCGATGCAAAGATATAGATTAATTATGAATAACGCAAATTATGACTGCTATTTATTCCGCAAACGTTTACGTTTTAGCGAATTAGGAGCAACTTGCCAAAAATCGAAGGGATTTTATCAATATTCATTGATTTTAACACTTAAATTGCATCGCGTTGACGTTTTTTTCATACCTTTGCAACGCAAACTATGATAATTGTCATGATGACAACTAATCGGCTGGATATAATAAATAAGAATAAACATTATTAAATAATTGCTTAACTTAAAACCTAAAACAAATGAAGAAAAATTTACAACGACTCAGTCTGTTGTGCCTTCTCGCGATGGTTGGTATGCTGGCTCAGGCCCAAACGGTGACTGCCACATGGGACTGGCAGAACAAGATTCCGGAAACTATCGTTGATGTCAACATCCAGGGGACTAACGAAGGCGATGTGGTTTCCAACGTGGAAGGCATCAGTATGCACGTAATTTCAAATGGCGGCAAACTGCAGTACAACTCCAACGGCTATGCACAATTCAATCCCAACACCACGATTCAGGTGCCGGTAAAGAATGCAGGCGATGAAGTGACTGTGGTCAGTTATCCTGGACAGTCTAACTATACCGTAGGCGGAGAAGACGCTACAGGGCAGAACACCTTTGTCTACACAGCCAAAACCGGCGATGCTACAAAGAAATACGTAGAAATCATCCCGTCGAAGACTGCCTACCTCTACTCTATCACGGTTGTTCAGTATCCTCCAAAGGAAGCAACCACGCTTGACAATGAGGCCGTGACAGCTACCTTCCCATTCAACCTGGGTACTGACGGCCAGACTGCAACCTTCGGCGACGATGCCGACTACTTCCTCTCAAGCAAGGTGGTTTATGGCGAAAACCTTAGTATTGTTGGAACAAAGACTCCGAAAGAAATGGCAGAAATGGTACAGACGGCTTTCCAGCCTGCTGCCAAGGAATCTGCTGCTGCTGAGTCGAACGACATCAGTTTCCTGATTATCCCGAAGCCCGGCTTTGCATTCACCCCGACCAAAGTGTCGTTCAAGTCAACCCGCTACGGCACCAACGGCGGCGCTGTTGATATTGCATGGCTGAATCCAGATGAGACGACCGTGAGTCTGGCAACTGGCAGAATACCGAACCGTAACGACGGCACCAACCCCAAGGAAGGAGAGACGGACGCCAAGTATTCGGAGTATTCATTCGACGTTACCGGAGCAACCGTAGCTGAAGGACAATGCGGACTGAAGCTGAATCTCTACAGTCTTGACAACAACAAGCAAGTAGGTTTCTGCGACATCGTCATCGAAGGAACCCTGAGCGGAACCGAGAAAGACCTGCCCATCCTGGCATCGTTCAAGATGAACGGAACGGAATATGTTGCCGACGATATCTTCGAGGCTGACGGCTCTGATTTCGTGGGAACCGTGGAACTCTCGAAGACTGCCACGATGGTAAGCGAAAGCAATCCGCTGACCGACATCTCGGCTGCCAGCGGCGAAATCGGCACGGTTACCTATGAATCGACCGAGACTTCGTGCAAGGTGACCATCCCGATGACTGCCGGTGCAACTGCCATCAACTATATCCTGAACATCGTTCAGAAGCCCGACTTCACGCTGACCTACTACGGTCTCGACGGAACAGCCATCGGCACCCAGACCGTTGAGAAGGATGCCGAAATCGGAGAATTTGCCGTTAACATTGAAACCGTGACCGGAGCCCAGGAAGGCTATAAGGCCCGCGGATGGTTCAAGCAGAACTATGTGGGAGCAAAGTACAAGACTACCGATGCCGTGACCGGCAATATCAGTCTCTATGCCGTAGAGACGGAAATCGAAGTATCGAGCGACAGCAAGAAGTACACCTTCGACCTGACCGACGTTAATTTCGACGATGCCGACCACGAGGGCTTTAACTCCATTGGTTCTGGTATATGGCACGACAATCAGCACGGTTGGGTATTCAACAATGGCGACAAGATTGAGCTGCTCGTTGGCAAGAAGGCAACCGTAACGCTGAGCCTTTGCAAATACAGTAAAGGTAATCCCATCAATTCCTCAAACGGAGCCACTATCGAAAGTGATTTGGTAGAGACCGACGGCGGCATGCAGTCTATCGAATACGAAGGCGAGCCAGGCACGCTGACGCTTACCTTCAACGGCACATCATACCTGCACGGCATTACCGTGCTGAACACCGCTACGACAAACTACATCCGCGAAGGCAACACGTTCACCGTCTTTGCCGGCGATGCCAGCAGTTTCCTTGATGCGCTCGATGCAGCCAATGGTGTTCCCGGAGCTGATGAAGTAATCATCAACCTGCCGAACGGCACCTACGACCTGGAGCAGAGGGCACTTACCAAGATTGGCCGCGACAAGATTACCATTAAGGGTGAAAGCCAGGATGGAGTTATCATCAAGAACAGGCCAACCGCAGAAGGCATCGGCGTGACAGCTACCTTGCTGAACTCCAGCAAGTACCTGATGCTGGAGAACCTGACGCTGAAGAACGACTATCCATACTACGATCCCACTACGGGCAAGGCTTCGGCCAGTGCCGGACGTGCCGTCTGCCTGCAGGACAAGGGTAACTATACCGTTTGCAAGAACGTGACCATGCTCTCCTATCAGGACACCTACTACAGCAACAACAACAGCGGACAGTTCTACTTCCAGGATTGCGAGATTCACGGTCTGGTTGACTATGTCTGCGGCGGTGGCGACGTGTTCTTCGACAACGTACTCTTCTACAATGAGAGCCGCGAAATGGCAGAAGGAAAGGGCGACGTCACGATTGCTGCTCCCAACGGAGCCAAGAAATACGGCTACGTGATGCAGAACTGCACCATCGACACCCACTCTGCCGGCTTCAACTTCGGCCGTTCATGGGGCAGTCCTTCCTACCTGCGCTGGCTGAACACCACCCTGAAGCAGCCCAGCAAACTAGCAAACACCCGCTTCACCGTTGCTGGAATGAACAGCGCTGCCGACGGTTTCTATGAGTATAACACGATGGACGAAAGCGGCAAGAACATTTCTCCCGCCAGCAACGTCATCGAGTTCACCCATAAAAATGGCAACAAGAAATACGAGACCATCATCGATGCCGACGAGGCAGCCAACTACACCAAGGAGAAAGTGTTTGAGGATGCACCCGAACTGTTCAAGGAGCGCATCGGCTATGGCACTACCGGCATCAATGCCGTCAATGCCGCCGGCTTTCAGCAGCAGTCGGAAGGTATCTTCAACATTGCCGGACAGCGTGTGAGCCAGGCCACCAAAGGCATCTTCATCGTCAACGGCAAAAAGGTAATCAAATAACAATTACTTACCAACATTCATTCGTTAAGGGGCGCAATTTGTGCCCCTTAATGTTTTCTATAGCATAAAAACCGAAACAGCCCCGCAATCCGCAAACGTTTTCGGATTCTTTTTGAAAACTTTTCGCCAAAACATTTGCATAAATTTAATTAATTTCCTATCTTTGCAGAACTTAATATTAAGACAATCTAAATCTCTAGAACGAATTGATTATTTTACTAACAACAAATCTGACAAGCAGAAATTATTGTTTAATTTAAATTAATATCTATGTCTGGTAATTTGAAAACTTTTCGAATTGCGCTCATAGCCATATTCATGCTAATCGTGGGTTCGGCTTCGGCGCAAACAGTGAAGGGAACAGTGAAGGACGCCACTGGTGAAGCAGTCATCGGTGCGACTGTCCAGGAGAAAGGCGCAAAGGGCGGTGCTGTGACCGACCTTGACGGTAACTTCTCCATCAATCTTACCGGCAATGGCCAGCTGACGATTTCGTACGTGGGTATGAAGACGCAGACGGTCGACGCCAAGGGTAAGAGCGTGATTAATGTGGTACTCGAAGACGAGGCTGCCAGTCTGAACGAAGTGGTGGTCATCGGTTACGGTTCGGTACGCAAGAAGGACCTGACTGGTTCCGTAGCAACCGTGCAGGGACAGGATCTTGCCAAAGTGCCTGTGGCCAACGTGACGGAGGCTCTGACCGGTAAGATGGCCGGTGTGAACATCACCACTACCGACGGTTCACCTGATGCTGAGATTCTGGTTCGCGTGCGTGGTGGCGGCTCTATCACGGGTGACAACTCTCCGCTGATCGTTATCGACGGATTCCAGGGCGGTTCGCTGAGCGACCTCTCCCCCAACGACATCGAAGACATCACCGTGCTGAAGGATGCTTCCTCGACAGCCATCTACGGTTCTGAAGGTGCTAACGGTGTAATCCTTATCACCACCAAGAACGCCAAGGCCGGCCGCACTCAGATCAGCTACAACGGCTATCTGCAGACCAAGAAGGTGGCCAAGCGCCTGAGCCCGATGAAGACCTACGACTATGTGATGTCGAACTACGAATATGCAGCCCTGGGCGGTGAAAGTGCTTTGAACTCTTTCTACCGTCAGTTCGGTGTATTCGATGACCTCTATCTCTACAAGAGCATCGAGGCTATCGACTGGCAGGACGACCTGTTCGGTTCTAGCACACTCTCACAGAGCCACAACCTGAGTCTCACTGGCGGTACCGACAAGACTAAGTTCTCACTCTCGGGAACCTACGACTACAACTCAGGTCTGATGCCCAACAACGACTTCAACCGTTACTCTTTCCTCTTCAAGTTGAACCACGACATCAACAAGAAGCTGAAGTTCTCGATGACGGCACGTGTAAACGACCAGACCGCTAACGGTCAGGGTACCCAGGGTGGAACCTACAAGGTACGTACCGAGAATGCCATCTATGGTGTGGCCACCAAAGGTCTTTCGGAGATGATCACCCCCGATTTCTCAACGATGTCTGATGAGGAAATCGACGAATACCGCCGCTCAAACATGTCACTTGCCGAACAGTCTGAGCAATACTGGCGCCGCCGCAACAACCGCGGATTCAACTTCAATGCAGCCCTCGACTGGACCACTCCTCTGAAGGGTCTGAAGGCTCATCTGGAAGGCGGTTACGGCTACGGCTTCAACGAAGTGAAGAACTGGTACGGTTCTATTACCAATCAAGCCTCATACGTGGGCGGTATGCCGCTGGCCGACTGGCGCAAGACCAACACCAGGAGCATCCGTGAAAGTTTCACACTGACCTACGACACCAAGATCAACAAGATTCACCATCTGAACGTCATGGGCGGTCAGGAGTATCGCTCCAGCCGTTCCGACTACAGCGAAATGAGCGCCAACCATTTCAGCAATGCCTTTGATGCTGATGCAGTCTTTGCAAACTTCGGTTTAGGTTCGATGTCGTCGATGACTGGCGACTGGGCTGCAAATCAGAATAAGGTTTCTTTCTTCGGTCGTCTGAACTACACCCTGCTCGACCGATACCTGCTTACCATTACCATCCGTGAAGACGGTAGCTCGCAGTTTGCCGACGGACACCAGTGGGGCTTCTTCCCCGCAGCCGCCGCATCGTGGCGTATCATCGACGAGCCCTTCATGGAAAGCACCCACAAATGGCTCTCCAACTTAAAGCTCCGTTTCTCTTACGGTAAGGTGGGTAACGACAAGATTAGCAACACACAGTATATACAATTATACAATAGTGGTGACAAAGTAACCAAAAAACGCTATGGTGTAGGCGAAAGTGCTAATGTGCATCAGGCTGTATCAACAACTTTGGCCAACCCGCTGCTCACATGGGAGAAGCGCACCACACGTAACCTCGGTCTCGACTTCGGTTTCTTCAACGAGCGCATCAACGGTACATTCGACTTGTACTGGAACAATACCGACGACCTGCTCATCAACCACTCTATTGCAGCTCCCGGCTACACATCGGTTTATGAGAACAGTGCCTCTACCAGCAACAAGGGTGCCGAGCTGACCATCAACGCAGCCATCATCCAGAAGAAGAACTTCACGCTGGGCGCCAACTTCAACATCGGCTTCGACAAGTCGAACGTGAAGAGCCTTGCCAACGGACTGGAGGAAATGACCTTCGCTTCAGGATGGGCAAGCACCGACAACAAGAACCAGCAGGACTACATCGTCCGCGTGGGCGACCCCATCGGTCTGGTATACGGTTGGCAGAGCGACGGTTACTACACCACCAGCGACTTCGCCAGCTACAATGAGGTGACAGGCGAATATATCCTGAAAGACGGCGTCGCCACAACCGCTCTTCTCGGCGGCCGTCCTGGCATCCGTCCGGGTGTGATGAAACTGAAGGACCTGAACGGTGACGGTGTGGTTGATGCCAGCGATATCACCGTTATCGGCGACACCAATGCTGATTTCTCGGGCGGTTTCGGATTCAACGGTACTGTCTACGACTTCGACTTCAACGTGAACTTCACCTACAAGGTAGGTAACGAAATCTACAATGCCAACAAGATTCAGACCAGCTCGCGCTATCGTGCCGGTACTTGGCCCAACATGCGCGACGACATGAGTCAGTCGAACGCCTACTCTTACATCAATCCTGAAACGGGTGTGCTGCTGAAGTCGCTCGAAGACCTTGCCTACTGGAACGAAGGTGGCAACGGCCAGGGAGCCAAGGCTATGTGGAGCCCGTTCTCTACCGGCGACGCCGTAGTTGTTCCCACCGACTGGGCTATGGATGATGCCTCTTTCCTGCGTCTGCAGAGCCTGACGATTGGCTACACCCTTCCCAACAAGCTTACCAAGAAGGTGGGCATCCAGCGTCTGCGCTTCTATGTGACAGGAACCAACCTCTTCGTGATTACCAACTATCCCGGCTACGACCCCGAAGTTAGCTCTTACGTTCGTAACAGCAGCTATTCAGGCCTCACTCCTGGTATCGACTTCTCGTCTTATCCCAAGAGCCGCGCCTTCACTTTCGGTGTAAACGTAACGCTGTAAGAAAGTTTTAAGTTCAAAGTTTAAAGTAAAGAAAATTATGAAACTAAGAAATCAATATATTGCCATCGCAGCCATCGGAATGATGGGGCTTACATCGTGCAGTGACGTGCTGAACGTGGATGCTCCTTCACAGAGCGACATGACACAGGTTTACAGCTCTACCGAGTTTGCGACAAACGCCATCAACGGCGTATATGTATTGTTCTGCGAAGACCCCTACACCTCTCGTATGTGCGGTGTGTGGACACAGAACACCGACGTAGAGGCCATGGGCGTTAGTGCTACGGCAGCCACCAACCACCGTAATGCCATCTGGCCCCTGCAGGGTGCCAACAATGTTGGATGGGGCGACGTGAAGAAAGTCTGGGACAACAACCTGCAGGCCATTGAGCGTGCCAACCAGGTGCGTGCCGGCATCGATGCCAGCAGCATCGGCAGTCAGGACGAGATGCAGCAGATCAAGGGTGAGGCCACCTGCTTGAAGGCTTTCCGCTACTATCTGATGTGCAACTTCTTCGGCGATGTTCCCTACTACGACATCGCAGCCGTTTGGGGTGAGGAGATCGACAAGCCCCGCACCGACAAGAACGTTATCTACAGCCGCTGCCTGCAGCAGTTGGTTGACATCGAGCCCAACATGAAGTGGAGCGACGTGAACACCGGAGGCATCGAGCGCATGAACCGCGACTTTGCCATTGGTCTTATCGCCCGTATCGCCCTGTTCCGTGCAGGATACGGAATGACTTCCGACGGTACCATGAAGCGTGCCGACGAATATCTCGACGTGAACGGTGATCCCGACCTGGCTGTCACTTACAAGGACTTGAGCGGCAGCGAGAAGACAGCCCGTACCTACACTGACTACTATCAGATGGCCAAGGACTACTGCCAGAAGCTCATCCAGCTGAAGCCGCGTGAGCTGTATGCCGACTACGAGACTTCGTTCGTCAACGAGATGAACTACACCCACGACAACAATGCCGAAGTGCTCTACGAAGTTGCTTTCGTAGAAAGTTATGGTGGCGATATCGGCTGGAGCTTCGGTGTACCCAACACCGGAAATTGCGCCAAGGGTAACACCACGGCACAGGTGGCCATCACGCCGACCTATTATATGAGCTTTGCCGACGGTGACACTCGCCGCGACATCTGCTGCGCTAAATATAGCCACGACAACGACACCGTGAAGGCAGCCGCTGCCACCAGCATCTATGCCGGTAAATGGGACCGCGCCCGTGCCGACAAGGACCTGGGTTCTGGTTCTTCGAAGGGTACCGGTATCAACTTCCCGCTGATGCGCTACTCTGATGTGCTGCTGATGCTTGCCGAAGCTGAGAACGAGCTGAACGGTCCTACCGCACTGGCCAAGGAAATGCTTACCAAGGTTCGCGCTCGTGCCTTTGCAAAAGCCGAGAACTATGCTGAGCAGGTCTCTCAATACGTGAACAGCCTCTCTTCGAAGGAAGCCTTCTTCAACGCCATCGTCAACGAGCGTGCATGGGAATTCGGCAGCGAGGCCCTGCGTAAGTTCGACCTCGTGCGCTGGAATCTCTACGCCAAGAAAATCGAGGAGACCATGCGTACCATGCTCTGCTGGGGTATCGCCAAGAACGAAGACCTGCTGAACGACGAGAACGTGATGAAGACCTATCCCGAGGCCATCAACTATGTGAACTGGGCCAACAAGCTCTGGTATAAGAAGGTAGGAAAGACCAACCGCAAGGAAGACATCAAGTGGTATAACGAGAAGTACCAGATTCAGCTCGACGACGCCACCATGAGCTCCGAGGGATGGCAGTCGGTGAACTGGGGTTCACAGATGATCAAGCGCACGCGCACGTATATTTATAAAGGTACTGACTACGGCACCACGACTCCCGCCAAGGTTGTCAACCCCGACGGTACCACCACCTATACTTTGGGTACTGCACCCAACACAGCCACGGTGACCGTTGCTGAAGGCGAGGATACCGGCATCACCCGCAAGGACGTGTATGCTGCCAGCGACTACGCTACCCGCCTCTTCCGCGGCTACTCTAACGGTGCCCTGACCGGAAACGGAGTTGCTCCGTATCTGATTCCCATCAACACCGAGACCCTCACTGCAAGTTCTGTACTGAACAATAACGGCTACCGCATCATGGACACAGACTCCGGCGACGGCGTGAACGTGGAAGTGGCTACTATTTACAAAGAGAATTACAAATAACAGGAATTGAAATGAAAAAGATAATCAAATCATTGTTGCTGCTCGCTGCAGTAACAGCAGGAACAGGAACATTCGTCAGCTGTAGCGACGACGATGACCTGACCACCGCCGACGCTTTGTTCCGTCCTATCATCAATACGGACGACAATATCGAGCAGGGACTTGATGACAACACGATTCCCTATATGATTGTGACGTGGGACAACTACACCAGCGCCAATCAGTATACGGTGAAGGTTGAGGCTGTCGATGGTACCGACACGAAGGAAATCACGACTTCCGAGACCAAGTGCCGTTTCGACAATCTGAAGTACGACACCGAGTATTATGTCTACATCAGCTCTGCCAACACCGAGACGGGTCTCACTTCGAAGCCCTATTCGGTGACCACCACCACGATGGATTTCCCCACCCAGCTGTCGTCTGTGTCGACATCCGACATTATCGACACGCAGGTTCGTGTGAAATGGACGGGCGACGATACCGCCTACGACCATCTGAGACTCTATAAGGATACCGACAACGAACTGGTGTGCGACACCGTGCTTACCGACGGTATCAATGCTGCCCAGGAAATCATCTTCAAGGGACTCGACCCCAAGACCACCTACCGCGTGGAGGCTTTCAAGAATGATGCCTATCAGGGCAAGAAGCGCTTCACTACCGTTGCTTCCGAGAAGTACAACGGCGTGGTGTTCGACCTTCGCGGCATGGATGCCTCAACGGCCAAGACCTACATCACAACCGACCAGATTGCAGCCGATGTAGCTGCCAATCCCGACCAGGACATCACCTACGTGCTCGAAGGCGGAACAGAATACAAGATTTCCGGCGGTACCAAGATTCCCGCAACATCAGGAACCGTGAAGTTCGTGACTGGTCTCACGCTGGCCGGCAATGCCAAGTTCATCCATAGCGGCGGCTGGTCGCTCAACAACGGCGAAGTGGTTGGCGGTCTCTATCTGGAGAAGATTGACATCCGCAGCGACAAGTTTGCCGACGATGATGCGCTGGCAGCCAACACCGCCAAGGGATTCGAAGGCCGCCAGGTGTTCAACATCAACGGCACAAAGGCCACACTCCACAACATCACCTTCAAGAGCTGCACCATCGGTGGCTTCCGTGCCATCGTTCGCTGCCAGGCTGATGGCGACAACGTGGAGAACGTCACCTTCGACGACTGCATCATCAACGGTATCGGCGACCAGGGCGTGGTGACCACCAACAACAAGAAGGTTGACATGCAGAGCATTACGTTCAAGAACACCACCGTGAACAACATCGTGATGCTGAGCGACCTCCGCTCTACCGTAGGCACACTGGCCTTCACCATCCAGAACTGCACCTTCTGCTATGCACCCATCGAGACCACGGCCAATGCCAACACCCCGATGTTCCGTCTGGGTTCCGGCAATGTGGCACTCACCGTCAAGAACACGCTCTTTGGCCCGTCTATGGCATCTACCGATTCAGGCGGTGGCGACGTGCACTGCTTCAAGGCTGGTGTGGCCGGTTCAATCTTCGTATCTGGAACATTCGACAACCTGGTTGTTGAGGACAGCTACAAGACTAACTTCACTTGGACCGACCGTGGTACCGACGAGCCCATGATCAATCCGCTGGAAGGCCTCACCGAGGCTGGCATGAGCGAGACTGAGCTCTGGAAAGACCCCACAAAAGGCGATTTCACGGTTATCGGCAAGATCAAGGGCGGAGATGCCCGCTGGCAGTAATCTGACCTAAGTGTTGGGTGTTGGTTGTCGGGTGTTAGGTGTTGGTGGTTTTTAAGCCATCAGTATACACCAACACCTAACACCCAACACCTTTTATATAAACAAAGCAAAATGAAAAAGACCATATTATACTTCGCCTTGGCGCTCTTGTCGTTCACGAACATGGATGCCCAGGTCATCAGCTTCTCCATGGAAGCCGAGGCTGCCGGCAAGAACACGCCAGAAGGATGGAAAGAGGTGGATTTGCCCAAGGGCCTTCCCGCCTTCACCGAGGCTAACACCTTCTACATCAACGATGCACAGTTCGGAGCATCCACCTCGTCGGCCGACAATACCAAGGCCATACAGGCTGCACTCGACAAGGCTGCAGCTGCCGGTGGCGGCATGGTGGTGATTCCTGCGGGCCAATGGCTCAGCAACACCATTCAGGTGGGTTCCAAGACCGTGCTCCATCTTTGCGCCGGAGCCCAGCTCACATGGCTTTCCTACGATAACCGCAGCCGCACCGAGGGTAACAACTTCATTATCAACAAAGGCACTCCCACCGACGTGGTCATCGAAGGCGAAGGTCCCACTTCCATCATCGAAGGACAGGGCGGACCCTGGTGGGCAAACTATAAGGCCGACGGTGTGAAGCGAGGCGGCATCATCCGCTTCGGCAAAGGCAACCGCTTCCTGTTCCGCAACTTCCGCATCCAGAACGCCCCGGGAACCAATCTCACCGTGGGACAGAGCGGAAACGGCGCCCACGCCACCGTGCACGACATCGAAATCTATGCCCCCGACTCTGAGGCTTCCGTCCCGTCGCACAACACCGACGGCATTCCCATTTGGACCCAGTATGTGAACATCTACAACTGCATGATTGACACCGGGGACGACAACGTGGTGACCGACACCAATGCCCAGTACGTACACGTGTGGAACTGCGACTTCCGCCACGGGCACGGAGCATCGCTGGGCAGCTATACCTCGAACATGCACCACATCATCTACGAAGACCTGACCTTCGACGGTACAGGATGCGGTTTCCGCCTCAAGTCGAACACCGACCGCAGCGGCGATGTTCACGACATCATCTTCCGCAACTGCACCATGAATAATGTGGCCACGCCCATTCAGATAACCGCCTGGTACGACAAGGTTCCCGACAAGCCCGAAACCGCCGAGGCCTCACCCGAAGCCGTGAAGTCGACCACCCCCGTATACCACAACATCCTGATACAGAACGTAACGGCCACAGGCTACAACTCCAAGAACAGTAACGACAAGAACTATAACGGCATCATGATCTACGGGCGCCCCGAGAGCTATGTCTACGACGTGACCTTCGACAATGTAAAGATTTCCCACCGCAACGGCGTCCGGCTGTTCTTCTGCCGCGATATTAAGTTTATCAACGGCTGCACGTTCACCAAGACGCGCACCAATACCGAGGTGAAAGCCACCGATGCCGACCTCAGCCCCGTCATGGAAAACTCGTACAAGGCCGACTACACTTGGAACCAGGCTACTGGCATCACGACAGCCGCCACGACGCAGCCTGCCAACGGCCGCCGCTACGACCTGCAGGGCATCAGCACAGGCCGTCAGCTGGCCGGCATCTATATCCACAACGGAAAGAAAACCATCATCAAATAAAACTATTAACCATGAAGAAAATCATCACATTCCTGCTGACTACCCTGGGACTGACCACAGCCTGCGGACAACAAAACTTTGAGAATGCCGACGTGAAGGCATTCGCCGAACTTACGGAAGACCCCGCAGCGGTGGTGCTCGACGTCAGAACCCCCGAGGAATTTGCCGAAGGCCACCTCGAGGGAGCCATCAACATCGACCAGAAACAAAGTGATTTCTTGGAGAAAGCCACCAGCCTGCTCTCTCCCGACAAGAAGATTGCCGTGTATTGCCGCAGCGGCCGCCGTTCGGCCAGCGCTGCCGGTAAACTGGCCGACAAGGGCTACAAGTGCGTGAACCTCGTCGGAGGCATCCTTGCATGGAAAGACGCAGGACTCAGCATCACCACCGACACCTACGAGGTGGACCTGCTGAAGACTCCCGGCGGCAAGACCATCCGCCTGGTTGCGCTGCTGCATGCCAGCATCCGCCTGGTTTACGACGGCAAGGAGATTGAGATCGACCCCGTGACGAAGCTGGGCAACCGTACTACCGACTATGCCAGCATGCCTAAGGCCGACTACATCTTCGTGACCCACGAGCATCAGGACCACTTCGACAAGGGTGCCATCGCAACGCTCACGGCCGACAAGACGCAGCTCATCACCAACCGGCGGTGTGCCGAAATGCTGGGCTACGGAAAGGCAATGGCCAACGGCGATGCGCTTAAGCTGGCCGACGACATCACGGTCGAGGCAATCCCTGCCTACAACACCACCGAGGGCCACCTGCAGTTCCATCCCAAGGGGCGCGACAACGGCTTTGTGCTCACCATCGACGGACTGAGAATCTACATTGCCGGCGACACCGAGGACATTCCCGAAATGAGTTCGCTGAAAGACATCGACGTGGCATTCCTGCCCTGCAACCAGCCTTTCACCATGACCACCGGCCAGCTGCTGAATGCCGCAAGAACGATTAAGCCGAAGATTCTGTTCCCCTATCACTACGGACAGACCGACGTCAGCCAAATCCCCACACAGCTGAAGGCCGACGGCATCGACGTCAGAATCAGGCATTACGAATAAACTGGAAGATTACAACAGCTGATAGGCCAGCCGCTCGTCGCCCGACGCCAGGTAGATGATGCCGCAGTAGCCGAAGCCGTGCTTCACGATGTTGTGCTGCATGATGGTGTTGTCGCGATGGGTATCGATGCGGATGTTACGGTCTATGGCAAGGCAGAAGTCCATGATGTCGCTGAAGATATGGTGAACATCGGGATAGCTGGCCATGCGATGAATAACATGATAAGGGAGCGTGTCGTCTAGCCACGTTCCCTTATATATTTTGGCGTAGGTGGGCTCCGGCGACGGCAGCAGCGCGAAATAGGCCACTACCCTGCCCTCGTCGGTCACTACATAGCCGCCCTCCTTCCTGATATCAGCGCCGATGACCTCCGCCGAGGGATAGCCCTCGCCCCATTGGTGCAGGTTCCCCGACTGTCGCATAATGGTCTTAGCGGCAGCCATCACCTGCATGATGTCCGCCACGTCATCCAGCGCAGCCTTTCTGATGGCCCTGCCGCATTGCCGCTTTGCCGATAGTTCCGCCATATTCCTGTTTTTGGTTACAAATATAGTCAATTTCAAGGTAAATCCCGATTATTCTTACTTATTTTTGGATTTACTCCCGCAAAAATCGTATCTTTGCAAAAAGAAAGGTAACAGACCCCACCCCTAACCCCTCCCCTTGAGGGGCGGGGAGTACAATGGCCTACAATGCTATCTACTCCCCCTCCTTAGAAAGGAGGGGCTAGGGGTGGTTGATAAAGGTAGGCCGGAAAAGATATTTATGGATATATTTTGACTGCAAACAACCGACATATCGCTCTTCTGTGCATGATGCTGCTGGCGCTGATGGCATCTGCCCAGACTGTGCACCGCATGGGATGCATACGCCACGCCGAAAAGACGGGCAATGCTCACCGGCATGCGATGAAGCGGAAGCTGGGCACTACATCAAAGAATTGGGACCCCGCCAAGACCTACAGGCAGCTGGTGGTGCTGGTGGAGTTCAGCGACACGAAATTCAAGCCCGCGCACAACCTGGAATTCTACGACAATCTGTTCAACCATTTCACCGACGACCTCCACGAAGGCGAGGAACGCTACGGCAGAGGTTCCGTGGCCGACTATTTCCGCGACCAGTCGCACGGCAAACTGAACCTCCATTTCGACATCGTGGGCCCCTATCAGGTAAGCACCACCGCCCAGAGCCAGTTCGGCTATAAAGAAACCGAGACCGAAGAGGCCACCACGATGATGGTGAACGACCAGGCAGGGCGCGACTTCCACCCATACGACTGGGACGGCGACGGCAGCGTAGACCAGATTCTCTACATCTATGCCGGTCCCTCCTCGCTACTCGACGAATGGGGCTACCTGCTGCCCAGCACCTACACCGACATCAGCGTGATGACTCCCGACGGGCTCTCCATTGCCCAGGCCTCCACCTCGGCCGAATACTGGAGCACGGTGCGCACGTTCAACTCAGGCATCGGCACCATCTGCCACGAGTTCTCGCATTGCCTCGGACTGCCCGACCTCTACCCCACCAACGGCTCCACCGACTATGTGGTCGACGACTGGGCGCTCATGGACGGCGGCAACTACATCAACTACGGATGGTGCCCGCCCAACTACGGCCCGCTCGAGCAGATACAGCTGGGATGGATAGAGCCCATTGAACTCACCTCGACTACCTCCGTAAGAAACCTGAAACCCATTGCCGAGGGCGGCAACGCCTATCTCATCCGCCATACCGCCAATGAATACTATCTGCTGGAAAACCGCCAGCAGCGCGGATGGGACTTCGGACTGCCGGGCAAGGGACTCGTGGTGTGGCACGTCTGCTACGACGAAGACAAATGGATGCGCAACAGCGTGAACAACTCTATCTCACAACTGGGACTGCAGCTGGTGCATGCCGACAACCTCACCTACCGCCAATGGACCCACTATCTGAAAGCAAACGACCTGCAGGCCTACGACAACGACATGTACATGAACAGCCGCTACCTGAGCACCTCGCCCTACCCCTACGTCACGCCGTTCTATACAAACGATGAACTCTCGGCCACCACTTCGCCAAAGACCGAAATGTACCTGGCGAACAGCAAGCGCCAGCGGCTGCTCGACGTGACCATCAGCTACATCACCATGTCGGCCGACGGACTCATCTCCTTCGACTTCACCAACAACGACCCTTCATCGGGAATCACCGATGCCCAGGCCGATGCCCCTTCCTCCTCCGTATGGTACGACCTGCAGGGGCGCCGGCTCAGCGGCAGGCCCACCCACAAGGGCACCTACATCCGTCAGGGCCGTAAATACGTGGTGCAGTAAGCGCCTCAGTCGGTCTCTTCCTCTTCCACCTCACATTGGCGGAACCCCATCTCCTGCGCCTTCTCTTCGTTCATCAGGAAATAGGTGGCCTCTCCCTCCACGCACAGTTCTCCCCGCGCGTTCATTATCTCCGCATGGATAAAGAGCAGGTTCCTCACCTGCTTCACAATGCTGGCGCGTATGGTGAGCAACAGCTCGGTGGTCGGCACAGCCTTGCGGAACTTCACGTTCAGCGCCGTGGTGAATCCGCTGGTCTGCATCTTCCGCGTCACCACCCATCCGCAAGTCTCGTCGATAAGCGTGCTCAGAATGCCCCCGTGCATCGTGTTCACCCATCCCTGGAAGTTCTTCTCCGGATGCCATCGGCTCACTATGTAGTCGCCGTCCTCATAGAACTCCATGTGCAGTCCTATGGGGTTGTCCATGCAGCATCCGAAGCAGTTATACTGCGGGTGCTTGCTCCAGGGATTAATTATTTTTCTCATACTTCTTCTGGCCGTTCATGACGTACATTTTATCAGCCATGGGCAGAATTTCCTTCTTCTCCACCTGCTCCACCCAGTCTTCCGGTGCCACCTCTTCAATCGAGATGCTGATGGCTTCGGGTGCGCATCCCCAGTTGTCCACAAAAGCCTTGTTGATGGCCTCCACTACTTTCTCCTTCGTTGCCTGATCCTTAGGATAGGCCTTGATTCTGATATACGGCATAGTTATAAATTTGTAAAAATGATTGCAAATATAAATAAAAGTCGGGAAAGGGCAAAGGAAAGCATAGAAAAAAGGCAAAATGAGCAGACAAAAAGTGCACCCGAAAAATTCCTAAAGTCTATTTGTCAACCAATTAAAGTCTATTTGTCAACCAACTAAAGTCTATTTGCTATTCAATTAAAGTCTGTTTGACTTCCAATTAAAGTCTGCTTGACTTGCAATTAATAGGCGGAAGCATTGCTTCTAATAGGCGGAAGAGATGCTTCCAATAGGCGGAAGGAAGGCAAGTAGGTATTGGAAAGAAAGAAATAAAAAAACACCCCCGGCGTTTGGAATGAAAAACGACCGGGGGTGTACCGAGAAAAGGAGGATTTATAAAATGTTGTATACCCTATTAATGGTTGCGGAAATTCCACTTGCTGTTGTCGCTGCTGAAATCGTAGGCGGCAAGCGTGGGGGTGCTGTCGGCTATGGAATAGAGCACAAGCTTGGTGTTGTCGTTATCCTCGCCGGGGATGCGCTTGGGCATGATGCGATAGGTGCCGTCGGTGAGCTGCTCGATGCGCCAGAGCTGTTCGTCGGCTCCGGTGTAGGCGGGCACGGTGGACACTTCGCGGTCGGCAGTGGCTGCCAGTGCGCGGTCGGTTCCCTCGATGGTGATCTTGAAATAGGGGTTGCTCAGATAGCCGCCCTTTTCGGGAACGGCGGTGATGGTCCAGCGCTGGTGGGGACGGAACATGTAGTCGCCACAGCGCACGGGGATATCGCCTGCTGGCCAGGTGCCCTTCACCTCGTCGAGTGTCTGGTTGGGAACGGGCTTGGGAGGCTCTTGGTTGGCCTGAGGTCTGCCGAAGAAGCCACCGCGACGGGCCACGTTCATGCGGACGAAGTCGACAGCCAGCTCAAGGGCATAGCCGCGACGCTCACTCTCTATCTCGAAGGTGCCGCCCTTGAACTTCTCGCCACCCACGGGCCAGTCGTTCTTCCAGAGCAGGGGATGTACAGCCAGTACGCTGCTGCCACCCTGGTCCATGTCGGCCTCCCAGTGGAACGACATCACCTCCACGCCCTCGTCGATGATGGTGCGTCCGAAGTGTCCGGCACCGGTCTTGCGGTCGCCAGCGGCAATGACCATCTTGCCACCGCCGTGGTACATGTCGCGACCTACATTATCGATATAGGGTCCCTGAACGCTCTTGGCGCGGCCTACCACGATATTATAGGTGGAGTTCACACCGTCACAGCAGGTGCCGTGGGTGCCCAGCAGGTAGTACCAGCCATTGCGGTAGATGAGGTCGGATGCCTCGCAGTCGATGGCGATGTCCTTCTCTTTGTTGCCACTCACGCGGAAGCCGGTATTCGGGTCCAGCTCGATGAGACGGATAGTGCCGAAATAGGTGCCATAGCTGGCCCACAGACGACCTGTGGTGGGGTCGAGCAGTAGACCCGGGTCGATGGCGTCCTGGTCTTCCATACCGTCGGAGGCGCATACCTCGACAGCGGTGCTCCACTTGAAGTCGGGCGACTTGGGGTCGAGCGTCTTGTTCCACATGGTGAGGATACGGCCGCTGTGACCGCCGCCCAGACCACCACCGGTGGCTCCATAGATACAGAGGTAACGGTCGCCTATCTTCAGCATGTCGGGAGCTGCACCGCCGCCAGGACGCTCAGCGCCGCTATGCCACGACCAGCCGTCGTCAGATATGATACCGCCACCGCCAGTGCCGAAGGTATACCACTTGCCGTCGCATTCGGCGAGGGTTGAGGGGTCGTGGATAAAGGGTGCGCCAATTTGTGCCCTTGCAGGACCAATGGATAATGTACAAAGTATAGCCGATAAACCTATCAGATATTTCGTCTTCATAATTGTCTTCTATATTTATTGCGGTAGCAAATTATTCACTTTTCACTTTAAAGTTCTTTACGGGGTTGCCCTTCTCGTCGATGAAGCGGACGCAGAAGTCGCTCATGCCCGGGCCGTTGATGATGGCGCCACGCAGGATGTTGCGTCCCTTCTTCAGGGTTAGACGTGGAGATACGGCGTCGTCCTTCACCATACGGCGGTCGCCGCTGAGCAGCAGCGTCTCCTTGCCATTGAGCCACCACATGGAGGCAGAATTGGAGCCTACGGCCAGACGGACGTTCTCGATGTCTTCGTCGCAGTCGATGATGGTGACGGCCCAGAAGAGCACGCCATATACCTTCTCGCCATATTTCTCGGCGAAGCGGAATAGCTTGACGTTCATGTTCTCGCTGTCGAAGGCGTGCCAGGTGAGGTTCTGGGTGACGGTCTTCACCTCAGGCTTGGCGGGTGCCTGCTGCATGCCACGGCCAAAGCCTGCGGGAGCCTGCTCCTGCTTGAAGGTGGCCTTTACCTTCTGGCCGTTCTTCGGAACGATGGTCTGCTGACCCTTGAAGTACTGCCTGTTGAAGTGCTCGCGCAAGTAGCTGTCGGTGAAGACGGTATTGCCGCTATTGGGCTTGTCGATGGGCTCCAAGAGCAGCCAGCGACGGATGAAGCCTTCATCGTCGGGCTGTGCCGACGGGGTGGTGACAGGCGAGAAGTACTTAGGACGGTTCTTGAATTGCAGCCAGTCGATGCTGAGGGCACCGTTGCCCTCGTTGGTGACGACCAGGTTAGTGACACCCTTCGGCGCATACTCCAAGGCGGCTGTCTGTGTGAGCCACTGGTTGCGCAGGTCGCGGTTGAAGCGCATCATCATGGGATTGGCAGCAGCTCCTGCGGGAGGCTCTGGCGGCCTTACCGCCATCTTGATGCGTGCAATGACCTTACCCTTGGCGCTGCCTTCGCGGATGCAGAACTCGGTGTCGTCGCTGGCCTTGGCAGACAGGTACAGATAGCCGTCGGTCAGACAGCTGAAGTCAACGTCGTTATACTGTATCCAGCTACCCTTGACAGGCATGGTGGCGCAACCACCGGCAAAGGCGCGGGTAGTGTCGACATATTCGTTGGTGACATCGGCGGCAGCACTGCTGTAGCGGTCGATCTGAATCTTCTCTGTGGCCTTGTTGATACCCACGCCACGCATGGTAGGCTTCACCTCCTGGATGGTGCCGTCGGGATTGAAGAAGAGTTTCTCAATCTGCACGGAGCGGCGCTTGTCGTCGTTGGGTGAGAAGAAGTTGTGGTGATAGAACAGATACCACTGGCCCTTGTAGTTCACAATGCTGTGGTGGTTGGTCCAGCAGCCGTTGGCATGCTCGGCCATGATGAGACCTTTGTATTCGTAGGGCCCCATCGGGTTCTTACTCATAGCGTAGCCGAGCACCTCGGTGTTCTCCCTCACATAAGGATAGGTCAGGTAGTAATTGCCGTTGTACTCGAAGGCGAACGGGCCTTCAGCCTGACGGTTGGGCAGGTCCTTGAGGCAGTTGACGCCCATCATCTCGAATTCGCGCTCACCCCACTTCACTTTCTCCTTCGGAGTGTCGTCGGCAAGTTCCTTCATGTTATCCTTGAGCTTGGCGCAACGTCCAGCACCCCAGAAGATATAGGCGTTGCCGTCGGACGCCAGCAGCACGCAGGGGTCGATGCCGTTGATGCCCTTGATGGGCTCCGGCTCGGGAATGAATGGTCCTTCGGGGCTGTCGGCGACGGCTACACCGACACCGAAGCCACGCATGCCTCCAGCAGGAGCAGAGGGGAAGTAGAAATAGTATTTGCCGTTCCTGTAGACGCAGTCGGGCGCCCACATCGAATAGGAGTCTGGTCTTACCCAGGGCACTTTGTTCTGAGTGACAATCACACCATGGTCGGTCCAGTCGGTCAGATTCTCGGAAGAGAACACATGATAGTCGGCCATGCAGAACCAGTCTTGTCGCTGGCCCTCGGGCGGGAAGATATCATGTGAGGGATAGAGATACACACGCCCGTTGAAAACCCTTGCCGTGGGGTCGGCACTGAACTGGTCGCGAATGACCGGGTTCTGTGCCGACGCCGCCAGCGTGGAAATGAATAATGATATAGTTAGTAATTTTTTCATCTTGAGTTGATAAGTTGTTTTTTGGGAACTAGGATTTCCTAGGCTGTCCTAGGAAAGCCTAGGAGAGCCTAGGATGGCCTAGAATCATTTGAACAGCAATTGTGCCATCTGGTACAAACTGCGGCGCCATGTGAGGAACTCGTGAGCAGTGCCCTCTGAGATATAGCCGTAGGCGTTATAGCCGGCTGCCTTCAGGTCGGCAACTGACTTGTTGATGCCGTCGGGGCGCTCCTTCGAGCCGCAGCTCTCGAAAATAACCTTCACCGCTTTCGGGTCGTTAATCTCTTCGGGAGCATACTGGCCACCGCTGAGCAGGCCCCAGTAGCCGAACACCTCGGGACGGCGCAGGGTGATGAGCTTGGTCTCCATGCCACCCATCGAGAGACCGGCCATGGCGCGGTTCCACTTGTCGGGCTTGGTCAGGAAGTTAGCATCGATATATGGCATCAGCTCGTCGATAAGCACGGTCTCGAACTCCTTGGCGGTGAACTGTCCGATGGTGCCGAACTTGAAGTCGTTGGTCAGGCCATAGGCCATCACAATGATGAAAGGCTTGATCTTGCCGTCGGCAATCAGGTTGTCCATGATGAGTCCGGCGTGGCCCTGCTTCGACCAGCTGGTCTCGTTCTCACCCCATCCATGCTGCAGGTAGAGCACGGGATAACTCTCCTGAACACCCTTGGCGCCAGCCTTCACGGGTGCACCCTTTTTGTCGACCAGCTGTCCGTAGGTTGGCGGCAGATATACCATAGCGGTCTGCATCTTGCCAAGACTCTTCGAGTAGAACAGCACTTCCTGAATCTTGCCATGGGCAATGTCCTCGCGGCAGGCATAGAAGTCCTGGTCCTTGGCGGGAATCTCCACACCACTCTCCCAACGGCAAGAGCCGAAGTAGTTGTGGGTGCCGGGGTCGTTGAACGTACCGCCGTCGACGGTGAGGTGATAGTAGTGGAAACCCTCGTCCATCGGACCGGCGGTCTGGCCAATCCATGAACCATCGAAGAAACGGCGCAGCTTAGTGCCGCCCTGACCGCCGAGGCCGAGACTTACGGTAACGTCCTTGGCTTCAGGGGCCTGGATACGGAAGCGCACATAACCCTGAGAGTTGACCTGCGGATAATCCTGGCCGGGCTGGTTCATCACGTTGGGCTTGAAGTCGTCGGCCACGCCTTCCACCTTGCGGAATGCCATCTGGGGATTAAACGGCGGGCGCTGCATCTGCTGCTGACGGGGACGGCGCTCGGGAGCCTTGGGAAGTTCCCACTTGGCGGGCTTGAAGCCCTTGATCACGTCGTAGGCCAGCTTAGGCTTATACTCTGAGTCGAAAGGCAGCGGATAGTTGGCGGCTCCGAGCCAAGAGTCGCGGTCGCCCAGGTTCCAGAAGGTCACACAGTCGATAACGTCCTTATGCTTGCGGAACACGTTGAACACGCGGGCATACTGGTCGGCAAGGTGCTGCTTCACAGAGTCGCTGATGTTCACACCGCCCTGGCTGAAACGGAGCTGTCCGCCCATCTCGGTATTCACACGGATGTCCAGTTCGGTGACATGGATGTGCTTCACAATCTTCTTGTAGAGCTTAAGAGCGTCGTCGACCTCCTTCTCGGTGGGACCATAAATATTATAATGTCCCTGCATGCCGATACCGTCGATGGGCACACCGGCCTGCTTCATGGCCTTCACCATGTTGTAGATGCGCTGGCTCTTCACGGGGTCGCACTCGTTGTAGTCGTTGTAGAAAAGCAAAGCCTTGGGGTCGGCCTCACGGGCATACTGGAAGGCTTTGGCGATGAACTCGTCGCCGCAGAGCTTGTACATGGCGCTCTGGCGATAGGGGTCGATGGCGTTCTTGTCGTCGGTCATGGCCTCGTTGACCACATCCCAGCAATATACCACATCCTTATAACGGCTCACAATGGCCTGGATATGCTTCTTCATGCGCTGGTAGAAAATTTCTTTAGTGGGGCTGTCGGTCATCCATTTACCAATCTGCGAGTGCCACATCAGACAGTGGCCGCGCATCTTGATACCATTGGCACGACAGAAATTGGCAATCTTGTCGGCATTCTCCCAGTTGAACTCACCTTCCTTGGGCTCGGTGGGCTCGGGTTTCATGTCGTTCTCGGCGGTGACGCTGTTGAACTCCTTCTTCACAAGCTCCATCTGCTCGGGAGTGGTTGCGTTACGAACATTGAGTGCGACGCCAATCTTGAAATAATTTTTGTAGGCATCTTTCAGTCCCTGTGCCCCAGCTGTCGTGCAAACTGTCATCAGCGCCAACAGCATAAAGGGTTTTAGTAAATACTTCATACGGTTATTTTAAGTTAGTGAATAATACTGCATGCTAAGACGCCACAAAATTAAATAAAAAAGGGTATACACGCCGTTTCCAAATGTTGCAAACAATCATGCAATTTGTAACATGTTACGATTCATACCCCATAAAGAAAGGGAGCAGCACCCTATTCTAGATGCCGCTCCCCCACATTCACTTTATATTGTGCGGAGTCACCGCCGCATTAAAGTATCAGTTGATTGCTTCCATTTTCACCACTCCCTTCTCCATCAGCACCGGAAGGATGTTGGCTGCCGACTGGCGGTTGCGCTTGCTGCTGATGGCCTTGTACTTCTCGAGCAGAGGGGCATCGTGGGCGAGCAGCGTCTCCATGAAGCTGTCGTTGATGCGGGTGACGGGAATCTTGTCCTTCTCGTTGGCATCTCTATCCACCAGGTAGCAGGCCATCGTGTTCAGGTAGTCTTTGCAGTACCACAGGGTGGTGGAACCCACCGAGAGTCCTATGCTCACCGGCGTTGGGGTGAAGAAGCTGGCCACATCGGCTCCCAGTCCGAGCAGGAATGCGCCGTCGTTAATCTTGTAGACCATCACGCAGAGCTTGTCGCCATTGTAGCGCACGGCATGTGCATAGCCCGAGGCATCCAGCACGATATCATTGTAGCGCAGGTTGTGGCAGTTGACCAGCAAATCGTTGCCATACATCACGGCAAAAACCTCTTTCTTCAGAATCTTGTCAGCCTCTTTGTCGCCAGTCTTCAGGCGCACCTGGTTGTCGATGGTCTTCATCTGGCAGGCCTGCTTGGTACGGCCACCGGTCAGTTCGTCAACCGATTTCCAGTTCCCGGCCACGAAGTCCGAGTAGCTCATGCAATACTTCACAACTTGTGCCTGGGCCATTGCCGACAGGCAGCAGAACAATACTAATACAAATAAATTCTTTTTCATTTTTCTTTTATTATTAATTTATGATTACTTTTCGATTTTTGTTTTTGACGATGCAAAAGTACAACCGTTACGGCCACGCGGCAAACATTTCTGCAGAAACATCGCGGAGTTGTTGGGACAATCGCCCCCGATTGAGACAAATGAAGGGAAGAGCATGTTTTTCTGTCCAAAACACACCCGTAAACTTGCAGGATTGAGGAAAAAACATTAGTTTTGCAGAAAATTTTGCCCAAGCGGCCTTTTCAACAATCAGCAAACATTATTATTAACTTATACTCATTATGAAAACCGTAAGATTACTGACATTGGTTTGTCTGTTACTCACCTCTCTGGGTATTCAGGCTCAGACAGCAAGAAAGTTCACAATCAACCTCACCGACGACGCCAAGGCGCAGATGGTTTGTTTCCTTCCCGAATCTTCTTCGGGCAAGGCGGTCGTAGGTATACCCGGAGGCGGCTACTCGATGCTCTCGAACACCCACGAGGGCACGCTGGCTTCGGGATGGATGAACAGCCAGGGCATTGCCTATTTCGTGGTGAACTACCGGCTGCCCGAAGGCGACCGCACGAAGCCCATCAGCGATGTGGAGAAGGCTTTCCGCATTGTTCGCGACTCGGCAGCTGTGTGGGGCATCAATCCCCGCGACGTGGGCATCATGGGATTCTCTGCCGGCGGACACCTGGCATCGGTCATCTCCACCCACTCCCCCTATGAGCTGCGTCCCGACTTCACCATACTGTTCTACCCCGTCATCTCGATGGACGAGAAGGTGTCGCATGTATGGTCGTGCCGCAACTTCCTTGGCGAGGACCAGAAGAATCCCGCTCTGGTGCGCGACTTCTCAACGCAGAATGCCGTGAAGCGCCACCTCACCCCGCCGGCAGTAATCATCATGGCCAACGACGACCGTCTGGTGCCGCCTGTCACCAACGGAATTGCCTACTATTCGGCCATGCGCAATGCCGGCAACGAGTGCAGCATGTTCATCTATCCCAGCGGCGACCACGGGTTCGGATTCGGCCCCTGGTTCAAGTATCACGACCAAATGCTGAACGAACTGGGTGCATGGTTGAAGGCCCGTCAGACACCGAAGCCTGATGCCATTCGCGTGGCTTGCATCGGCAACAGCATTACCGACGGCCACGGCATCGACATGGCCCCACAGCACGGCTATCCCGCCCTGCTGCAAAAGAAACTGGGCGACGGCTACTGGGTGAAGAACTTCGGAGTAAGTGCCCGCACCATGCTCCAGAAGGGTGACTTCCCCTATATGAACGAAACGGCTTGGAAAGATGCGCTGGCCTTCCAGCCCGACATCGTCATCATCAAACTGGGCACCAACGACTCGAAGCCGCACAACTGGCAGCATGGCGGAGAATTCAAGCAGGACCTGGAGCAAATGATTAAGTCGCTGGCTCCGCAGTTGGCAGCACAGGGCAAGAAAAAGGGAAAGAAGTCGAAGACACCGGCTGTCACGAAGCCGCGCATCTTCCTGTGCACTCCCATCCCTGCCTTCAAGAGCACTTGGGATATCAGCGACTCGGTGATTGTGAACAACATCATCCCCATTCAGCAGGAAGTGGCCAGGCAATACGGACTGAAGGTTATCGACCTGCACACGCTGTTTGCCGACGGTGCCGACCTTGTACAGCCCGACGGCATCCATCCCAACGAGAAAGGCGTTCAGCGCATGGCTGAAATCATCGCCCAGGAACTCTCTAAGTAACCCCACCCATTTTAGCATCACCATCATGAGAAAGATAAGCATCATTTGTCTTTTGGCATTAGCGCCAGTAGTTGCCATTGCACAGCAGGCGCTGCAACAGCAAGTGGCCGACACCGAAATCAAGGCGGAATTCTATACGCCCACGATAGTTAGAGTTACGAAAACGCCCGTCGGCAGGATTTACACTCCAAAGAACCTGGTAGTCACGGCAAAGCCGCAGGATGTGACGGTCAGCCGCAAGGGTAATAGCATGAGCAGCAGTTCACTGACCGTGAAGATGGATACCCGTACGGGAGCCCTTACCTTCACGACGGCTAACGGCAAGACACTGCTGAGAGAAAAGACCTTCTCGTTCGCAAAGCGCAATGAAGGACATGATGCAGATGCCTATCGCGTCAACCAGACGTTCATATTGGACAAGGACGAGGCCATCTACGGACTGGGCACCATACAAAACGGAAAGATGAACCGCCGCGGAGAGCACAAGCGCATGGAGCAGTCGAACCTGGAAGACTTCCAGAATGTGCTGCAGAGCATCAAGGGCTGGGGCATCTATTGGGACAACTATTCACCCACACAGTTCGACGACGATAACTCGGGCATGAGCTTCACGTCGGAAGTGGGTGAAGCCGTCGACTATTACTTCATGTATGGAGGCTCGGCCGATGGCGTGATTGCAGAGATGCGCCACCTCTCGGGTGATGTTCCGATGTTCCCGCTGTGGACCTATGGATTCTGGCAGAGCAAGGAACGCTACAAAAGTCCAGCCGAGGTGGTGGGTGTAGTCGACCGGCACAGGAAACTGCAGGTGCCGCTTGACGGCATCATTCAGGACTGGCAGTACTGGGGTTCGAACTATCTGTGGAATGCCATGGACTTCCTGGCCGAGGAATATGCGAACGGCAAGAAAATGATAAACGACGTGCATGAGAGGAACGCCCACTTCATGATCAGCATCTGGGCAAGCTTCGGACCGCAGACGCAGCAGTTCAGGGAACTCAGCGAGAAAGGGCTGCTGATGCCCTTCGAGACTTGGCCTCAGAGCGGACTGTCGCACATCTGGCCTCCGGTGATGAAGTATCCTTCGGGCGTGAAGGTCTACGATGCCTTCAGTTCTGAGGCGCGCAACATCTACTGGAAATATCTGAAAACGCTGTTCGACTACGGTACCGACGGATGGTGGATGGATTCCACCGACCCCGACTTCTTCAATCCAAGAGAGAGCGACTACGACCATCAGGTCACCGGCGGCACCTGGCGCTCACTGCGCAATGCCTTCCCTCTGGAGACCGTTCGCGGCGTGTATCAGGCGCAGCGAAAGGAATCATCAGCCAAGCGTGTGTTCATCATGACGCGCTCGGCCTTTGCCGGACAACAGCACTACGGTTCGAACATGTGGAGCGGCGATGTGGCCTCTTCATGGGACATGCTGCGCAAGCAGGTTCCTGCCGGACTGAGCTATTCGCTGACTGGAAATCCCAACTTCAACACCGATATCGGCGGTTTCTTCTGCGGTTCATACAACACGAAGGGCCCGGGCTCTGCCCCGCAGAACCCTCAGTATCAGGAACTGTATGTGCGCTGGATGCAATACGGACTGTTCTGCCCCATCTTCCGCAGTCATGGTGCCGATGCCCCACGCGAGATCTGGCAGTTCGGTGAAAAGGGAGAACCCGTCTACGATGCCATCGAGCGAACCATTCGCCTGCGCTATCGCCTTATACCTTATTTATATAGTATGGCCTGGCAGGTGACCAGCAACAACGAGAGCTACCTGCGTCCGCTCTTCAGCGACTTCGCCAACGACCGCCGGGTGTGGGACACCACCGATGAGTTTATGTTCGGACGCTCCATTCTTGCAGCACCCGTCGTGGAAGCTCAATACACGGCCGAGGCTGTGGTCAAGGAAGATGCCATGAGCGGCTGGGACAAGAAAGAAGCACACGACAGCGGAAACCTCGCGAAGGTGGATTTCAAGGCTCAGAAAACGGCCACGAAATATCTTCCCAGCGGAGCCGAATGGTATGACTTCTGGACGGGCAAGCGGTTCAAGGGCGGACAGAAAGTAACCCTGCAGACGCAGCTGGACCGCATACCGATGTTTGTACGTGCAGGCAGCATCCTGCCACTGGGACCTGAGATGCAGTACACGGGCGAAAAATCGTGGGACGACATGGAAATACGCATCTATCCGGGTGCCGACGGAACGTTTGTTCTCTACGAGGACGAGGGCGACAACTACAACTATGAGAAAGGTGTATTTGCCACCATCGCCTTCCAATGGAACAATAAATCCCAGACGCTGACCATCGGCAACCGCCAGGGCACTTATCCCGGCATGCTGGAATCGCGCCACTTCACGGTTGTGCTGCCCGACGGCAGACAGCAGCGCGTAGCCTACGAGGGCAGCAGCGTCGAGGTGAAATTCTGACCGTCAGAACTCAAATCCTAGATTGACGTAATAGTAGAAACCCTTGCTGATGTTGCTATAGCCCACCGAGCCGCCCAGCGGACCGAATGGGGTGTTGAAGTAGTAACCCAGCGAACCGCCCAGTCGCGTCTGGTAATCAAACAGATTTTTCATAGTGGGCGAATCCTGGGCACCGACAAATTTGGCCAGAATAATGCTGCTGCCGGTAATCTTGAACTGTGCCTCCAGCTGCAGGGCCATGAACTTGTCGCCTACTTCCTCTATGAACCGCACACCGGCAAAGGGCATCTGCTGCGGCATATAGTGTGAGAAAAACGGACCGCCGACAATGTTCTTCTGGTTGTTCGGGATGTTATTGCCATATAGCAAACGACCGTAGGCCATGGGGCGCAGCGTGACAACGGAACCCAGGGGTAACGACGTGCGCCACATCAGACTGTACTGGCGCATGCCTACCGAGTTGTTGAGTTCCAGAAAGTCGTCTGTAACGTAAGAGAACATAGCCTTGAATCGGGAACCCGTGACGGGGAAATACCAGTCGTCCTCGCTATTGAATTCCACCTGACCATAGTAGGTGTAGTAGTGGGCATCTGACAGAGGTTCCATGCTATGCTCGGGCAGTTGACTGACCAGCAGGTTGTTGTAGTGGTAGTAGTCCCACACGGCTCCAAGGCTGAAGTTGAAGTTGCGGACATCGAAATTGAGCAGCTTCAGATCGGCGCTATGCTGGTTGTAGGTCATGTTGAAACGCTTGTCGCCTTTGCTATAGAGATTGATGTCGTTGTGACGGAATTCGTACGACAACGACGGACGGATGTAGCTCCACGGGAAGAAAGCAAGATTTGCCCTGGCCATGATTCGCTTGCCCAGTCGCAGCGTGATATCGGCCTGCCCCGGTACCTTTGTGCCCAGCGGGAGGGCGGCATTGGTCTGTACGGCCACCATTTCCTCGTTGTCAAAGCGCAGTCCGATGCTCAGTTTGCTGCCCTTCTGGGTGTTGGCAGAGAAAACAACGGTGGCATCCGTCTCGTTTTTCAGATCAAAGCGATAGGAGGCTTCCTTGTAGAACAAGTCGCGGCGTATGGAGGTGGTGATGAGCGTGGCCCGGTCGTCGTCGATACTGTCGCCTTCGTGCAGCCTGAATTTTGTACGCAGGAACAGGGCGTCCATCTTGGTCATGTTCTCGTAGCGCACATCGCTGATGCAATAGCGTTTCTCAGCGCGCTTTGCATTTTTCAGACTTCGGCTGAGCGGCATGGGCTCCAATCCCAGCTTCTTTTTCAATTCCATAAGTTTATCCCACTGCGCCATGGTGGCTTCCTCACCTCGGCGAATGAGCGAATCGATGGCGTTCTTGCTGAAACTTGCAGCGCTGTAGCCATGAACATCCACCAAGATGGGGATGTCCGTCATGGCAAGGTTCTCGTCGAACTTGTTCCGGCTGTTGGCATCGATGAGCTGCAACAGAATGCTGGCGGTGCTGGTCAGTTCGCTGGCCGGACGCAGCGGCTGCTGTACGGAGACGCCTATCACGTAATCGGCACCCATGGCCTTAGCCACATCCACGGGGAAATTGTTTTGCAGACCGCCGTCAACAAGCACCATGTCGCCCAAGCGGACGGGCGAGAATGCCCCGGGAATCGCCATACTGGCGCGCATGGCCTGACTGAGCAAGCCGCCGTGGAACACATACTCGGTGTTGTCGACCATATTGGTGGCCACACAAGCGAAGGGAATCGGCAGCCGGCTGAAGTCGATGGAATCGGTATAGGGCATGGTGAGTTTCTGGAACAGCATGCCGATATTCTTACCGCGAACGAATCCACCGCCCGTCACTTCCTCTTGTTTGTGCAACTGAATGGAACGCGTATAGATATAGGTGTTTTGTTTCTTACGCTCATGGAGACTCTGCAGACTCAGGTCGTCGCGGTCGGAAAGCACTACGGTCCAGTCCTGCACCCTGACAATTGAGTCGAGCGTATGGGCGTCTTTTCCGGTGGCATAGAGACCGCCCACTATGCTGCCCATGCTCGTACCGGTGATGATGTCGATGGGGATGCCTGCCCGCTCAATCACTTTCAGCGCACCGATGTGGGCCATGCCCTTTGCACCGCCGCCGCTGAGCACCACGGCTACCTTCTTGCGCTTGAGTGGCGTAGCGTTGTCAGCTTTTTTAACCGAATCAACAATAACATTCTGAGCCATCGCGCCGGTAGCGCTCCCCATGGCCATCAAAAGAAAATATACTAAAAGCCTTTTCATTGATATACTCCTAAACTCCTTTACTCCTAAACTCCTTTATCACATTCTCTATCTCGCCGATCTCGTCGGTAAGCGTCAGCAGCAGGTTCTTGTATTTCCCCGTTCCCATAAGATGCTGAAGAAGCGGGTATACGGGCATCTCCTCGGTCCAGTAGCGATGGCCAAAGAACACCATCGGACTGGAGAATCCGAACGAGAGGTAATGGTTTTGAACGGCATCCTGGAATATTTCCTGCATGGTACCGGCGCTGCCTGGGGTATAGACGATGCCACCGTAGGCCAGCGTGAGGATGCTGTCTTCGCGGATGCTGTTCTCGAAAAACTTGGCAATATGGGTGGCAAAGGGCGTCGACGGCTCATGACCATAGAGCCAGGTGGGAATACCCAGACTGACATACTGCTGCTGGGGATAGCGGTGCATCACGTCGAGTGCCGACTTTAGCCATGCCTTGTCATTAAACGACTCGGCGGCAGCTGCCAGGTAACGGACAGTCTCTATGGTTTCTTCCTGAGTGCGACCTGCCATCCATGCTCCCAGATGAGTGGCCTCCATGGCACCGGGTCCTCCCCCGCTCAGCATGAAGAAGCCCTCCTCGGTCAGCCGTTTGCTCAGCAAGACTATATTGGCAAACATAGGGTCGGAACGCTGCAGGGCATGTCCGCCCATGATACCCACACACAGGCGACTATCGTGTTCCTCAAAGAAAGCATCGAGTGCCATGTGGATGCCGTGGTCGTGGAGCGTACGGGCCAGCGACTCCCTCACATCGCGGGCATTCTTGCCCATCTTCAGGTAGTGCTCGTAAACCCGGCTGTCGTAGCATTCGGCCAGCGAAGCGCTCTCATCGCATTCGCCGTAGAGGTCGGCAGCAGCATAGAGGCTGTCGCGCGTCACGTCGTAAGGAACAGCCTCCAGCCATTCGGTCATGCCCTCAATTTTCTGGATGTTATTGTTAGTAATCATAGTAACGTTTTTGCAAAGATAATAAAAAAAACGATTAGTGAGCGCAGAAGTAAATAATTCTTTCCTTTTTTAGTGCCCTCGGGGCAGAAATCTAACAATTATAATCAAAATCAAGTAAAAATATCGAAATTATGTGTATATTTGCATCGTCAACAAAATTTATTACTTATTTTTCATTATGGCTGCAACATCAGAAAAAGAAATCTATCTGGCGGGAGACTGCTTCTGGGGCACAGAGCATTACTTCAAGCAGATAGAGGGAGTGGTGGAAACCGAAGTGGGCTATGCCAACGGCATCATCGAGAACCCTACGTATGAGCAGGTATGTACCGACCAGACAAGATTTGCCGAGACCGTGCGCGTCAGGTATAATCCCGAGGTGGTCAGCCTGGAGTTTCTCCTCCACCTTTATTTCAAGGCCATCGACCCCGTAAGCGTCAACCAGCAGGGGCACGACAAAGGCACTCAATACCGCACAGGCATCTACTACACCGACCCTTCCGACCTCGCCGTCATCGAGCGCGTCTACCAGGAAGAGCAGGCCGCCTATGCGCAGGCGTTTGCCGTCGAAAAACAGACGCTTGAGAATTTCTATACTGCCGAGGAATATCATCAGGACTATCTCGACAAGAATCCCACGGGCTATTGCCACCTGCCCCAGTCGCTCTTCGAGTTTGCAAGGGAAGCAAAGGAAAGAAAACAATAATAACAATAAATAAAAGAAACAATCATGAAAATTTTCAAACAAAAGCCTGTGCTGATAAAGAAGGCATTACTGGCAGTAGTGTTCTGCCTCATGGCCTCCACATCATCGGCCCAGTCGCACCAGCTTTGGTACAGCCGTCCTGCCGGCCACTGGCTCGAGGCGCTGCCCGTAGGCAACAGCCACCTGGGCGCCATGGTGTACGGAAAGACCGGCACCGAGGAGATTGCCCTCAACGAAGAAACCTTCTGGAGCGGTTCGCCTCACCACAACAACAGTACGGAGGCAAAGGATTATCTGCAACAGGTGCGCGACTCCATTTTCGCAGGCCGCGAAGAGTCGGCCCATGCCATCATCGACAAGCATTTCTTCCCAGGACCGCATGGCATGCGCTTTCTGCCGCTCGGCTCGCTGAAGCTCAATTTCGACTATCCGTCACCGAACGAGCCAGCCGACTACCGCCGCGAGCTGAATCTTGCCGACGCGCTCTGCACGGCCCGCTACACGGTCGGCGGCACCAGCTACAAGCAGACGGTATTTGCCTCACAGGCCGACAACGTGCTCATCGTACGTCTTGAAGCCGGCAAAAAGGGTGCGCTCAACGTGGGCGTAGCGTTCGACAGTCCGTTCGAGGTGAAAGAGAAGCGCAGCGTGGCCAACCACCAGCTTGCCGCCGTGCTGCACAACGTGGAGCAAGAGGGCATTCCCGGAAAACTGACGGCCGAAACACTCATCCGCGTGGAATCCGACGGCACCACGACCGACGCCACAGACCGTATCACCATCAGCCATGCCACCACGGCAATGCTCTACATAACGGCTGCCACCAATTTCGAAAACTACCAGACGCTGAGCGATGACAATGCGCCGTCCCGTAAGAACCAGGCCACCATGGCCTCCATTGCGGGCAAGAGCTACCAGCAACTGCTCAACCGCCACATGGGCAAATACAAGGAGCAGTACGACCGCGTGTCGCTCACCCTGGCCAAGACCGAACAGTCGTCGCTCGAGACCGACAAGCGACTGGCGGCATTTGCCGACGGCGCTGACATGGACATGGTCTCGCTCATGATGCAGTATGGCCGCTACCTGCTCATATCGTCGTCTCAGCCCGGCGGACAGCCAGCCAACCTGCAGGGCGTGTGGAACGACAAGATGAATGCACCATGGGATTCGAAATACACCATCAACATCAATGCCGAGATGAACTACTGGCCCGCCCTGGTGGGCAATCTCGCCGAGACGCAGGAGCCCCTGTTCAGCATGATAGAAGACCTCAGCCACACCGGCGCCGTCACCGCCCGTCAGATGTACGGATGCAACGGATGGGTGGCCCATCACAACACCGACCTTTGGCGCATCGCAGGCCCCGTCGACGGCACCACATGGGGTATGTTCCCCACCGGCGGCGCCTGGCTTACCACCCACCTCTGGCAGCACTATCTCTTCACAGGCGACAAGGCATTCCTCTCCCGCTATTGGCCCGTCATCAAGGGAGCTGCCGAGTTCCTGCTCGACTACATGGTGCCCCATCCACAATACGGCTGGCTGGTCACCGCCCCCACGGTATCGCCCGAACACGGGCCCATGGGTAAGAAGACCACCGTCACCGCCGGCTCCACCATGGACAACCAGATTGCCTTCGACGTCTTCAGCCAGACCTTGCAGGCAGCCCGCGCGCTGGGCATCAGCGACCAGCTGACGCAACGCCTCCAGCAAGCCATCACCCAGCTGCCGCCCATGCAGATTGGTCGCTACGGACAGTTGCAGGAGTGGCTCATCGATGCCGACGACCCCAAAGACGAGCACCGCCACGTGTCGCATCTCTACGGACTATACCCGTCGAACCAGATTTCACCCTACACCCACCCCGACCTCTTCCGTGCTGCCATGACCACCTTGCAGCAACGCGGCGACATGGCCACCGGCTGGAGCCTGGGATGGAAAATCAACTTCTGGGCCCACCTGCTCGACGGCAACCATGCCTTCAAGATTGTGAAGAACATGCTCCACCTGCTGCCCGACGACTCCAAGATGCGACAGTTCCCCGACGGCCGCACCTACCCCAACCTCTTCGATGCCCACCCGCCATTCCAAATCGACGGCAACTTCGGCTTTGCCGCCGGCATCTGCGAGATGCTACTGCAGAGTCACGACGGGGCCGTACACCTGCTCCCCGCCCTGCCCGACGCATGGAAATCGGGGGAGGTGAAAGGTCTGCGGGCGCGTGGCGGCTTCACGGTCGACATCACTTGGAAGGATGGCCGCGTGCAGAAAGCCATCGTCCACTCCACCATTGGCGGCACGCTCCGCCTGCGCTCCTACTGGAAGATGCAGGGCAAACGGCTACGCCCTGCCCAGGGCAACTGCCCTAATCCCCTGCTTCAGTCAGCTCACATCAAAGACCCGCTGGTGTCGCCCGAAAAAGATTCCGCAGCAACCCCCGCTGCCGCCATTCGGCAGGTCTATGAATACGACATTGACACGCAGGCCGGGAAGACCTATCAGTTTATAATAAGCAAGGAATAAAAGACCCTCCCCCGGTCCCTCCCTATAGGGCGGGGAGTAATTACATCATAAATAAATAACAAAATGAAAAAGATAATCCTATTTCTCATGGCCTTTATGGCCGCACAATACGCCGGTGCACAGAACCCGTTTGTGCAGACGTGGTGCACCAGCGACCCCGCTCCAATGGTGTGGAACGACAGACTCTATGTCTATACCGGTCACGACGAAGACGGCGCCGACTTCTTCTGGATGCAGGAATGGCGCATCTACAGCACCGACGACATGGTGAACTGGACCGACCACGGCTCACCGCTGGCACTCGAAGACTTCACCTGGGCCGACGACCGCGCCTGGGCCTCACAATGCGTCGAGCGCGACGGCAAGTTCTACTGGTACATCTGTGCCCATTCCAAGATCTCAAACGGAATGGCCATCGGCGTGGCCGTGGGCGACTCTCCCACAGGACCCTTCCGCGACGCGCTGGGCAAGCCCCTCTTCGAGAATGGCAGCTGGGACCATATCGACCCCACCGTACTCATCGACGACGACGGTCAGGCCTGGCTGATGTGGGGAAACCCGCAGGTGTACTACCTCAAGCTGAACCGCGACATGATATCCTACGAGGGCGAGCTTGGGCTGCTCCCCATGACCGAGGAAGCCTTCGGTGCCCCGCGGATGGATAAGCGCGAGAAGGGAAAGACCTATAAAGACAGCTACGTGGAAGGTCCCTGGCTCATGAAAAAGGCCGTTCCCGCCAAGTCGAAGAAAGGAAAAGTAAAAAGTAAAACCAAGGCCCTCTATTACCTGCTCTATGCCGCTGGCGGAGTGCCCGAGCACATCTCCTACAGCACGGCCCCCTCGCCCACCGGTCCCTGGACCTACGCTGGCGAGATTATGCCGCTCTGCGACACCAAGTCGTTCACCAACCATTGCGGCATAGCCGACTTCCGCGGTCACAACTACTTCTTCTACCACACCGGTAAGCTGCCCAATGGCGGCGGCTTCGGACGAAGTGTTGCCGTCGAGGAGTTCCAGTACAATGCCGATGGCAGCTTCCCCACCATCATGCCCACCGACCAGGGAGTCTGTCCCATTGCCACCTTCTCGCCCTTCCGCCGTGTAGAGGCCGAGACCATGGCTTTCTCGCAGGGCATAAAGACCGAGCAGAACAACAAGGTGGGCGTTTACGTCACCGATATTCACAACGGCGACTACATCAAGCTCCAGAATGTCGACTTCGGCGACCGCTCGCCACGCACCTTCAAGGCCAGCGCTGCCTCGGGACTTCGCGGCGGACAGGTAGAACTGCGCATCGACAGCATCAAGGGCCAGTGCCTCGCCACCCTCAGCGTTCCTGCCACCGGAGGATGGGAGAACTGGCATACACTCTCAGCCCCGGTGAACGGCACCGTAAGCGGAACCCACGACCTCTTCCTGGTGTTCACGGGCCGCAAGGGACCCAAGCTCTTCAATCTCGACTGGTGGGAGATGCTCTGACCGCATAAGTAAATAACCCGAAACACACCATTTCATCATGAAGCAAATAAGACTGATTATCATAGCGCTGTTCATCGCCACAGGCATGCACGCCAGCACCACGCTCCCGCTGAAAGGGACCATCATCAGTCCCACCGACAACAACATCCAGTATATTGGGCGCATCTGTTTCCAGAACCCTCAGCGGCCGCGCTTCACCTACCCCGGCACGCAAATCAACGCCCGTTTCACGGGAACGTCCTTGAAACTGTGGGCCAAGCCCCGCAGCGGCTATTTCATGGCACAGATAGACCAGGCAGAACCCTTCAAAGTGTCTATGATGGGCGAACGCGACTCCGTGGTCACGCTGGCCACCGCCCTGCCCCAGGGAGAGCACACCGTCAGACTGATGTACGTTATCGAGGGCTACGAGCTGAAGCCCGAGTTCCGCGGCTTCATACTCGACCAGGGAGCCAGCCTGCTGCCCCCTCCCCCGCTGCCCGGCCGCACCATCGAGTTCATCGGCAACTCCATCACCTGCGCCTATGGCAACGAGAGCGTCAAGGAAAGCGACCATTTTGAATACGAGACCGAGAACCACTATCTGGGCTATGCGCAGGAGACTTGCCGGCAGCTGGAAGCCTATGCCCATATCGTGGCCCGCTCGGGCATCGGCGTCTATCGCAGCTATGGCGGTCCCAAGACCGGAACGCCCGACAACGTGATGACAGCCGAATACGAATACACCAACCTCTACGACCACACCGAGCGGTGGGACTTCTCGCGCTATCAGCCACAGCTGGTTTGCATCAACCTGGGCACCAACGACCTTTCAACGAACAACTACGACGTCAAGCTATTCCAGCAAGCCTACTATCGGTTTGTCAGTCAGGTGCGCAGCCACAATCCTAATGCAAAGATCCTGCTGCTCTGTGGTTCCATGCTCAACGGCAAGGAACTCGAGGTTTGCCGGCGAGTCCTGGACGAGGTAGCAGCCGATGCCAAGAAGAACGGCGACAACGAAGTCTACCGCTTTGACTTCACCCCACAGACGGGCAATCTCCATTACGGTGCCGACTGGCATCCCAGTCTGTGGCAGCACCAGAAAATGGCAGCCGAACTGACGGCCTACATCCGCCAGCTGATGCAATGGTTCTGAACTTTAATTGCCCGCGTTCCAGACTTTAATTGACTTCCATTTAAACTTTAAATGACTTCCATTTAGACTTTAAATGGAAGTCAATTAGCCTTTAAATGCTTGCGTTCCGAACCTTAATTGCCAAGGGGGCTTTATTTGCGGAACAAATCGGTGAATGACGGGGGGAAGGGGGTCTCGAACTCCATGGGCTGGCGGGTGACGGGATGATAGAAACAGAGCAGGAAGGCATGCAGGCAGAGTCGGCCTGCAGGGTCTTCGCCGTCGCCGTACTTGGTGTCGCCACAGACGGGATGGCCGATGTCGGCAGCATGTACGCGTATCTGGTTCTTGCGCCCCGTCTCGAGCTTGAACTCGACGAGGGAATAGTCGTTGCTGCGGTCGAGAGTGAAATAATGGGTGATGGCAAGCTTGCCGCCGTTGTCGGTAGGCGAGGAATAGGTGATGAAGGCCTTGTTGTCTTTCAGATAGCTGCTGACGGTGCCGCTGTCGCGCTCCATGCGTCCGCTGACCACGGCCACGTAGCGGCGGTCGTAGACCATCTGGTGCCAGTTGTGCTCCATCACCTGCTCGGTCTGCATGTCCTTGGCATAGACCATCAGTCCGCTTGTGTCGCGGTCGAGCCGGTGCACCACATGGGCGGTGCAGGGCTGGCGCGTCTTGCGGAAATAGTCGTCGAGCACGGCCTTCACGTTGAGCGATGAGTGGCCGGCGGCCATGGAGAGGATGCCGGGCTGTTTCTCGACAACCACGAGCCAGCGGTCTTCGTAGACGATGCGCACATAGCGGTTGCGGAGCGTCAGCTGGTTGTTCTTGGAACGGCTGACGACGACTTTCATGCCGGGCTTCAGGGGATAGTCGAAGCGGGTGACGGTCTTGCCGCCCACGGTGATGCCGCCGCCGCGCAGGGTGAGCTTGATTTTGGAGCGGCTGAGCGTCTTCACGTTTTCCAGAAGAAACTCAAGCAGGGGCTGCTCGCGCTCGGCGACAAGGGTTTCGACGTTGGCAGAAGGTAGCTGGTTTGCTGGCATATCTCTACAGTTTTATCATCAGGTTATCATTGTGCAAGCCGACAAGGGCCGTGCCGCCCTTCTTCAGTTTGCCAAAAAGTATCTCGCGCATGAGCAGCGGCTTCAGTCGGTTGCCTATCACGCGGTCCATCTCGCGGGCTCCATACTCGCGGGTGAATCCCAGACTGAGCAGCCAGGCACGGGCCTCGGGGGTGAGGCGCAGTGTGACGTTCTTCTGCTGCAGCTTCTCGTGCAACTCGCGCAGCTTCTTGTCGAGAATGAGCCCGGCCATGGTGAGGTCCATGTCGTGGAACACCACGGTACCGGTGAGACGGTTAATGAACTCGGGCTTGAAGGTTTTCTTGACCTGCTTGAGCATGGCCTCTCCCCTACTCGACTGCGAGGCAAATCCCACGCTCTGGCCTGCATACTGGGCCCCGGCATTGGAGGTCATGATGACCACCACGTTGCGGAAGTCGGCCTTGCGGCCCTTATTGTCGGTGAGCGAGGCATAGTCCATCACCTGTAGCAGGATGTTGTAGATGTCGCTGTGGGCCTTCTCTATCTCGTCGAGCAGCAGCACGCAGTTGGGCGTCTTTCGGATGGCATCGGTGAGCAGTCCACCGTCTTCGTAACCCACATAGCCCGCGGGCGAGCCGATGAGCTTGGCCACGGTGTGCTTCTCGGTGTATTCGCTCATGTCGAAGCGCACCAGCTGGATGCCGAGTTCCTGCGAGAGCACGCGCGCCACCTCGGTCTTGCCCACGCCCGTGGGACCCACAAAGAGCAGCGAGGCCAGGGGCTTGTTGTCGTCGGTGAGCCCGGCCTTGGCCATCTGCACGGCCTCGACCACCTGGCGCACAGCCTCGTCCTGACCATAGACACGGCTGAGGATGCGCTTCTGGAGGGTTTTCAGCTGGGCATGACTGTCGTCCTTAAGTGCCACGGCATCGACTTTGCAGACGCGCTGCAGGATTTCGCCGATGAGTTTCTTGTCGACAACGTCCCTGCCGTTTATCTCGCAGTAGGCTCCGGCCTCGTCTATGAGGTCGATGGCCTTGTCGGGCAGGAAGCGCTCGTTGACGTATTTGGCGCTGGCCGTGACGGCATACTCCACGGCATCAGCGCGGTATTTCACATGGTGGTATTCCTCGTATTTCTTCTGCAGTCCCTTCAGGATGACGACGGCCTCGCTGACGGAGGGCTCGGCAATGTCGATTTGCTGGAAGCGGCGCACGATGCCTTTCGATTTCGAGAAGTAGCGGTTGTATTCCTCGTAGGTAGTGCTGCCGATGAAACGGATGTCGCCGGCCTCGAGATAGGGCTTGAGCATGTTGCTGGCATCCATGGAGCCCTCGGCTGTGCGACCGGCTCCCACCAGGTTGTGTATCTCGTCGATGTAGACGATGGCCTTGCCCTGCTTGCGTACGCCCTCCATGACCTGCTTGATGCGCTTCTCGAAGTCGCCGCGAAACTGCGTACCGGCAAGCATCGAGCCGAGGTCCATCTGATAGACCTTGCACCCCTGGAGCCGCTCGGGCACCTTGCCGCTGGCGATAAGTGCCGTGAGGCCGTAGACCAATGCAGTCTTGCCCACGCCGGGCTCGCCCACATGGAGCGGGTTGTTCTTCTCCTTTCGGCAGAGCACCTGGATGGTGCGGCGGAGTTCCTCCTCGCGGCCGATGAGCGGATGATGGCTGTCGAGGGTGTCGTTCAGGCAGGTGACCAACCGCTGCCACTGGTGGGCGTCGGGCTTTTCGTCGCCCTCGTAGTCGTCGTCCATCTCGCCGTCGCTCTCCTCGCAGTCTTCGTAGGCTTCAATGAGATCGCCCATGAAGTCTTCCTCGCTGTCGCCAAGGTGCTTCTTCAGCAAGTAGCAGGCCCACGAGTCTTCCATCTTGAGCAGCGCCCTTACGAGATGGGGCACGTCGAGACTGCCGGCGCTGGAGAAGACCACCATATTGTAGGCGGCATTGACCAGTTCCTCCATCTGTACCGAAGGCTCGGGCGAATAGTCGGCTCCCTGGGGAACGCGCTCGATGGACTTCAGGTGTTTCTCCATCTCGTCGGTGAGCACGGCCAAATCGGCATAGTAGTCGATGACCGCCAGGAAGACGGAATCGTCGAGCAGGGCGCTGAGCATGTGCTCGGGCATGACAAACTGGTGGTGCAGGGCCATGCATTTCTGCATCGTGGCCTGCAACAGACTGGCAGCAAAGGGGGTATTATTGATTTCTGGCATTTTCTCCTTTCTATTCTGGTTCGTAAGTCAGTCGCAGCGGATAGCCTGCCTCGCGCGCCATCTGAGTGGCCTTCCTCACCTTGCTCTTGGCAATGTCGAGACTGTAGATGCCCACCACGGACTTGCCCGAACGGTGGACTTGCAGCATGAGCGTCTCGGCCTCGACGTACGACTTGAAAAACACCTCGGTGAGCACCTTCACGACGAAGTCCATGGTGGTGAAGTCGTCGTTGTAGATGGTCACTTTATAGCGGCGCGGCTCCTTGATCCCGGTGCGGCTCCGCTCGCGAATGTTGGATTGCTCTTTGGGCATTTTCGGCTGGCTGAATAATTTCTGAGGGCAAAGATAAGCATTATTTTTCTGTTTTCGTGTGTCATTCGGGAAAAAAATAATACCTTTGCGCCATTATGGTAACACAACTGGACAACGGCCTGTGGTTTCCCGACCCTCACTACGGTGACCCCGACGGACTGATTGCCATCGGAGGCGACCTGAGCACCGACCGCCTGCTGCTGGCCTACTCTTACGGCATCTTCCCCTGGTACAGCTTTCGCGACTGCGACGAGCCGCTGTGGTTCTGCCCGATGGACCGCTTCGTGATCTTCCCCGAAGAGATTCACATCTCACACTCCATGCGAACGCTGATGAACAAGAAGCGCTACAGCGTGACCTTCGGCCAGGACTTCGGCGGAGTGATAGCCAACTGCAGCCGCCTGCGCTACGTAGAGGAAGGCGCATGGCTGGGCAACGACATGATGGAGGCCTACACGGAACTTTTCCGGCAGGGCTTTGCGATGAGCGTGGAGGTATGGGACGAGGAAACGCTCGTGGGCGGACTCTACGGGGTGGCGCTGGGCCGCTGCTTCTTCGGCGAAAGCATGTTCTCGCTCGTGCCCAGCGCCAGCAAGCTGGCACTCATCGTACTGGCACGGACGATGGCGGAGAAGGGGGGACGAATGATTGACTGCCAACTGGAGACGCCCCATCTGAAAAGCATGGGCGGCCGCTATATCAGCTACGATGAATACATGAAGATTCTCTCTGAAGAATAGTCATTCGTCTTCAATATGCCATCAAAAAAACGGCACCCTTACGGACTGTTGTTCACAAGTTCCGTAAGGGTGCTTACTGTGTTTCGGACTATTCCTTTTAATAATCTTCTTCCTCCTCTTCTTCGTACCACAGACTGGCGAACTCTTTGGCCGAAGGCAGGGGAACATCGTCATCATTATCACCGCCATCACCTATCACTGGAAGGTCAGACTGATCGGTAGAACCGGTGATTTTCGAAGCTTGTATCATGTCGCATATCTCGCCGCCCAGGAGTGTGGTGTATTCGCACTCGGGTTTCATATAGAATTTCTTTTTCATAGTCGTTCCTTTCTTTACTTCATCACTTTCTTACCATTCACAATATAGATGCCGCTCGGCAGACTCTGCAGGTCGTTGCCAACCATCTGTCCGTTCAGATTATAGATACGGCCCGTAGTCTGAATGAAGCTATCGGCATCGATGCCTTCCACGGAAGTGATTACATCACCGAAGTCATCCATCAGCATGAACTTAGCACCCTCTACAGATGCACCTCCTGTGTCTTCAATATAGAAGTAGCAGCGGTGTTTACCAATCTGCACGTTCTTTTTTGTCACACGGTAGAAATTATACTCGTCGGTGGACGACACCCAACCGAAGTAGAAATAGAGCAAATCAGGATGATCACTGTGAACCGTCAACTCCTTACCCACATAGGTGCCACTCATCGACACCTGCGATGCCGGATGCTCTAGACTACTAAGGTGAATAGCTTTTTTCTCAACATCCGATTCCTGAAGCGGATACTGGTCGGCATTTGACTTCTGAAGATTCAAGAACTTACCCTCAAGAATCTCATCTGCCTTGAAGAGATAAGGCTTGCCAGCTTCCATGCTATAGACTTCTCTGAATTTCAGATTATATTTTGTTCCGCTCGCATTTGAAGAAACATCATAATATTCCAAAACACGCACAGCTGGCGACACGCCATCAGAGGCATAGCCCCACTCATTCACCAGGTCATTCACTTTATAAGAGAGAGCCATCGTCACCCAGTGATCGGTTACAAAAGGTTCTCCATTTTTGTATGTCTCCTTTATATATATGATGGTATTACCAGTAACAGGAATCATATAATCATCCGGATATTTCTCTGCCTCTGTAAACGTCGCATCCTTGTAATAGCGGTCATAATTGCAATCTACTCTCTCCGTGTATTTATTCTGGCCTGTTGGCATGCCAATCCGTGTTTCAGCAGTTCCTTTCTGAACTACAATGTCTGGATTCCATGTTCCATCGGCCTTGAGGATTCTCCACACTGTTGAATAGATATTTTGAGATGTACCTACTGTAAAGAAGAAACTGCTATTTGATAACGCAGTAGTACTATAGTTAGAAGATGTATTGTAAAGTTTATGATGGTTGTCCCACCCGACATTATTCCATCCAGTATTTGTTATATTTTCCAAGACAAATCTTCCCATTGCATGAGAAACACCAGGAGTACTAGGCGCTGTGGCCATATTATTATAATGCAAAATTTGATTGTCGTTGTTTGTGGTTCCCAGAACAACCGTTTCATACACTTTCCCCTGATTTGTAAAAGAACTCTCATACAACTGCCATCCGGTAGTCATGGGAGCATCTGCTATCACGGGAGCACTTGTGTTGTAAGTAAGCCATTGGCCTGTTTGCTTAGCTTTTAGATTGACGCAGTAACCATCACCATATAGTGCCCATAAAGCATGCGCTTTATCAGAAGCAGAAGCACTTGTCTTCACAGCACCCAAATCATCGCACAGAAAGTACTTAGAAGTAGTGATGTATGCATTAAAATAGTAATAATACTCCACTCCCTCAGATGACACAAAGAAAGGAGGGTCAAACACATAATCAACATAAACCGTAGCGTTTGTTGCTGGAGCAACAGTGATTTCTTGTGTCAGCTCAACATCGCTATAATACTTATAAGTAGTATTGGCTCGCCATAAGGCGCGAGGCATACCACTTTCCAGGGTTGCCCCTTCATTCAGGTTAGCAGTGCCCGTGATGGTTCTGCCGTCAACATGAGTCTTAAGCGAGTAGGTAATCGTTGCCGCGCAGACATCCTGTGCGTACATCGTCAACAGAAACATTAACGGTGAAATTAAACATTTGAAGAATTTACCCATAAAAACAATAGAATTTGATTTGTTAATACTTAACTTTACTCACACGCGGTGCCTCTTAAAGGGGAGGCGCAAGACCTTATTTTAGTAAGTTCTTTGGGCAAATATACAAATTATGTAGCTATATGCCAAAATATCAAGCGAAAATTTACCGTATTTCCCCCGATTTTAAATATTATTAACTACCAGCTTAAATCACTTGTTTATCGATTTTTAACGAAAAATACGGACAACGATTTTTCGCAATCTGGCTCATTACAATCAGAAATAAGGCATCCGATGATACTTCGGAGGCCAACGGATGATACTTTGAAGGGCAATGGATGATACTTCGGAAGACAACGGATGATGTTTTGCCCTTCGTCTGATGATTAAACGAAGGGCTTCTAAAGCCTGGAAACAGGGCTTCCAAAGCCTAAGAGCAGGGTTTCTGATGGGTGGAAGCAAGGCATTAAGCCTATGCAGAAAACCTCCAAAAACTTAACCAACTGATTGTCAGACAAATGCAGAAAACGCCCAAAATTCGGCCGTATCTCTCCATTTGTCTGTTTGATTGATTCGGCGCAAGTTTTGAAGGCAAAACAGGGATAAATAGTTTACAAACTGATTGCCGCCCGCATCCTATACAATCTTGTAGCGGATGCGGAAGGCCATGCGGTCGTTGTCCCAGTTGGTGCCCAGCATCTCGAAACGGCCTATCTGTGCGGTGCTGCGCACATGCTTGCCTATGCAGGTACAGACGTCGTAGTCGCCGATGCGCACCAGTCGGATGGTGTCGCTGGCATCGGCTGGCAAGCGGTCGAGGGCAATGCGTGAGTCGGGCGAGCCGGGTTCTGCCTCCATCACGATTCCTTCGAGTTCGGCACGCGTGACAAACTGGAAGGTGACGGGCAAGTCCTGCTCGATGAGTTCATTCATCTGCCGCTCAATCTCGCGTTCCTCCTTTCGGTCGGGCTTGTGGTCGAGGATATAGGATATCTTACTCTTCTTGCGCTCGATATGAGCATTGCTCGAACGCTCGCATCCAAACATCCTCATCATCAACTGATTAAGCAGATGCTCGGCCGTATGGGCAGGCGGGAACTCGTCCTTGTTGTGATCGTTTAATATATAGTCTTCCATATTTTCTAAAACTTCAGCACCACACCGCCCAGTGCGGGAACGGTGAGCGGGAAATCAACGTCGGGCATCAGTTCCAGGAAACGGTCATCGCCGGTGAGCAATTCCTTGGCAACGAGGTCGCCCGTGGGCAGACCGAGGAAATCAACGGCATGCTTCGGGATGTTCACGCTGACCTTGCTGGCTTGCTCCCCGAAATTGACAAGGATAAGCAGCGAATCGCGGCCTGCCTTGCGCAGAAAAGCATAGACGTGCTGACGGTCGAAGCAGACGCTCTGCGCATACATCAGGTCGTAGAACTGTCCCTCGCGGATGGCTTTCTCGCGCTGGGTAAGGTTCACTATTTGCCGGTACTGCTGCTCGAGGGCCTTTTCGGCATCGGTCAGCTTGCGGCGATGATAGAATCCGCGGCGGATGGTATCCACACACCAATAGTCGAAAATCGTGGTGCGGCCGTCCTTGCCCGAGAATCCCTCTTTGTCCATGCCACGCTCGCCGAACTCCTGACCCGCATAGATCATCAGCGGATTCTGCTGCAGCCAAGCGCTGACCATCATGCCGGGGATTCCCCGACGGGCATCGCCCGCAAAGAAGTCGGAGGCCAAACGCTGTTCGTCGTGGTTCTCCAGGAAGTAGAGCATGTGCTGGCGTATGTCGTCGGTGGCCTGCCATTCGTAGGTGATGGAAGACGCTGGCCGGCGACCGCAAATCACGTCGCGCAGACAATCGTACATGCCCACCTTGTCGTAGAGCAAATCGAAACCGGCACCTAAGTAATTGCGATACTGCTGTGGATTGTAGACCTCGCCAATGAACTGGATGTCGGGATAGCGGAACTTCACCTTGTCGGTGGCCCATGCCCAGAAGGCTAACGGCACCATCTCGGCCATGTCGCAGCGGAAGGCATCCACGCCCTTCTTTGCCCAGAAAAGCAAGATGTCGGTCATCTTGTTCCAGGTGTCGGGAATGGGGTCGTAGTGCTCCGAGCGCCCGCCGGCATCACAATAGTCAATGCCGTAGTTCAGTTTCACGGTCTCATACCAGTCGTTGCGCGTCGGGCGGCTGGTGAAGCGGTCGTTGCCGGTGGCCTTGGCGGGAATCTCGCTGTAGGTCTGCTCGGGGCGGAACTCCCTCAGGTCGAGCGGCTGCCCCCAGCAATAGTAGAAATTGTTCTGCGTGGAGAAATGCCAGTCCTGATTGTCGTTCTCGCCCAAGTCTCTGACTCCCTCTGGCCTGGCAATACTATAATACTCGCGCGCCACATGATTGGGCACGAAGTCCATCACGACCTTCAGTCCGGCCTTGTGGGTGCGCTCAATGAGAGCCTCCCACTCTGCCATGCGGTTTCTGACCTTCGTGGCCAGGTCGGGATCAATGTCGTAATAGTCGGAGATGGCATAGGGCGAACCGGCGATGCCCTTCACCACATCGGGATGCTGGCGGGGAATACCATAGCGCGAGTAATTGGTGACAGAAGCATGACGGATGACGCCCGTGTACCACACGTGCGTCACCCCCATGTCCTTGATTCTTTTCAGAACCTTTGTGTCAATATCGTTCAGTTTTCCACTACCGTTCTGCGAGAGTGTTCCCCACTCTTTGCAAGTGGTGTTCTGGTTACCGAAAAGCCTGGTAAAAATTTGATAGATTACTGTTTTCATTATTCGATGCCGTGGGCAGCAACCTCACGGTTTATTTTGGCAATCATGCCCTGAAGAGCCTTGCCGGGACCGCACTCGGTGAAGT
>JAFWQT010000096.1 GCA_017508965.1 Prevotella sp. | reverse complement strand
GATCGTTCTTTACAGTGAAATAGAACCAGTTGTCGCCCAGGTCCGACTTCATACCGTCCCGGTTGGCGATGGTTTCGGGGCAGTTGGTCTCTGTCACGCTAGCATCGGTGCCACGGCCGGCAACCAAGGGGAGCCTTGTGTCGTTCAGATCGGTGGCATAGCAGCGGGTGACGGTCAGTGTGCCATTGCTGCCGCCGATGAGTCCTGCCTTCAGCTCGCCCTGGGTGGAGCGGGTGATGGTGGCGACGCAGCCGCAGTCGGTGATGGCGCCGCGCAGCACGTTGCCGCAAATGCCACCTGCCCATGCCGCGTCGTTAGTGTTGGCGTAGGCAGTGGTGACGGAGCCTTTGAAGTAGCAGCGCTCGATGGTGGCGTAGGCTATGTTCTTGTCGTCGGCCACGCGTCCGCCGATGCCGCCCACGCTGCCCAAGCCTGTGACGGAGCTGTTCTCTACCAGCACGTCGCTGATGTAGCAGGGGCTATACATCGTTGTGCCGAAGAGCACGCCCACGTGGTTCTCTCCGAGGATGCTGGCACCGTCTATACGGACGTTGTGGACGTAGGCGTTCATAAGAGCACCGAACAGGCCCACGTTGTCATTCGCAGAAGTGATGCTCAGGTTGCTGATGGTGTGGCTCTGGCCGTTGAACTCACCCATGAAGGGATGGTTGGTTATGCCGATGGTAGGCATGAGGACGCCCGTCATGTCGATGTCGGCACCCAGTCGCACCACGCGGCCCTCGTAGGTGCAAATGCCATTGTTGACCTCTTCGGCCAGAGCCACGAGTTCTGCGGCGGTGGTGATGACCTTGTCGCTGGCGTAGTCCGACTGCAGCTGCGGCCATAGGTTCTCCATCTTCTTGAACCTGGAGTCCGATCCCATATCGAAAGAGCGCATGTCCGCAGCGGTCTTGCCTTCAGCTATCGTTTTGCCTGCAGCAGTACCCTCTAAAGTTTTTACGGGATCAAGGGTACAGAATTCAGTGTCGTAGTGGTTGTTTGACACGGGAAACTCTTCTACGGTAGAGATGCCATAAACGACAGCAGCCTTTTTGTCGGTGTTGCCGTCAACAGTGGCATGAATCATATTGTTCTTTATCGTATAAAACCGATACCCAGACGAAGAGTAATCCGTACCCAAGGTTCCGATGGCACCGCCAACTATATCATCACCGCTGACGGAGCAGTTCAATACAAGATTATCTTGGCAATTGATCTGAGACTGTTTGGAATAAGAGTCATTACTGAATTTTACTGACCAATCGGTCCCAAGCAAGGCACCGGCATATTCATCCTCACCACGGACGGTGGTGTTGATGACGCGGTTCCTTTCAATGTTTGCAAGCGTTGCCTTGCCAATAATGCCGCCTGCTATATCATCGGTTGTGGATATAGTGCAATTCATGATCAGACAATCAATGCACTGTACTCTTTGCTCGTTGTCAACGATGACAGCTTTACCATTCTTATAGTATTTTCCGTCAACGTCGGGATCTTCAGTCGCAAATCCGATGATGCCGCCAACGCCGGTCGCTTCGCCGGTTATCGTACAGTCGATGACGCGTATGCCTTCAAATTTGCAGCCTGTATAGACTCGCGTATTTGTATTCTCATCTGTGTACCAGTCCGGGGAGGCTTTCCCACAGATGATGCCGGCATAGGTGTTTTCACTCAAAAGGCCGGAACCATCGCCTAAGACATGATAGTTACGCACCACCAGGTCTTTGATATAGCCGCCTTTAAGAGCCTTAAAAAGGCCTTGGTAATAGCCTTGGGTATAGGATGATTTCAAGGCATAGCCATTGCGGATGGTGTGGCCATGGCCGTCGAAGGTAGCCTGAATACCATAGATATTACTACGCGTGATGGAGAAATAGTAGCCGCTTAGGTCTATGTCGCACAGCAGGTGTACGTTCGTACTACGGAGTTTCTTATCGGAATCTTTATCGTGAATTTCCCGAGCATACCGGGCCAGCTGCGCAGCGTTGCGGATTTCAATTTCGCCGGCGCTGTTGACGGTGTATTCCTGCATCGACTGTCCGTCCCACTGGCTGTAGCCGTCGATGGTGATGTTGGCGCCGTTCTGCCCGAACGAGGTGTTCAGGGTCCAGTCGTCGATGTCCGTTGCCTCACTTTGCGCTGCCACTGGCAGAGCCGCCATCAGTGCTGCGACCACCATCAGGGCCACCAGCCATTGTTTGGTAATGTTTCTTTTCATAACAGTTTAGTTAATCCCAAATTCCGCAGCACTTTAGTTTAGCTTTCTTTATAAGTACCTGAGCCGCTCGGCTTTGCCGCTTGCCCCAGCAAGAACTTTTTGTTGCTCAGGATTTGGCCATGTCAGAAATTTCACTTACCTTAGTGCTGCAAATCAAGACAAGCAAAATCATCAATGACGTGGCAAAGGTAAGCATAAAATCTGAAAAAATTAGCACTTTTGGCGGAATATTTTTCGTTTTGGACAAATTTGACCGTATTCTGTCCTCTGTAATCGACTCCCACCTAGGACTTCGCAGTAGGCTGATAGGCTATCAAAGCGCGAGATTATACGGGCCGTCTTCTCCGTTTTCTGCTGTGGCGGCACCTGCATGGAAGACCTCAACCTGTATCTGAAATATCTGAAAGCAACGAACTTCCTCTGAAGATGTTTAACGTTGCGTAGCAATGTGTGATGATGTCTTCGTCATATCAACTTCCAAAGTTGAATAATCTATTTATCCCAATTTGTGGATTCTATTTCTCGTAATTTGTGACAGTCTTAATCCTTGCGCTAATGGAATCACACAAACACGAATTGGGATAAATCTGATTCACAAATACAGTCTAAATCTAAACTTTAAACTATTCCGCTCGGCGCTTGCGACGCTTGACCCCTCAAGAACTACTCTAAACTCTTATATTGCTGTCCGATAAAAATTTTATTCAAAACAGACTACACACTACATTCAGTCTAAAGTTTATCTGGCAAGACACTATAATGCGGCAGGATACTCGGACGGAATGGCAGGGCATAGGAGCCGATGCGACTGGTCGCAGAG
>JAFWQT010000095.1 GCA_017508965.1 Prevotella sp. | reverse complement strand
TAAGAGGTCTGCGACCTCTGGAGTTAACGGACATTAGCTCGCGTATTATGGACTATTGTCCGTTAACTTCACGAGCTAAGGCTCGTTAACTGCCGCTAACTCCTATTAACTCCCTGCAAGCGAAGCTTGCGAAACTTGAGTTAAATAGCTCAAATGCTAGCTATTGAGCCAGGAACTTGAGCAGTGTGGCAAGGCTTTCGGGATTTTTCCACTTGATTTTGTTCTCCTTCAGAAACTTCTTCATCTCGTCGGCACGGCTGTCGCCAAGATACTTGTCAACGCCCCGCTTGGTGGCCTCCACCTGGGTGCCGTTCAGAATGAAGTAGTAAGTGTCGACCAGGGGAATGCCGCTGCCTTCGTAGCGCTGCTGTTCAAGCTGTGCGAGGTCGGGGTTGTCGAGTCCGCCAAGGTTGAGCGACGAGAGGTCGCGCTTGGCCGACGAGTTGAGACTGGCCCCATATGCACCCGAACCCTCCTGCAGGGCGTCGAAGTCGGCACGAGTGAGTTTCACGAGCAGCTGCGTGCCTTCGGTGGCAAGAATCTTCATCATTTTGTGGTCGCAAAACACAAAAGCGTCGTTGTCCATTTCCACGCGCACTACGTTCTTATCGTCGCTCTGATAGATTTTACCGTCGGTGCCGATGTAGTGGAGCACATTGCCCCAAAGGTGAATATTGAGGTTGCTCTCGCTCTTGGTGTTGTTGTCCAGATAGATGGTGCCCGGGCCGAAATCGGAGTAGAGATAGGGCCAGCGGGTGTTGGGCTCGTACTGCTGAGCGCTGGCTGCCAGTGCCGACAACAGGCAAAGCATGAGAAAAATCCTGGTTTTCATACGCTTGTTACACTTATTTTAAAATGACTTTCGTGGTTCGTGTGCTGCCGTCGCTCATGCGCTGACGAATGATGTTCAGGCCGGGCTGCGGCGTGCTGAGCTGAGCACCCGAGGGACTGAAGTACTGCTCGCTGGCCGTAGTGGCAGGTGCCTGCGCATTGCTGATGGCATCGACGTTGGACACATGAATGGTGAAATCGCGGCTCACCGATGCCTTGTTCTTGGTGTTGGTGGCAGTGATGGTGATGGTGTAGTCGTCCACCTCGAGATTGTCCTCAGTAGTAACCAACTCGCCATTCTTCACTTCGAACGGAGCGGGAAGATAGTCGCCAAAGAGCGGAGCCCACTCGCCTTGCACCTTGAACGAATAAGTGGGATTCACGGCCTCGCTCTCAACGGTGATGTCGCCTACCTTGGTACCCTTGGGTTTGCCGGCAAGCACAATGTTGTGAGAGAGCACAATGTTGCTGGGCTTCTCGGATGGGGCACGAATACCCACGACCACTCCCTGGCCCTCGGTGTAGTCCATGTCCATGGTCTTGTCGCGCAAGGCGTCGAGAGAGAAGTAATCGTTGTTAGAACCGCCCCAGCCCCAATTGACGTGATACCACTGGCCGTTGTAACCATCGAGATTGAAACAGTGACCGTAGCTCTTTTTGGGGTCATAGCCGCTGTAGGCCACGGCACGGCCTGCCTTCAGTTCGTTCAGGATGAGGTCGTTCCAGTCGCTGTTGCTGAAATCTTTGCGGCTATAGAATTTAACGCTATTGGGATAGCTGAAGTTGCGCTGCAAAGCTGCGGGAATATAAGAGGTCTGCGTGCCAGAGCCGTCGGTGCCGTAATCCATCTTCACGGCCACGCCGCAATGCCAGAGCAGACGGGCCACGTCGTCGCGGTCGTTGGCACCCGAGAGAATGTTATTCCAGTTGTAGGCAGGCTCCTTGTCGTAATTAATATACATAGAGCCGTAATTCTCGCTGGTGTAAGAAAATTCGCCCTCAGGGCGCGGGGGCCATTTGGCCACACTCATGGCCTGAGCCATGCCCACGGCCACACAGCCCACGAGGGCCCGGCCATTGGCATCCCCGGGACAATATTTATTGAATTTACCCGACTGGTTCCAGTTGACTTTTATCAGCGGGTCAACTTTGTCGCTGCCCGAAGCCTTGCGAGGAGCTTTATTGGGGCGGCTGGCCTGCTGCCAGCCCTTGTGAGGCTCGCTGAATAGGCGGGCATTGCGCACCACCTGCTGGGCATAGACTTCCATCATGCCACGGAAATTCTCGGGCTGATTCTCGGTTTGGAAAACACCATCGGGCGAATAGCCGATAAAGGGCGATGACATGTCGTCGGCGGAAATCATGGCCCAGCCACCGGGAGTGAACTGCACCACATAGTAAGCTTTCTGGCCTTCGTAGCTGAAGGCACGCACTGACTTCAACTGAGCACTGAAGCCGTCAACTTGCTCTTCGAGCAGCTGGCGGGCCTTGGCAACAGCCGTTTCGGGGCTAATCTCGTTGGCCTGAGCTGCAGTGAGTGGCATGAGAACTGCCAGGAGCAGAATGAATTTTTTGAACATCTTGGAAATGAGTAATTAAATGGTTAATAAAAAAAATCCTCTCCTCCTCCACCGCTTGACAAGGGTGGAGGAAAAGAGGATTTTATGGACAGAGAGATTACTTCTTGGAAATCTTCTTCAGGCTGCGCAGGTTCTTGGGCAGCTTGATGTTCTTGAGAGCCTTGCGAATACCAGCCTTCTTGGCCTTGAATGCCTTGGCAGCTGCTTCCTCAGCAGGGGTGAGCGTAGCAGTAGCACACTTCTCCCACCAGCCCAGAATATCCTCCGTTTCGACGGCTACAGCCAACAAACCAATATTGTCGGAGGTCAGCGTGCCGTTGGCATTGATGGTGAACGATACATAAGAAGTTTCCCCATCCACATTGTAAAGCACCAAATAAAGCGGAATGCCCTGATATTCATCTTCGCCTACTGCCTGGAAACCAGGAATGGTAACCTTGGCGGAGCTCAGGTCGTAAGTACCAGCCACCTCAAAGCCTTCACCACCATCGAACAGGTTGGAAATCATGACGCCGTTCTTGCCATCTTCCAGATCGGTGATGGTAACCTTGCCGCCATCATACTCCACGGGCTCTTCATCGTAAGCCGAAGTAAAGGTGAAGTCGAAGTCGCCAAGAATCATCTCCTTGGTGGGTGCGAAGAACAACCACGACACCTCGCTGGTGTATTCAACATTGGGATTGCCAAACTTGTCAGTAATGGCTCCTTCAACAAGGGTGACAAACACCTGCTCGCCTGCAGCAGGCGAAGCGGGCAGCGTGAAGGTAAGTTTATTGCCACTCACGCTCCACTGCTCGGCAGTGAGCTTATAGATAGCAGTGCGGCCTTCGCCGACATAGACCACCGACACATCGCCGTCCTTCACCAGTCGGTCGTAACGGTAAACATCAAAGTCGAAGGTCAGTTCGCCCTTGAACTCCTCCCACTTGTCGAAGAGAGAGCCAGCTTCGGGCGAGGTAACGTTCTCGTCGGTAATCTCAAAGGGCACTGTAGTGACGCGCATATTGATACCAGTGAAGGTTCCCTTGGTCATGTCGAGACCGCTGGTGAACGCACGGCAATTGTTGCCGGCACCGTCAACAAAGGCACCCTCGCTCCAAGAGTAGGTAACATAAGCACCAGCAGGGAGAGCGTTAGAAACGACAGTCACAACTTTGCCACTCACATCCATCTGCACTGAGTCGGCAGGAAGAGTGACGGGGTTCATGATGTCTTTCTCGATGTAGTACTGCACCTTGAAGTCGCCCGAGCCACGCTTTACGTCCTCGCTAAACAGAATGTACATCGTCTTGTTATCAGCATCGCCTTCAAAATCAACAGGACCAGGAACGCCGGCATCGCCAGTCTTGATCTGAGCAACGGCAATGTTGCCGCAAATGCCCTTATCGCTGCAGGCCACAGCATACACAACATAGGAAGTGTTGGGATCGGCATCGCTGATGGTCATCGTGAATGACGGATGCTCAGAAGCATTGAGCACGGGGTTGCCGTAGCCGCCCTTGAGGAGCGTCTGGGCATCGAGACTTTCAGCCTCTTCACCCTCTCCAACGGCAAATGAATAGTAAGAAGTACCGGCAGCAGGGGTCAGCGTGATGGTGAACACACTGTCGGCGGGTACGCCAGGAGTGACAGCCACCTGAATGTCGGGCCCGTTGCCATAGTTCTCGGTCACAGGGTCGTCGAATTTTGTACAGCTGGCCAAAACCATGACAACCATTGCCAAACTATATATTAATTTCTTCATAATTCTTCAGTTGTTGAATGATTTAATTACTTTTTACGAAAACAGCACCCTTTTCAATAGCAAACCAGCCAGCGTGAGTGGTTGTGCCTGCGTTGTAGGCGTGAGCACCAAATGCGTTCTTAATGGTAATAATTCCTTCGGGACTGATTTCACCAATAATAGCCATACCAGAAGTAAGCATCTCGTCGCTGTCGGGGTCAGAACCAGCCCAGCCTTCGAACTTACCATCGTAAGAAGAAGACGAAGAACATGTCTGGCCAACAGGAATACTGATTTCTGTCTTTTCCTCGTTGACGATACCATAAACAGGATAATCGGGGCTACAGCCACCCGAGCAGATGTTGTAAATCCAAACCTTGTTCAGGTCGTCGGCATCCTTCTCGAAGGTAGCAGTCCACGACTCAGGAGCGCCGCTGAAGTAGTCGAGACCAGTAGCATTCATAGTACCCAGGATGAACGACAGCGGGTGCTCGTCGTCCTCGATGGTCACACCACAAACCTTGTTAGCACCAAGCTTCACACCCTGAGGATTGCTCAAGGTGATGGTGAGCTTCTTGTCGCCGCCAAACGTGTCGTTGTCAATCACTTTCAGCACGATGTACTGAGTAGGAGCATCCTTAGTGAACGAAAGGGTCTTCGAGGTGTTGCCCAACGTGTAGTGGACACCTTCCTGAGCGGCATTGGTCTCAGGGAACGAAATCTCGAAATCAACAGAGCCCTGAACACCCGACAACGAAGTCAGCATAACGGGAATCTGCAGCTCATTACCGTTCTCTGTAACAGAGGCCGATGTCTGCTGAATGGCCACGAAAGCATCAGCATCGTCGAACTCAGGAGCCTCGTTCAGGTTGCACGATGCCAGCGTAAGGGCAGCGGCAGCCATCAGTCCGTATGTTAATTTAAATATCTTCATCATGTTTCGGAATATTTAATATTTAATCTTTAATCTTTAATCATTAATAGCCCTCGTTCTGAGTCATATTGGGGTTGGCATCCATTTCACGCTTCGGAATAGGCATTGCCCAGCGATGGCTTGGGAACGGAACGTCCTTGTTGGTAACGCCGTCGAAGTCGTTGCGCACAAGAGATTTCTTGCAGCGGGCATAGTCATAGACAATGTGACCTTCGAACATGAGTTCCTTGCGGCGCTCGTCGAACACACTGAACTGAGAGGGAACGGTGGTTCCGCGCTTCGATGCAATGGCATCGAGGTCGCCACGTACACTGGCTCCACTGATAGAGGCACCATTCGAAATGGCCTCGGCACGGTTGAGATACATCTCTGAGAGACGCAGGATGGGAATGTTGGTCTCGCGGGGAACGCCGCCCTCTTTGCCCGAATACTTGGTAATGAGGTTGTCGTTCTCATTCTTGGCAAAGAACTTCAGGCGGATGTCGCCCTCATCGTACAGGCTCACGAGGTCGGTAGTGGCGCAAACGTCGCCTGAGCCATCGTCGCCATTGCCCCAGCTGGTGATGTAGGGAAGGTGTGTCCAACCCGACTCATCCCAGTATTCGTTCTTCTTTGAACCGAACACCTCGAAGATGATTTCGCTGCCGGTAGGAGCAACCGAGGCACGGAACATGTTGAGATAGTCGTCGCCAGAGAGCAGGTTGAAGCGGCCGCTGTTGATGACCTTTGTGGCATAGTCGGCCGACTTCTGCCACTGGCCCATATACAGATAGACGCGCGACAGGAGAGCCTGGATGGCCTCTTTCGATACGATGGCAGCGGGGTCGCTGATGCCTTCGCGAGTGTAACGGCTGCTGATGAGACCTTCAGCCTCGGTGAGGTCGGCCACCACCTGAGTGTAAACTTCCTCTACGGTGTTACGGGCAGGCTGACCGTTCTCGGTAACAGTAACCACGGGCACACCAGGCGAGCTGGGGGCTGAGGTGTAAGGCTGAGCGTAAGTAATCACCAGGTCGAAGTGGCAAAGAGCACGCATAAAGAGAGCCTCGGCCTTGAGGTTGTTCATATCCTGGTCTGTTGCAGTGCCTTTGTCGGCTGTCTCAAGATTGTTGATGACGTTGCAGGCACGTGCAATGGTATAATAAGCATAGGTCCAAAGCGGACTTGTGCTGCTCTCGTTGTAGTTCCACTGTGTGTCGTTGCGATAACGTCCGGAGCCGGGAATCGAAATGGGGTTCTTGGCATTGCCGGCGCGCAGTTCCGACTGCAGGATAAATACTCCGTCGTACCAGCTGGCACTCTGCATCATTCCGTACAGGGCAGCACAGGCAGCGTCAAGACCGTCGTAATTAGAGAAGGTAAGCTCGTTGCTCTGCTTCAATTTGGGTTCCTCGTCGAGGAATCCGCTACAAGAAGTGAAAGCTGCGGCTGCTGAGAGCAGTGCCATTCCTAAAAATATCTTTTTCATATTGATTTTTCCTTTTAATGAATTAAGTTAGAACGACAAATCAAGTCCCACGATGAAAGTCTTGGTAACAGGATAAACACCGTATCCCATACCATCGATACCACGCTCGGGATCCCAGAAATTCACATCATGGAATGTGAAAAGATTGAGAGCACTTGCATAAATGCGAGTGGTGCTGAGTCCAACTTTAGAGAGGAGCTGCTGCGGCAGGTTGTAAGCCAGCGTGATGTCCTTGATGCGGAAGTAGTCGCCCTTCTCAACGAAACGGTTGGAGCTGTAGCTGTAAGAGTTGGTAGAGTTACCGGCAATGGGCTTGGGGTTCACACCCGTGTCGCCCGGCTTGCGCCAGTAGTTCATGGCGTTCTTCTGCTGGTTCATCGTCAGCTGGTTACCGTCGGAAGTGAAGTAACGGTTTTCAACAATCAGCACTTTGTTGCCGGCCTTGAACTCGGTAGCCATGCTCAGAGTGATGTCTTTCCAAGAGAACGAGGTGTTGATACCGCCAGTGAGCTTAGGCTCGGGGCTTCCGCTCTTCACCCATGCGGCTGAATTGTAGTCGTTGGTAAGCTCGCCATCCTCGGTACGCCAGAGGGCTTCACCGTTGACGGGGTTCACTCCGTAGTAGTCTTTCAGCCAGAAGGTGAACATGTGTTCGCCTACGATGTGGCGCAGACGAGAGTCCTCGCTGTAGCTCATCATCTCGTCGCCGGCCAATTCGAGAATCTTCGAAGAGTTGTGGGCCAGGTTGAAGCCGAGGGTCCACTTCCAGTCTTGCTTGTCGATGATGTCGGCGTCGAACTGGAACTCAATACCCGTGTTGCGCATCGAGCCGATGTTGGTGGTAGCACTGTTGAAACCACTGGTAGAAGACTGCGACTTGTCGAGCAGCATATCGGTGGTCTTACGCGAATACACGTCGATGCTTCCAGAGAAGCGCTTCAGGAAGCGGAAGTCGATACCAGCGTTCCAGGTGTAGTTCTTTTCCCACGACAGGTCGGGGTTGGCTGGTGTAGAAGGACGCAGACCTGTTACACCGTTATAAATAGAAGATGTGTAAGTACCATACTGCTGGTAGAGTGAGATGTTGTTGTTACCGTTGACACCGTAGCTGGCGCGGAACTTCAACACTTGCAGCCAGTCGAAGTTCTTCATGAATGCCTCGTTGTGAGCATTCCACGAAGCACCTACCGACCAGAACAGACCCCACTGAGAGTTGCTTCCGAAGAGCGAGCTGCCGTCTTCACGGACAGAAGCCTGCAGATAGTAGCGCGAGTCGAAGTTATAATCGAGGATACCGAAGTAAGAGAGCAGTGTGCGTGTGCTTACATAGTCCTCAACTGGGTGTTTCGACGAGTCACCCGACTGGTGATAAGGAATCAGCGGGTTCAGGTTCTCACTCATTCCGTAAGTGTACTGATACTTATACTGGTTGGCCTCCTGACCAGCAAGCAGACGAACAGAGTGCTTGTCGTACTGGTCCTGGAAGGTGATGGTGTTCGAAGTAGTCAAGCTTCGGCGCTGGCTGTTGATGGTCTGCAGCTCGGGGTATCCCGATGCGTAGTTGTGGGCCTCAAGCGACCAGTAACGGCGGCTCTCGATGAATCCCATTTCGGCGGCGTTGGTGGTCTTCAAAGTCAGCTGACGGATGGGCTTCCACTCAAGATAGATGCTTCCGTTGAAGCTGTACTTCTTCTGCCACTGGTCGTCGTAGGCGGCAGTAGCGCGCGGGTTGGAGTTAGAGTTCTCGGGAATTGAAGAGTTGTAGTTTCCTTTCTCGTCGTAAGCGGGAGTCCAAGGCATAATGGTCATGCCGGCAAATGCAGGGTTAGAATAATAGAGGTCCTGCATAGGCACGTCGTTACCCTTGGTGTAACCCACGTTGATGCGGGTACCGGTCTTGAGGTTCTTGTTGATTTCGTGGTCAACGTTGACGCGGCCAGAAATACGGCGGAAGTCAACTCCGTAGTAGATACCCTGATTGTCGTGGAACGACAGTGAGTTGTAGTACTTTGTCTTGGACGAGCCGCCCTGCATGGTAATCTCATACTCCTGCATGCGTCCCAGACGGGTGAGATGATCCATCCAGTTGGTCTGCGGACGTGAGAGCAACTCGTAGGGGCGATAGTAAGCACCTGCGGGATCGTCGGGATTCATGCCGGCATTGAAGATAGCGTCGCGCTGGTACTCCAGCAGCTGCTGACCGGTCATCGTGCCGTAGTCGTTGTCGTTGGCAAGACTCGAAACACCATACTTGGCACGTACGCCAAAACGGCTCTTGCCTTCCTTACCGCTCTTGGTCTGCACCAGGATGACACCGTTGGCTGCACGGCTACCATAAACCGATGCGGCGGCAGCGTCCTTCAGCACTGTGATGGACTCGATGTCGTCGGGGTTCAAAGCAGCAAGCATGTTACTGGTGTTCACCATTTCAGCGTCGTCGCCACCCATCATGGGGATACCATCGACCACCCACAGAGGGCTGTTGCCGGCGTTGATAGAGCTGATACCACGAATGCGGATATCAGAGAACGAACCGGGCTGTGCGCTGGTTTGCGACACGGTAACACCTGCCAACTTACCACCAAGCATCTTGTCAAGCGAAGTGGCGGGGATGTCGGCGAAATCTTCGGTTGAAAGGGTGGTGATAGAACCCGTCTTAGCCTCACGGCGCTGGGTACCATAACCTACCACGATCACTTCATCGATGGCTTTCTGGTCGCTGGTGAGCAGAATGCGCATGTTGGAACGTGCGCTCACCACCAACGGCTCCATGCCGATGTAAGTGATGCGAAGTGTGTTCTTGCCTGCCGGACAGGTAAGCGAGAAACGACCTTCGGAGTCAGTAACAGTACCCACTTGTGTTCCGACTACCATGACCGTGGCTCCCACCACAGGCTGGTTATCGTCCTGAGACAATACGGTACCGCTGACTTTCGTCTGTGCCAGCGCCATTCCTATGCTCAGAAACAGGCCGGCCAACAACATTGTTAGTCTTTTTTCCATAAATTCTCTCTCGATTTTATTAATTAAACTATTAAAAAAAGTTCTTTAACCATCCCCCCATGTAGCGGTCTTGCATGAAAAAACGCACTATTCGTTGGCATGAGAGCGCAGAAACTATCACTTTGGAAAAATTTCCAAGTTTTCACGAAAAAGTTGATAAATTCATGCGCATTTTTCATGTCACCCTGCAAAAATACTGCATTTAATTAACATCAACAAAAAAAATTATAAAAAACATACATCGTTAAACATTTTTTAAAAGAAAATGTTAAAATAAAGGATGATATGAGCGAAAATGGCGCGGAAGTTAACGGAAGTAAGCAGAAGTTAGCGGGAGTTATTCTTCGCCATACTTTTCGGCCATGTTTTTGACTTTGCGGGCCAGATAGTGGCGGAAGTCGTCGGGTGAGAGCACCTCTATATCGTCGGCCAGGCCCAACACAAAACGGCCGATGCCCACAAAACTACAAACGGGGATATCCAACAGCCACCGGCTGCCACCCTCATGGGTAAGATAGCGTTCGGCACGCGGATACTCCTCGGCGAGCACGTGGTGAGCCAGCAGCCCCAGCCGCAGTCTTACCTGCTGCTGCTCTTCGTCGGTGAACATAAACACATCGGTGAACATCTGCCGGTGCTGCGACTCGTGGCCCCAGCGCAGGTCGAGCAGCTGCACGCCTTCCATGCGGGCGAGCTTGAAAGTCTTGTTGATGCCGCTCGAAGGCTCGAAACAGCGCACCTCGTTGTTGCCGTTCATCAGCATGAACGGCTCCACGATGCGGTCTTTCTGCGACTGGCCGTGAGGCGACGAATAGTTTTTGATGACCACCATCTGCTTGAACTTTATGGCCTGATAGAGCACGCTCACATGCTCGGCGGTGCGACGGCGCAACTCGTCGTTGGCCAGAATGTTGAAGTCGTAGAAGCGGTCGAGCTTACGCTTGGCACCCTCAACGACGGCATTTCGCACGTCCACTTGCTCCAGCAGCTGACGAATGGTGATGGCCTCGTCTTCGGTGAACGAGATGCGGTCCACCAGCTTCGCAAAAAATGGTGACGAGCGGTCGATGCTGTAGCGGCGCCCGCGCTTCTCTATCACAAAACCGCAGTCGCGGTAGAACTCCAGATAGTAATAAAACGTACGGCGCGATATGGCCGTGCGCTCGCAAATGCGGTCAACGTCCATGTCGCGGTTCTCGATGAGCAGGAGCAGCAGCTCGAGTTGTTTTTCTAGTTTGTCGTGTCGCATGCTTTCTATGGGATGGGCAGGAAATGAGGTAGATGATACGAATGGAACCAACGGACTAGCGGTGGCGTAAGTCCCTGTGGTTCAAGATGTAGTTATTTGAATTCGAGCGAAAGTTCCTCGGGCGGCAACAGCGTGTAGCTCATGCGGTGATAGGGCGTAGGGCCATAGGCTCTGATGGCCTCGCGGTGCTTGCGCGTGGGATAGCCTTTGTTGTTCGCCCAGTCGTACTGGGGATATTCCAGGGCCAAGCGGTCCATGTAGTCGTCGCGATAGGTCTTGGCCAGAATAGAGGCGGCAGCGATAGAGAGATACTTGCCGTCGCCCTTCACAATGCATGTGTGGGGCAGCGGAGTTTTGGCCCGCTGAATGGTGGCATCAGGCGCAGCATTTCCCTCGGCACACCCGCCCGCGATGGTTGGCATGCCCGCTGCCGACAAGTCCAGCGGCGCACAATAGGGTTTGAAACGGTTGCCATCCACGATGATGGCCTCGGGCCGTAGCCGCAGCTGGTCGAGCGCACGGTGCATGGCCAGGAAACTGGCATTGAGGATATTGATTTTGTCGATTTCTTGTGGAGTAACAATGCCCACAGCCCAGGCCAGCGCGTCGCGCTCGATGACTTCGCGCAGGGCATGACGCTTACGGTCTGTGAGCTGCTTCGAATCGTTCAGTTCATCGTTCTCATAGTCCTTTGGCAGCACGACGGCAGCCGCATAGACGCTCCCAGCCAAACAACCACGCCCCGCCTCATCGCATCCAGCCTCGGTCAGTTCTTCGTAATAATAACTTTTCAGCATCAAAAATAAATATTTATCAAAATGAATATTTCTCCCAGCACGGAGTCTCCCCTCCCCCTCGAAGTGGGAGAAAACTTCCAGCCTGGAATCTCCCCTCCCCTCAAGATAGGAGAAAGCTTCCAGCGCGGAGTCTCCCCTCCCCTCAAGGCGGGAGAAAGCTTCCTGCGCGGAGTCTCCCCTCCCCTCAAGATAGGAGAAAGATTCCTGCGCGGAGTCTCCCCTCCCCTCAAGGGGAGGGGTTGGGGGTGGGGTCTGTAACTAAAAAATCTCACCCCGTCACACCAGAAACAGCCTCAGCAATTTCCTCTTTACCAGCCTCTTCACCTCCTTCTATACGCGACCCATCAGCTAAGCCGTCCTTTATCTTCCTCGCCACACCTACAATCTCTTCCACCACGCCCAAGGGATTCATCCTCACCATCTCATTAGTGAATCTTATCACCACTATCCCCTGCTCACGAAGAAAACTGGTGCGCAGTTCATCGTCAGCATACTTGAGATCGTGAGAACTGCCATCCACTTCCACGCACAGTTTCAGCTCAGGGCAATAAAAATCGAGAATATAATTCCCTATTCCTTGCTGTCGCCTGAATTTAAATCCACCTGCACCGCGCCCTCTTAGTGCCTTCCAGAGAATAGTCTCTTCTGGGGTAGAATGGTTTCTGAGCATTTTGCGAAGAGTTTTTTGGTCTGAGGAATTTGCCTCGGCAGAATGGTAGTGCATAGTGAAATGTAGTTACGTGAACGATAGAAAGGATGATTACAGACCCCACCCCCAACCCCTCCCCTTGAGGGGAGGGGAGATTTCGAGCAGATAGATTTCTCTCATCTTGAAGAGAGGGGAAACGAAATCCACCCTTTTTCTAGAAAAACGAAAGCACCGATGAATTATTGTCTGCATTTATGGCAGTTTTATCGGAGCAGAATTTGGGGAAACAAAACGATGCGAGAATCATCTACGGTAATAACACAAAATTTTCTAGAAAATTTTGGCGTAACGTCGCGAGATATTTTCGTAACTCACGGTAATATTCTCATAACTCACGATAATAATCCCGTAACTCACGACATTATTTTCGTAACTCACGGTAATAGTCTCGCAACTCATGGGGCAGTTCTGTGCAAAAGCGTTAAAATGATTGAAAAAGGGAAAGATTTAACAGAAATATTTCGGTTTGTGAACATATTGTGCACAAAACCGCGATTTCTTTGCAGCAGAAAACAAAATAATCTATAGAAAAGAACCCAAAACAATGAAACCCATGAATATGAAACAACAAATAATTATGGCTTCGAAAGCTTCCACATGGCAATCGGAAAGGTCTGCATGGCAACCAAAGGTATCTGCATGGCCATCGAAAGTTTCGGCTTGGATGTCGGAGGCTGTGCAATCGTCCTTATTAACCTTTAAAAGAATGACAGAAACAATGAAGAAATCCATCACCCCTCTCTGCCAATACTACTCGCGTGTACTGGAACGCCCCATCGACCTGCGGCAGACGCTGCTCTTGGTGCAGGCACAGGTGGCATTCGTATTGGCAGCTTTGCCGGCCGAATGTCCGCTGCTGTTGCGGGCCGCGTTCGCACTATGGTTTGGCTGGAGCGTCAGAGTGTGCAAGCACAGCCTCTGAGCAAAAGCAAACCGAAAGCGGGCCAGCAACCTTTGTTCATCAGGTTGCAGGCCCGCCTATAAAATATAATAGTACGCGCGTACATTATATTATAATGGCGCATACGATGTCAGAACATGGCTGCCACGCGTCGGACAGCCGCTACCAGCGCGTCGATTTCCTCTTTCGTGTTGTAAAGGGCGAACGAGGCGCGCACGGTGCCGCTGATACCCAGCCGCTGCATCAAGGGCTGGGCGCAGTGATGGCCAGTGCGCACGGCGATGCCAAGGCGGTCGAGCAGGGTGCCGATGTCCAGATGGTGGATGCTTTCCCCGCTGGGTGACGACACGTTGAACGAGACGACGGCATCGTGGTTCCACGTCTTCTCTTCGAGAGGCGAAGTGGGGAGGGGGCATCCGTAGATGTGTAGTCCGTCGATGGTTTGCAGCTGTTGCATGCAGTAACGGGTGAGCTCGCGCTCATGGGCTTCTATGCTATCAAAGCCAACAGAACTGATATAGCCGATGGCGGTGGCAAGTCCGTGGGTAGCCACATAGTCGGGCGTACCGGCCTCGAACTTGAAGGGCAGCCGCTCGAAGGTGGTGCGCTCCCAAGTGACTTTGTCGATCATTTCGCCACCACCCTGATAGGGGGGAAGGCGGTCGAGCCACTCTTCCTTACCATAAAGCACACCAATGCCCGTGGGACCATACATCTTGTGACCGCTGAAAGCATAGAAGTCGCAGTCCAGGGCCTGCACGTCGATGCGCGTGTGGGGCGCGCCCTGCGCACCGTCTATTAAGACGGGAATGCCGCGCTCATGGGCCATGCGCACAAGTTCGGCCACGGGGTTCACCGTGCCCAGCACGTTGCTCACATGGGTGATGCTTAGCAGCTTGGTTTTTTCTGTCAGGTAGGCTGCGACTGAGTCGCAGCAAAGGGAATCAGTGTCGCAGCAAAGGGGACCTGAGTCACAGCAGAGCCGGCCGTCATCGGTGATGGGCAGGTGGCGAACCACGATGCCCCGCTGCTGCGCCTGCAGCTGCCAAGGCACAATGTTGGAGTGGTGCTCCATGTCGCTGACGAGGATTTCGTCGCCCGGCTTCATCTGGCTCTGGCAGAACGAGCTGGCCACCAGGTTGATGGCCTCGGTGGTGCCGCGGGTGAAGACGATCTCCTCGGTCTTGCGGGCGTTGATGAAAGAGCGCACCGTTTCGCGGGCAGCCTCGTGCAGGTCGGTGGCGCGCTGCGAAAGGTAGTGAACGCCACGGTGAACATTGGCATTGGCGTTGAGATACTCCTCGCGCATGGCGTCGAGCACGCAGAGGGGTTTCTGCGTGGTGGCCGCATTGTCGAGATAGACCAGCGGACGATCATATACCCGGCGCGAAAGAATGGGAAAATCGGCTCTTATTGCTTGCAGGTCGTACATGGCATTGGCATAGGGCTATGGGGCAACATAGTTCATTCTCACTTTCTCGTAGCTCACGGTGCCGTCGGCTTTGACATGCACACGCAGCAGATAGTCGCCGGGGCCGGGGCTGTTGCGCTCGCTCATGGAATCGAGCGTAATGTGCTTAACACCTGCGTAGTCGCGCTCGTCCCACTTGTGCACATGACCATAGAACACCGTATGAACATTCCATTTTTCGAACTGCTTGAGCAGGAAGAAAGTCTCCTCGCGGGCAAATGTCGAGGCAAACTGCATGGACGACGGGCGGAACAGGTTGGTGTGGGTAAACACAAACGTGTGACGCATCTTCAGGCCAAACTCCTCAAGTTCCTTGCTGAAAAGCGCGTCTTCTTCTATCAGCTCCACCTGCTTCTTGCCAAGGGTGCCGCTGGCTGTGTCGAGAAAGATGAAATGGTCCACAATGTTCTGTTCCTCTCCCACAGTAACGTAAACATCGTAGAACGACGAATGAAAGAGGTTCGACCAGAGTGCCCAGCCGTTGTGGGTAATGTCGTGGTTGCCCACAACAGGATAGAATGGGAAAGGAATATCATCGACAGTGTATATACTATTATTGACTGTGTCCTCATAAATATAATTAGACCTGTCCTCACGTTCCCATTCGCCATCTTCTTCTCCCACATATATTTCCTTATAGTATTTCCTGGCATATCTCCACTTGTACTCGTCAATCAGCGTGCCCAGATTGATGTAATATTCTGCCTTTGTGTCGGCAATGTCGCCCAAGTGGCAATACATCAAGTCGTCGTGGTCGAGTCCATTCTGCAGCATCTCTTGCATGCGCCCCAAGTCGGAGGTGAGATGGCTGTCGGCGCCCACCAGGAAGGAGTATTCGCCAGAAGGGGCCAAGTGCTCCCTGTAATCGCCTTTATAAGTGGAATAATAACTATGTGACATTTCCACACGGTCCTCAACGGCCGTACCCGAGACGAGCACACCTATGGGACTTACTTTCTCGCAGGAAACCAGACCTGCCAAGGCCAGAATGGCCAACGCGTATGTTTTGATTCTTGTCTTCATGATTACCAAACGTATTTGATTCCTAACCTTCCCGTTGTCTCGTATTTACTGGCCAACTGGCTGATACTGCCTGCCGGGCGCACGGTGAACTCGCCGAAAAGCATCATCTGCTGACGCAGTTGGGCATAGAACTGCAAGCCCCAGTTGATATTCCAGTTTTCGTAGTAGAACTCATCGTAATTGCGGAAGAAGAGTCCGATGTTCCACGGGTGCCAGCGGGGACGAATTGTCACGCCGGTACCGAAGGTCATGGTGAGCGGCTCAGAATAGCCGTCGTCGTGGAATTGATAGTGAATGTACGATTCTCCCAGGCGCAGGTGGATATAGGGTGTTTCCCACGCAACGGAGAGATTGTAGATTTTCTCGTTGGTCTGCCATCGGTTGTAGCGGTTGGCTATGGCACGACCCTCAAAATAGAAATCTGAGAAGCCCCAAGGCAGCCTGTAGCCACCCTCTATCCCGATGGAATAGATCTGCTTGCCGAACTGCAGCTGGCCGTTGGAGCTCACATGCCAGCGGTCGGTGAGATGGCGCTTATAGGAGAGCTCTACTCCCACGAAAGCACCCGACACTACGTTGTAACCGCTTATCACGTAGCCTGTGCCTTCGTTCTTGTGCTCCCCGTCGTACTTGTGTACGCCGCAGAAAGATTGCGCTTGTAAAGACATTGTTGTCAACAACATCATTACTGTGAATAAATAGTTTTTCATTTACGTTAAGTTGATTTTTCTAGGCCTTTATTACTCAATACTATTAAACCCCTACTCCACTCCTTTTTTGTTCTTCACCAGATATTTGTCCGCTTACTTCTCATTTACACAGCTTACAGCCCTTGCATTTGCTCAGCTCGCCGCGGAAACGCTTTTCCACCAGATAGTGGAGCCGGTCGCGCAGAGGCTCGAGCTTCATCTGGTCGATGACTTCGTTGATGAAAGCGTTCTGCAGCAGCACCTTGGCTTCGTGCTCGCTGATGCCGCGCTGCCGCATGTAGAACATGGCCGCGTCGTTGAGCTGACCCACGGTAGAACCATGGGCACACTTCACGTCGTCGGCATAGATTTCGAGCATGGGCTGGGTGAACATGCGGGCCTCGCTGGTGGCGCAGAGGTTTTGGTTGGTCATTTGCGACACGGTCTTCTGAGCACCGTGCTCCACCAACATTTTTCCAGCAAAGGCCCCCGTGGCCTGCTCGTCAAGCACGTACTTGTAGAGCTCGCTGCTGGTGCAGTGGGGCACGCGGTGAGTGACAAGCGTGTTGTTATCCACATGCTGCCGCTTGTCGGCTATCACGCAACCGCTGCAATAGCACTCTGCCCCTTCGCCACTGAGCGAGAGGTCGAGCCGGTTGCGGGTGATGCCGTTGTGCAGGGTGATGACGTTGTGGCATACGCGGCTGTCGCGTTGCTGGTCGATATACACGTTGCTCACACGCACATTCTTATTGTGGGTTTCCTCCAGACAGTAAAGGTCGAGCGAGGCATTGGCACCGGCATAAGCCTCGATGACCTGGGTGGTAAGGAAGTTGCGGTCGTCGGCAGTATGGTCGCAGAAGAGGATTTTCACTTCGGCTCCTTCTTCCACCACAATGAGCACCCTGCGGTTGACCATCATGTCGGTCACCGCGCGCTGGGCGTTTTGTGGCGGAGCCTTCAGAATGTTGATAACCTGAATGGCGCGGTCAACCTTCACTCCCCGAGGCACATACACCAGCAGTCCGTCTTGGGCCAGCATGGTGTTGAGCGCTGTTACCGCATCTTCGCTAGTTTTGGCCAGGCGGGCGTAATAGTTGCTCACTATTTCGTTGTGCTCGCGCATCGACCCTACAACGACACCCTCGGGCAAATGACTCTTGGGCAAGGCTTGGTTATAGAAAGAGTCGTTCACCACAAAATAGAGCGAGGTGCTCAGGTTGGGAACGTCACAACGAAATGCCTCATAAGGGTCAACGGCTATTTCGTAGCGGTTGAGGTTCACGCCGTAGTCGGGCTCGAAGAGTTTCTGCATGTCGGTGTATTTGTAACGCTCCACCTTTTTCGTGGGGAACCCCTGCGCCTTGAAATCCTCGAAAGCCTGGTCGCGAACAGCATTCATCGGCTCAGTGGCGTGACCGAAAATCATCTGCCGCGCCTGCTCGTAGAGTTCTATATATTGTTGCTCACTATTCATAACTGAGAACTGTAAACTTTCATTCGCCAATTGTCAATTATCAATTATCAATTGTCAATTAACAATTACTCTTCGCCGATTTCTTCTTTTATCCAGTCGTAACCGTGCTCCTGAATCTGACGGGCCAATTCGGGGCCGCCTGTCTTCACCATTCGTCCTTTGTAGAGCACATGCACATACTGAGGACGAATCATTTCGAGCAGACGGTCGTAGTGGGTAATGACGATGCATGAGGTGTCGGGCCGTTGCAGTTTGTTCACACCCTCGGCCACAATGCGCATGGCATCGACATCGAGTCCCGAGTCGGTTTCGTCGAGAATGCTGAGTTTAGGCTCGAGCATAGCCATCTGGAAAATCTCGTTGCGCTTTTTCTCGCCACCACTGAAGCCTTCGTTCACCGAACGGTTGGCCAGCTTCGAGTCGAGCTCCACAATCTTACGCTTCTCGCGCATCAGTTTCAGGAACTCTGCCGCATTCATCGGTTCCAGCCCTTGAAACTTTCGTTTCTCGTTGATGGCAGCACGCATGAAATTGGTCATCGATACGCCCGGAATCTCTACCGGATACTGAAACGAAAGAAACAGCCCTTCGTGCGCACGCTCTTCGGGCTTCATGTCGAATAGGTTCTTGCCGTTGAAAAATGCCTCGCCCTCGGTGACCTCATACAACGGGTTGCCAACCAGCACAGCGCTCAGCGTACTCTTGCCCGAGCCGTTAGGTCCCATAATGGCATGGGTCTCGCCATCGTTTATCACGAGGTTGATGCCCTTCAAAATCTCTTTTTCGCCAATTTTGGCATGCAAATTGCGTACTTCTAACACCTTTATCTAAAGTTTATTTTCTTTTATCTTCAATCTTTATCATTTCTCTTTCATCTCCAGCAGCAGCGAGTCGCAGCTGGAGTAGCTGCGGGCGTTGTCAGCATTGGCCGTGGCGCGCACCAGTCAGCGCTAACAGTTCTGCGAGTGGCCGTCGCTGATGCTTTTCGAGATGAATCTCATGCACAACAATCGTTAGAATGAAATCGTAAACGAACCGCCCAGGATAAACGTATGGCGATTCTTCTTCATGTGTTGTATCTCGTTAAACGACTCCAAGTCTCCGGGCTCGAGCAGGTTAATCATAGGAACAGATTCCTCGCCCATTGACAGGTCAATAGCTTCTAACACGAATGGTACGGGATTATAGGTCATGGTGTAGGTCTTCCTCGAAAAGTCGTAGTCGAGGAACAGCCTCCACGCGTAATTCTCCTTATAGGCGTATGTGAGCGAGAGGCCCGTACCAAACTTCATCGTGTTGTTTCCTCCCAGGGTAAAGTAATCAAACTCCGCGTTATATTTGTCTGATTTAGGTGTCGCCTTGAAGAGCACATTGTCTTTCATTTCGTCCATGAAATACTCAATGCTCAATTCGCGCTTGCATCCTGTGACGGTGGCATTGAGGTCAACCTCCTGCATGATGCTGCGTCCAACGAGCAGTTTCGAGCCAAGTGCAAATCGTTTGGAAAGCGGCAGGTTGAAGTAAACGCCCAAATCGGCCGAAAACTCTGTCAGATGGTCACTCTTAATGGTAAAGTAGGCATCTTCCATGAGGTACATACCGTCACCGTCGATGAAGCGGCGAAATTCGGCGTCCGATTTGTAGTCATCGCCATAAAGGGACTCCACAAGATCGTTCCACGCATAGCTCTCAATACCATCCCATCCCTTAATAGGCGAGCTGTTCACACGCAAACGTCCGCCTACGCCAACGTACTTATTGAAGAAATAGGCACCCTCGGCCCCCACGGCCGTGGAGGCACCGAACCTGAGATTAAGCACATTGTCGCCGTCGAAGTCGGTCAGTTCAAGTTTTTCCATGTTGAAGTCCAGATTGCTGGAACCGAAGCCAATACCCATCGACACTGAGAAGAACGACGGGTTGTCGATGATGCTTTTATTGCCACTGATGTCGCCACGCAGCAGGCCGCGCCCTTTAAACAGCCAGTCGCTGATGGCGTAGGCCAGTTCGCCCGACATGATGCCAATGCCCGCACCACTGAGCACATCGCTCACCCAGTGGCGGTTGTTCAGCACACGCATCACACCCGTGGCCGTAGCTACACCGTAGCCTGCCACCGAATACCACGGCGAGCGTGTCAACCCATACTCCTTGTGCAGGATGGTGGCTCCCACGAAGGCTGTTGCCGTGTGTCCGCTCGGCCACGAGTTGGCAGTAGAGCCGTCGGGGCGCATCTCCTTCGCCGTGTATTTGATGGAGTTCACAAAGCCCGCCATAATACCATACGACAATGCGGTGGAAGCTAAGTAACGTCCCCAGTCGCTGCGGCCTTCCACACCAGCAATCTTCAGGCCCGTGGTCATCACCGGTCCGAAGAACTGCGAGTAGTCGTCAATACTTGTCTTGAAATCGGTAATCAGCGTGTGTTTGTTGTCCTTTGTGTTCTGCCTGAACGATTTTTTCTCGCTCTTGGCAATCATACCTGCAACGAACAGCGGCACGCCCACGAATGTCAGGTCGTCCATCACCTTGAAAGGCTTCACCCCTTCGTTTGTGCGCATCCATGTCAGCTGATATTTCTCAGTGGCCATGCTTTCAGCGGCATTCGTCGTCACCGATGGAAGCATTCTTACCTCCAATTTGGGGCCTCTTGTAGTCAGGATACGACCAAGAGGCTTTTTAGCGACAGTCTCCCACTCCATGCTCGGCGCACTCAACTTCAGAGGCTCGCTAATCAAGGCACTGCGTACTTCGCCTGCTGTCCAGTCTGCACTTTCTTCAGTGCCTGTTGTTTCTGCTTTCATCAGACTTGCAGTAACAATGGCAAAAACAAATATCAATAAACGTTTCATAATCAACAAAGTAATTTGTCTGTTTTCTTTAATCACTGCAAAGGTACAATTTAGTGAGTAAAAAACAAAAAAGAAAGACCATTTTCTTTTTGTTTTTTAGAGCGCAAGTACCTTCGGAGAAGCCTAAGGTGCAATTGATTGAGCAGTGCAAGGCTTTACGCACGCAAAGAATGGCACGAGTGAAATAACATCGGAAGATATAAGAAAGCATCATCCCACAGTGCCTTCGAGCGAAACCGACAACAGCTTCTGCGCCTCAACGGCAAACTCCATGGGCAGTTTGTTGAGCACTTCCTTGGCGTAGCCGTTCACAATTAGGCCGACGGCCTGCTCGGTAGGAATGCCGCGCTGGTTGCAATAGAAAAGCTGGTCTTCAGAGATTTTCGACGTAGTAGCCTCGTGCTCGAAAATCGCCGTCGGGTTGTGTACGTCTATATAGGGGAACGTGTGGGCGCCGCAATCCGAGCCCAGCAGCAGGGAGTCGCAGCTGGAGTAGTTGCGGGCATTGTCGGCATTAGCCGTGGCGCGCACCAGTCCGCGGTAGCTGTTTTGCGAGTGGCCGGCACTGATGCCTTTCGAGATAATGGTGCTGCGTGTGTTCTTGCCAATGTGAATCATCTTGGTGCCCGTGTCGGCCTCCTGGTAGTTGTTGGTAACGGCTACCGAGTAGAACTCGGCCACCGAATCGTCGCCTCGCAGCACGCACGAGGGATATTTCCACGTGATGGCCGAGCCCGTTTCCACCTGCGTCCACGACAGTTTCGAGCGTTCGCCGCGAAGGTCGCCGCGCTTGGTCACCAGATTGAGCACTCCGCCCTTGCCGTGTTCATCGCCAGGATACCAGTTCTGCACGGTGGAGTATTTCACCTCGGCACGGTTGTTGACAATAATCTCAACAATGGCGGCATGCAACTGGTTCTCGTCGCGCATCGGGGCGGTGCAACCTTCCAGATAACTCACGTATGAGTCGTCGTCGGCAATGATAAGTGTGCGCTCAAACTGACCCGTGTTGCGGGCGTTGATGCGGAAATAGCTGCTCAGTTCCATGGGACAGCGCACACCCTTGGGGATATACACAAACGAGCCGTCGCTGAACACGGCAGAATTGAGAGCGGCAAAGAAATTGTCGCGATAGGGTACCACCGTGCCCAGATACTGGCGCACCAGATCGGGGTGCTGCTTGATGGCATCGCCAATGCTGCAGAAGATAATACCCTTCTCGGCCAGTTTTTCCTTGAAAGTGGTTTTCACGCTCACCGAGTCCATGATGGCATCCACGGCGGTGTTGCCGCTCAGGGCCAACCGCTCTTCCAACGGAATGCCCAGTTTGTCGAACGTTTTCTCCAGCTCGGGGTCAATCTTGCCGTCGCCTTTGGGTTTCTTGGCCATAGGGTCGGCATAGTAGCTGATGGCCTGATAGTCGATGGGCGGCACGTGAACGTGTCCCCACGTAGGTTCCTTTTGTTCCTGCCAATAACGGAAGGCGCGGAGTCGGAAGTCCAGCATCCACTCTGGCTCGCCTTTTTTGGCAGAGATCAGCCTGACGACTTCCTCGTTCAGACCCTTCTCTATGATTTCGGTATGTACGTCGGTGGTGAATCCGAACTCATATTTCTGTTCGGCCACCCGGCGCACAAATTCATTGTTGTTGCTCATTAAATATACAATTTGGATGCAAAGATATTAAAAAAAACGGTGAAAAGCCTGCACTTTCACCGTTTTTTTAATCATATCCGACCTGCTGCTAACCACTTTTCCAAGTTCAGCGAACGTTTTTTCGCCAAAATGACCATCGAGCGGGGGGAAAGAAATGTATAAAAAAGCACGGAAAGTACAACAACCTTTGACTTTCCGTGTCTAAGAAAGACAGCGGACTAACACAGAACAACACGGAAAACAAAACAATCCATAGTACTCCGTGTCAGTCCGAAACAAAGATCAGAATTTATAGCCGACAC
>JAFWQT010000094.1 GCA_017508965.1 Prevotella sp. | reverse complement strand
TTTTTTAACGCGTCAGAACTGAAGTTCTGTGATTGCTCGCTGCACAATGAACTCGGCTTCCTTGATGGAACAGTTCAGCCGTCCGCCCGAGGCATTCAGGTGACCGCCGCCATTGAAATACTTCTGGGCAATCTTGGTGCACGAGAAATCGTCGACGCTGCGCAGGCTGACCCACACCAGACGGTCGTGCTCGGTATCCTGCCGCAGCGAGATGCTCAGCTTGACGCCCTTAATCTGCAGCGGCATATTAACCAGACCCTCGGCATCGCCTTTCATGAAGTGGAATTTCTGCAGGTCGCGGCGAGTGAGCACATAGTAGGCGGCATGCTTCTCGGGCACCACAACCAGTTTCTGATACATCACATAGCCCATCAAGCGGAGCCGCGACTCGGAATAATTGTTATAGACGTTGCGATAAATTTTGTCTTTGTTGATGCCTTTGGTGAGCAGCTGCGAGATGATGAAGAACAGGTCGGGGTTGCTGGAGTTATAGGTAAAACCGCCGGTATCGGTCATCATGCCGCAATAGATGCAGGCGGCATCCTGCTGGGTGAGCTGTTCGAAACCGCCCATTTGCCAGATGACGCGGAACACCATTTCGCTGGTGCTGCTCATCTGCGGACGATTCACCATCAGTACAGAATCCATTTCAGGCGAAGGATGATGGTCGATGACGACACGCGGGGCAGGACTCTCGGTAAGCGCCGGAGCCATATCGCCCAGACGGTCGGGCTGTCCGAAGTCAAGACAGAAAATCAGGTCGGCCTCGGCCATCAGCTTTCTCACTTCGTCGGGACGCTTGTCGAAACGTATTATTGCCTGTGCGCCAGGCAGCCACTGCAGGAAATCAGGGAACATATCGGGCACGCAGACCACAGGCTCCTTGCCCTGACTGCGCAGATAACCCGCCAGTCCAAGCGAAGAACCCAAAGCGTCGCCGTCGGGACTGCGATGAGCGCAGATGACGATATGTGCCGACTCTTCGATGAGTGCCAGCAGCTGCCCTACTTCTTCAAAATTCAGGAGATCAATATTCATACGGGGAGCAAAGATACAAAAAATAAACGGCAATACCCGCAGGTTTTGCGGATTATTTTTCAAAAAAGAGCGCATCAGCAGCAACTCCCAATCGGAGCAGCCACCGACACGCTTAGATTATGGATGGGGAAACGCTCAGAATAGTTTTGCGGGATAGGTGCCGTCGTCGATGAGCGACTGGATGCGGTCGACAGTTCCCTGACGGTCGGCTGCATAGGTAACGCCGAACCACTTGCTGGTGGTGTCGAGCACCTGGACGGTAGCCGTTCCCTCGTTGATGAGTTTATTGACCATCAGCGGGATGAAGAACTCTGCCTTCAGGTTCTCCATGTTCTTGGGGTCGCTGAGGAACTCCTTGAAATAATCCTCGCTATAGTCGAAATAGTCGGGGGTGAAGCCCCACATGTTCATGCTCACGGGTGTCTTCTCATCTACTGCCACCCAATTGCCCTGCTCGTCCTTATAGCGGATTTCCTCGTTGGCAGCTCCGGCATTGGAACCATCCTCGGCACAACGCACAATCTCGGTGCGCTCCACCACGGTGGTCAGATTGCCCTGTTCGTCCTTTGAGCAAATGCCGCGGGCCACGGTACCGTTCTCGCTCAGCGTGTTGCCTACGCGGAATCCAACCATGGCGTATGCATTCTTTGAGCCTTCGGGCAGCTCAGAAAGGAACTTGCCGATCACCATGAAGGCGTCGCGGTTGTAGAAATCATCACAGTTGATGACGCAGAAAGGTTCCTTGATGACATCCTTGCCCATCAGCACGGCGTGATTGGTGCCCCATGGCTTCACGCGGCCTTCGGGAACAGAAAAGCCTTCGGGCAGCGCATCGATACCCTGGAAACAGAGCTCGCACTTGATTTTGTCCTCATACTTGGAAAGTATCTGTGTGCGGAACTGCTCTTCGAAATCCTTACGGATTACCCACACCACCTTGCCGAATCCTGCCTGGATGGCATCGTAGATGGAATAGTCCATGATTGTCTCACCGTTGGGTCCCAGCCCGTCGAGCTGCTTCAGGCCGCCATAGCGGCTGCCCATGCCTGCTGCCAATAAGAAAAGCGTTGGTTTCATATTTGCTTGTTTTATAATTAGGTTAAAATATATGTGTGCAAAGATAGTCGTTTTCCGTGAAACGTCCAAGTATTTTCCCAAAATAGTTTAGAACGGCATGCCCACGGCAAAATGGAGCGTCTGGTCGCGCCCGAACGTATCGGCATTGAAATAGCCCGAGCGACCTGTCTGGTAAGGCAGATGGAGTCCGAGTCCCCAGTCCAGGCGCAAGGTGATGAAGCCCAAGTCGTAGCGTAGGCCTAAGCCCGTATTCAAGGCAAAGTCGTTGCCCAGCCTGCTAGTTCGAATGTCTCCATGATCCAAAGAAGAAAGGAACCCTACAACTTTGTCTACTGTTTCATCATCCAGCTCGGCGGGATTCGTTTCCGGAACTTCAGCCGCTTCGATATCATCAAAGTTTCCAAAGGTATTATTGAGAAGACTCTCGTGCAGCCACACATTACCGGCATCGAGGAATACTGCGCCGTAAAGATTACCGAACAATCGGGGACGGTATTCCAGATTAGCCATAGCCTTGATGGTACCGATGCGGATAAAGCGCATCGAACGGTTGTCGAAGTCGAGCGTGAAATCACCGGGACCGATATAGCGCGCTGGCCAGCCGCGCAGGCTGGAGGCACCTCCTACGTAAAAATACTCTGTAAATGGAGCCGTATCTTTGTAGCTATTGCCGTACGAGTACATCACGCCCAGGTTCAGGTGAGCCACCAGCGAGGAATATTCGTCCAGACTCCAGGTCTTTGTGAAATCGGTTTCCAGTTTCAGGAACTGCGAATAAGAAGTCTTGTAGAGTTTCTTGTTCTTTTCGTTCCATTTCTTTCCGAAGGCCATCATTCCCAGCGAAGTCAGATTACCAGCCTCAGAAATAGTGGTTTCCCAGTTGATGGGGTTACGATAGTTGGCCGGACTGCTATATGTATAGGTGAAGCGCATCTGAGGCACCAGCTTGTCTTCCATCATCAGGTTGATGAACATCAACGAATCCCTCAGGACGTTAAACTCGTCGGACATTCTGTTCTTGAACTGGTACTGCAAGGTGAGAGGACTAAACTGGAAGCGGCTGGTGGCCGAAGTCTGCCACTTATAGGTCCACTCTGCCGCTATGGTGTTCATGTTGAAATAACCCGGACGGTTAATCACATTGTTGCTGATGCGCGCCAGCGTGGTGGGCGTGGAGAAGAAACGGCGGGGCCGACGCCGGGTGCCGCCGCTCCTACGAGCCGGACGATTACCGCCAAAGAACGGCGCCACTAAACGGGGAAACTCCAGCGAGGTCTCGAATCCGTATTCGTAATAGTTGTTGCTGCCGCCGTTTAGCTGCCAGGCGTATGAGCCGTGAAGCGACACATCGAACTTCTCGCCTCCGCGTAAGGCATTACGCTTGGAAAGACCGACCACGACCTCAGGTCCCAAACGTCCCACGCTGCTGCCCGTTGCACGGGTCTCCACATAGAAGTCGTAAGGCTTTTCGAAAACACAGCTCAGCTTCAAGTCGAGCGTATCACATTCGGGGGTGCTGTCGCGCGGGGTGAACTGGAAATCAACCATGCTGTAGATACCCATGGCATTCACCTTCTCGATGGATTCCAGATGTCTTTCGTAGCTGTACATCTGACGCGGGCGCAGCCGCAAATTGGAAAGCACTACTCGCGGACGGATGGGAGGACGCTTGCCGTTGAAGGCAATCGACAGGTTACGCAGCTGGCGGACGCTGTCGAGCTGTTCCCTCATGCGACGGCGGAACTCAACGTTCACCTTGCCTATATACCATTGGCGGCGGGCAGCGTCGGGAACATCGTCCGACATCTGGAAGCGCAGCTGGGCCTTGCCCGGCACGGCCAGCGTGTCGGCAAGATAATAGCTGTAGGTGGGCTGGTAGTAAAAATACCCGTTGGTGCGAAGCAAATTGGAAATGCGCTCGCGCTCTTCGTTGAGCGTGGTGACGTCGAGCGGGTCGCCGCGATGAATCCTGGCATTGTCGAGCGTCTGGCTGATGAGCGTGTCGCAGCCATAGGGGAATCCCAGATAGGAGATGGAGTCTAGGGTCCACAAATGGCCCATGTTGACCGTATAGCCTATTTTTGCCTTCTTGGGATTCTTGGTCTGAACCACCTGATGGGTCACGTTGCCGTTGAAATAGCCGTGGGAACGCAGCACCGAGCGGGCCACCGTGGCGCGCAGCTCGGGATTCACGCGGCTCATCAGCACCGGCTCCTTGCCAAACGAAGAGGCCATCCACTTGCCGAAGCTGGTCTCCGACTTATGGTAAGCATTCCAAATCAGCAGATTCATGGGGAGCGGAAAACGGAAACGCGAACTGCCGAACAAGGCTCCGTTAGGAGCAGTCGCAAGCGAGTTCTCCATCTCTTCCTTCATCAGGTCGGCATGGTCGCAGGGCTCATAGTTCTCGTACGTTATCTTGGTGAGACCCGTATAGAGCTGGTCGCCCTCGGGCACGCCTTCCGTAGTGCTGCAAGCTGTCAGCAGAAGCCCTAATGCCATTATGGATATACATTTCTTCATATTCTCCATCACTCCTGTTCTGTTTTTCTGGTCTTTTCCCGTTCCGTAGAATCTGCTGGCGCTACGGTCCTGTTCTCTGTCGTTGAGGAACTCGTGCGCATGAGCGGCCGCTCTTCCTTGAACTTGAAGATGTCGCCCAGCGTCTGCAGGGTGCGCCTCCAGGTGAAGCCCACGCCATATTGCTGGGTGTAGCCTTCCAGCCAGTCGTAGACATTATTCTTATAGAATCCTGTTATGTATTTATTGGCAGTATCGTCGAGACGGTACTCCAAGTCGAAATTATCAAAGAACGATTTGTTCTGGTCGTTGATTTCGCTGCCCGAGCTTACCTTTCCTCCCACCGACACTTTCAGGCGGTTGTTCCAGAAGCGCTTGGCAAAACGGAAGGAATAGTCCATGTGGGAATTGCCCGCGGCATCCATCGAATTGTCGATGCCCAAAGAGAGGTCGAGCGTGCGAAGGGCCTTGCCCGTGATGTTGTTTATCTGACTGTTCAGGAATGCGCTCAATGCGGAGTTCATCGAGAACGAGTTGGTGTTGCCGTCGGCCATATACATTCCGGTGGCCAGCAGCGATACAGCCAGCTTGCCCCTGTGCTCGGCGCCCATGCTCTGCAGCTCTTCCTGCAACTGCTGGTCCTCGGCATCCAGGATGAACTCAAGGCCCATGTCGTTAAGCGTCTTGGTGATTACCACGCCGCACTCGAAGGTCTTGCTCTCCCCTATTCCCTGGTCGTTCGACACGGGCGCCTTCACTATCTCCGTTGCCGTGATGTTAAGCCGCGGGTTCATGGGGTCGCCGGTGAACTCAATATAGCTGCCTTCCTTGATGGTGAAGGTCTTCAGCGGGATGATGGGCAGCGAGTATTTCATCTCGCCGTTGTTGAGCGTATACTTTCCGCGCAGCTGCAGCTCGTCCACATTATTATATTGCATGCGCAAGGTGCCGCCGCCCATGAGGTCGACGAAGTTTGAATGGTCGGCATTCAGATAGGCCATGATGTGGGCGCCGCTTGAAACGTCGATGGTCATGTCCATCTCAAATCCGCTGGGACTTGGACGGCTGACGACCGTCGAGGTGGTGTCGGTGAAGTCGGTGAACTTCACCAGCTCGTCCATCTGGTTGTCGGTGGTCAGCGGTGAGTCGCGCAGCACGTAGCTCATATCGGTCGATGAGAGCACGTCGAGCCTTCCGCGCATACGCAACTTATCGACATTACCCCTCAGACTGGCCAGGAAATTCACGAATGCCTTTCCGTAGACAATGCTCTTGGGCGTTTCCTTTGCCTTGATAACCTGCACGTTGCGGCCTACCATACGCAGGTCCATCGCCATCTGGTCGAGATTCGAGAAGTCAACGGTACCGTTCACCCGGATGGGATTATCGTTGTAGGCATAAAGCAGATAGTCTTTCAGCGTCAGGTGACTGCCCACGATGCGTACGGGTTCATTGCTGAAACGCAGGGGCCATGCCATAGGGCTCGCTCACCAGGTAACAGCTGTCGAGGTCGACCTGTCCGTTCACCTGCGGACTGTCGAGCGAACCCTTCACCGAGAGGTCGCCTTCGGCATAACCCTGGAAACCGATTATCTGGTCGGGAATGAAACCGTTGGCCAGCGAGAGCGGAAGGTGCTTCAGCGACAAAGTGGCGTCGAGGTCGCCCTTACCCTTCGGGTTGTAGGTACCGACAATGGTGCCCACCTCGGCCTCGTCCTTAAAGAGAATGCCGTCAACATAGTGGGTACCGTCGCCCTTCGGGATATACACGAACTCTGAAGATAGATTGCCCATGGGATTACGCTCGAAGGTAAGCTTGTCTATCGAAAGCGACGACGATACCGAAGTGTCGTGCTCATCCTGAATGATGTGGAAGTCGCCGTTCATGATTCCGGTAATGTCGGGGGCATAAGGCACCACCGAGAGCACCTGCTCCAAATCGAAGCGATGGAGGCTTGCGGTGAGGTCTTGCAAGGCTTCCTGGTTTTCGTCGTTGGTATAAATCTGTATGCCCTGCCCGTCGCTGGCCTGCAGGTCTATCTTTGCCGATATTCGCTTGTCGTCGCCCAGGTAAATATAGTTGTCTTCGTTCACCTTGAATTTCTTGTAGCCCAGTATGGGGTCGTCGGTCAGCAACCGCGCCACCAGTCCGCTGTCGAGGGCCTCTGCCACGGCTCCGAGCTTCACGCCCGTGCGTTCCTTCTCGTCGAACAGCGTCAGGTTGACTCCCGTTGCGTTGTCGAGCAGATAGCCGTCGAAGAGCGCGTTGAACACATATTGCGGATGTCCGGGATTGTTCTGTATCTGTCCGCGATAGGTCATGTGGGTGCTGTCGGTCTGGATATAGAACCTCACGGTGTCTATCAGGATGCTGTCGGCATTCAGTTTGTTGATGGCCACGTTGCCGTTGATTCCCGTCAGGGGCGACGAAGCGAGGTCGATATCGGCATCGCGGAACGAGATGCCCTGCCGCTCCAGCATCTTCACGATGAAGTTGCTGTTGCCGGTCGTCATGTTCACGGTGGCCATGGGCAGCGTACTCCGCAGGGCTGCCAGGTCTATCCTGCGCTGCTTCAGGTCGCGTTTTATCTGACTCACCATACGGTCGGCCTGGTTCATCAGCTGCTTGTAGCCTCCGCGGGCATTGGCGTTCAGATGGAAGTCGCCGCAATCTATCACGGCATGGGTGGTGTCGCGGCGCATCATCACGTCGAGCGCCACGTCGTCGGGCCTGTAAACGCGGGCACTGTCGCGGATGGTGATGTCGCTCACATAGCCCTGCACGCTGTAGTTGTCCTTCATATCGGTGGCAATGTCCAGGTGCAGACAACTGCTCACGGTCAGGGGCTGGTCTGTGATGCCCAGCTTTTGCAGGTCGGCATGGGCCAGGTCGGCTCCGATGGTGGCCTGTATGTTCTTCGTATTGGTCAGTCCGTCGATGGAAATCAGTCCGTTCAGCAACGGGTTGCGGCTGTCAACCTTGGCATGAATGCGGCCGTTACTGATGTTGGCGGTTCCCTTCATGCCGTCGAGACTGTAGCCTGCAAAGCGGAAACGGCTGATATTGGCATTGGCCTGCAGGCGGGTTTTCCTAGACAGCAGGTCGGTACCGCTACCCTTCAGCTGGACGCTGCCCGTGAAGGGACCTGCGTCGAGCGACGGCAGGAAGTGGCGAGGATTCAGGTTCGAGGCCTTCAAGTCGGCGGTATAGGTCATCGTGGCAGCGTCCAGGTCCACGTCGCCGCTCAGTTTTCCGCCGCCCTCGGTGGCTGCGAAGCGGGCCTGATAGCGCTTGCCGCGCGCTTTAACGGAACCTTTCAGCCCGATGCCGCGGGGGATTTTCACGCCGTCGAGGGCATCTTTGGGCAGCAGCTCGGTCAGGAATCCCACGTCGCCGGTCTTTCCGTCAAGGTCAACGTCGGCAATCATATTGTCGGGGTCGGTGGGATTGGTCACGTATCCGCTGGCATGCAAGTCGATGG
>JAFWQT010000093.1 GCA_017508965.1 Prevotella sp. | reverse complement strand
TGGTATATGAGCAAAGAATACATCGCCCTATATACCACTTATATATTCGTGAACCGCCATGCGCTGGCCGACAAACTGCGGCAGCGCATGGGGCGGTAGTTTAGGAAAGGAGAGAACGGTTCAGAGAACAACCGGGTCGAAAAGCAGTCCGAAGGCATCGGCAAGGGCCTTGAACGTGACCTTGCCTTCCACGATGTTCAGTCCGCGATACAAGGCGGGATCCTCGCGGCATGCCTGCTGCCATCCCTTGTCGGCCAGTGCCAGCGCATACTTCAGCGTGGCATTGGTGAGGGCCATCGTCGAGGTGTTGGGAACAGCGCCGGGGATGTTTGCCACGGCATAGTGGATGATACCGTCGATTTCGTACACCGGCTCGCTGTGCGTTGTCGGACGTGAAGTCTCGAAACAGCCGCCCTGGTCGATGGCCACATCCACGAGCACCGTGCCGCGCTCCATCTTCTTCAGCATGTCGGCCGTGATGAGATGAGGCGTGATGTCGCCGGGAATCAGCACCGAGCCCACCACGATGTCCACGTCGGCCAGTTCTTTTTCAATGTTGTGGCGCGATGAGTAGAGCGTCGTCACGTTGTCGGGCAGTTCCATATCCAGCTGGCGCAGGCGCGGCAACGAGATGTCGGCAATCACCACATTGGCTCCCATTCCGGCAGCCACGCGCGCAGCCGCCTCGCCTACCACGCCACCGCCCAGCACGAGCACCTTGGCAGGTTTCACGCCGGGAACGCCGCATATCAGTTTTCCCTTGCCTCCCTGCGTCTTCTGCAGATAGTAGGCTCCGTTCACGATAGCCATGCGTCCGGCCACTTCGCTCATCGGGATGAGCAGCGGGAGCGCCCCGTTGTTCAGCTGCACGGTCTCGTAGGCCAGGCATACGCCGCCGCTATCAATCATGGCCTCGGTGAGCTCGCGGTCGCAGGCAAAATGGAAATAGGTGAACAGCAGCTGGCCGCGCTTCACCAACTTATACTCCGGCTCGATGGGTTCCTTCACCTTGATAATCATATCGGCCACGGCATACGTCTCCTCGATGGTCGGCACGATGCTGGCTCCCACGCTCAGATAGTCGTCGTCGCTGAAGCCGCTGCCCTCGCCTGCCGTGTGCTGCACAAATACCTCATGGCCGTGCTTCACCAGTTCGCTCACTCCCGCAGGAGTCATACCCACGCGGTTCTCATTGTTCTTAATCTCTTTTGGAATACCGATTTTCATAGTGTTTGTTGTTTTTAATTAGATTTGACTCTCGTTGCAAAGTTATAAAATTTTTGACTAACATCGGACAAAATAAGCCGTTTTTTATGACTCAGACCGTGTTTTTTTGTATTTTGTGCGACAAATTGACAGACAAAATGGCACATTCCACCGAAAAACCATGCTGGCACACGATTTGCACCTCCATCAGTGGTTTAATATTTCAAATAGCAAACAACAAATAAAATACATACAATTATGAGTAAGATTATCGGAATTGACCTGGGTACAACCAACAGTTGTGTCGCAGTTTTTGAGGGCAACGAGCCCGTAGTTATCGCTAACAGCGAAGGTAAGCGCACCACTCCTTCAGTGGTAGGTTTTGTTAAGGACGGCGAGCGCAAGGTGGGCGACCCCGCCAAGCGTCAGGCCATCACTAACCCGAAGAACACCGTTTATTCTATTAAGCGTTTCATGGGCGAGAACTGGCAGCAGACCGAAAAGGAAATCTCGCGCGTACCTTATAACGTAGTTAACGAGGGTGGCTATCCCCGCGTAGAAATCGATGGCCGCAAGTACACCCCGCAGGAAATTTCTGCCATGGTGCTGCAGAAGATGAAGAAGACAGCCGAGGAATACCTGGGCGAAGAGGTGAAGGAAGCCGTCATCACGGTGCCTGCCTACTTCTCCGACTCTCAGCGTCAGGCCACCAAGGAAGCCGGACAGATTGCCGGCCTCGAGGTGAAGCGTATTGTGAACGAGCCCACCGCTGCCGCCCTGGCATACGGCGTTGACAAGGCCAATAAAGACATGAAGATTGCCGTGTTCGACCTTGGTGGCGGTACGTTCGATATCTCAATCCTTGAATTCGGCGGCGGTGTCTTCGAAGTGCTCTCTACCAATGGTGACACCCACCTTGGCGGTGACGACTTCGACCAGGTAATCATCGACTGGCTTGTTCAGGAGTTCAAGAACGACGAGGGCGGCGACCTGTCGAAGGATCCCATGGCCATGCAGCGCCTGAAGGAAGCTGCCGAGAAGGCCAAGATCGAGCTGTCTAGCTCTACTTCTACAGATATCAACCTTCCTTACATCATGCCCGTAGACGGCATGCCTAAGCACTTGGTGAAGACGCTCACGCGTGCAAAGTTCGAGCAGCTGGCTCACAATCTGATTCAGGCATGTCTGACACCTTGTCAGAAGGCCATGGCAGATGCCAAACTGTCTAACTCCGACATCGACGAAGTGATTCTGGTGGGTGGTTCAAGCCGTATTCCTGCCGTACAGGAACTCGTCAAGAATTTCTTCGGCAAAGAGCCTTCAAAGGGCGTGAACCCCGACGAGGTGGTGGCTGTAGGTGCCTGCATCCAGGGTGCTATCCTGAACAAGGAAGGCGGCGTGGGCGACATCGTGCTGCTCGACGTTACTCCGCTGACGCTGGGTATCGAGACCCTCGGTGGCGTGATGACCAAGCTGATTGATGCCAACACCACCATCCCCTGCAAGAAGAGCGAGACCTTCTCTACCGCAGCCGACAACCAGACCGAGGTGACCATCCATGTGCTGCAGGGCGAGCGCCCCATGGCAGCCCAGAACAAGAGCCTCGGACAGTTCAACCTGACCGGTATTGCTCCCGCCCGTCGCGGAATTCCTCAGATTGAGGTAACCTTCGACATCGACGCCAACGGTATCGTGAAGGTAAGCGCCAAGGACAAGGCCACCGGTAAGGAGCAGGCCATCCGCATCGAAGCCTCTTCAGGTCT
>JAFWQT010000092.1 GCA_017508965.1 Prevotella sp. | reverse complement strand
TGAAAAAACTATGGTGGCTGCGGCTTCTCCGAGATTCAGCCCCAAACGCTCGATATCGAAGGGACGGCACTGGCTCTCGGAAACGGCCTTCAGCGACTGAAAGCCAGAAATGGTGAACTGGCACTGTGTGTCGGCTCCGCAGACCACGGCATAGTCGTAGGTCCCGGCTTCGAGAAGCCTGAGGGCAAGCACCATGGCCGACACGCCCGATATACAGGCATTGCACACGGTGAGGGGAACAGTGGTGATGCCCAACCGCTGGGCTACATGCTGTGCCGCCGTAGACGGATAGAGTATCGACTCGTCGGACGGACCGCGGGATATGAGTTCGATATTCCCCTTAGTGGTGCTGAGGATGAACACTACGCTGGGTGAACCCGGGTCGATGCCCGACTCACGGATGGCCTTGCTGGCCGAGGCATAGGCCAGCGACTCGAAGCGCGTCAGTCCGGCAATAGCCAACCGGCGGTTCTGCTCATCACTGAAGAGCGAGGCCGTGAAGGGCTGTGGAATGCCGGGATACGCATCGTAGCGGCAAAGCCGTGAACTGCCGGCACGGACGGCCTGATAGTTTTCCTGGGTCGTCTCGCCCAGCGGTGACAGTATATTATCGCAAATCCTATAAATCATTTTCCGCTAATCCTCTTGCATAATGATGCCCCACCTGCGCTTCCACTGCTCGTAGAAATCAGGATTCTCCCATACCAGCCGGTACCGGGTGTCCATGAAAACCTGAATGGAATGGCCTGTGGCAAACACTCCCCCGCCGGCGGCGCCACGGATTTCGTAATCGAAAATTATCTTCGCGGCCTCCACGGGACGGTAGGTGATGACTATTTCAGGCTCCATGCCATACCGGAGCGGTTGCCGGTACTGAAACGACAAATCCACGATGGGGGCATAGTAACCGTTCCGCTCTATCAGCAGATAGTCCAGTCCATAGTCTTTCCCGAACTGCTCGCGGGCATCTTCGAAATACTTGGCATAGGCTCCATGCCAAACCACCCGCATGGCATCGATCTCGCTGAAGCGGATGCGAAAGCGCAGTGAGGACTGGAGAAGTGGGAGGGACATCAGTCTGTAAGGGCAATTTTCATGCGGGCCGTGGCAATAACCTCGTCGCCGCACATGGTGTTCACTTCGGCCAGCGTCAGGTTGAACACTTCTTCCACGACATGTACATGGGTGGTAAGAACTTCACCCTGACGGGGCTGGCGGTTGACGGTGCAATTACGGATGTCGCCAATATAGCCTATCTTTATAGGCCCGCCCGCCATCATGCTGATGCATCCCATTCGGGCGGCACACGACTGGGCCATGTTCTCGATGATGCCAGCTGCCGACAGAAGCATGTCGTCGAGGAAGATGTTGTCTTCGCGAACCGTGAATTCGGCAACGGCATCGGTGGCATCGCAGCTGACAATCCTGTCGACCATGACAAATGGCGGACGCTGCGGAATCAGCTGGGTGATGGGAACATCCTGGAATTGCATGGCAGTCATTTTAACCTACCTTTGACTGGATATAGTCGTAGAACTGGGAAAGCGTCTTGACAGAGGCCATCTCCTGTGGAACAATCTTGAAACCAAAATTCTTTTCCACGATAACAACGATATCTACATAGTCGAGGCTGTCGATACCCATGTCTTCCTTCAGACGGGCATCGGGGAAGATGTTTTCCTCTTCAATCTCGAGATCCTCGATAAGAAAATCCCTTACTTTCTCTTCAATTTCTGTTCTTGTCATAATGCTAATACGTTAAACTATTTTTATTCTCTTTATTGTTTTTGCCTGGTTTGGGCCTATTTCCAAAATTCATAGAAGTTATACCACTGTGTGGGATATAGCCTGACCATCCGTTCAAGCTCCCGGACATACGACTGTACCAGTTCGGCAATCTGCTGCTTTCGCGGTGCTTCCTTGTCGTAAGAAAGCGGAGTCACGTAGATCTTGTATCCCTTCGATGAAGTCTTCATGACGTTCACTGCCAGGGCATCGAGTCCGCGCATGGTGGCCACGGTGAACGGTCCCAACGGGAATTCGGCGGGGGCTCCGAGGAAAGAAACCGAGACAGATTTCTGCGAGCCGAAGATGCGGTCGGCCGGCATGCTGAGCGTCTCGCCATTGTCGAGCACCTGGTTGATGGCAAACAGATGACTCATGTCGTCGCTGACGGGTATCATCTTGATATTGGTATCGGCAAACATGTGCTTGCGACTCTCCATGACCGTCTCTTTCTCGCCGAAAAACACCAGTGCATTGAAAGGCTTTTCCTCGGCCACCAGGGTGTAGCCGGCAATCTCGTAGTTGCCGATATGCGAACTGAGCTGGATGAATCCTTCCTTCTGCCGGGCCAGTTGCAGGAAATTGTCGTAGCCCTCGGTCTCGACATGGAACTTCTTCCCTGCATACATGGCAAAACGGTCGATGACTACCTGACTGAAGAGGCAATGGTTGACATACGTGCTCCATGCAGCCCGCCAGAAGCCATACCCGTGACGCTCGCGGAAATAGCGGTAGATGATTTTCGGACTCTTGCTGAGGAGCATCGTGACAGGAACGATGAAGAGGGATGTGAAGGCATATAGTATCCTTACATCCACCCATTTCGTCAGGCGGATAAGCCATCTGTGCATCCACCTGTTGCCGAAAGTGGTTCCTGCCCATTCCTTTTCAGCCATTATTGTGCTATCAGTTTTTCAGTTTGCAGACTATGATGGAATGACCCTGTCCCAGGTGGTCGTGGATTTGCTCAATCTCCAGGCCTGCCTCCCTGACGCAGTATTCCATGTCCTCGGTGTTATACATCTTCGAGTTGCCGTTGGCCATGGCGGTGAAATAGAGGCTCGTCATGGTCAGGCAGAATGCAGCAGGCTCGAACCGCTGTCGGTCCCACAGGGTCTCCATGATATATATCCGGGTTTGCTCCGTCATGATTTCCTTGGCCCGTTTCAGGATGCCGATAATCTGTTCCATGCTGAAACAATCCAGGAACTGACTCATCCAGATAGCGTCGAGCCCGCCCTCTCTTGGGGGGAATTTAGAGGTCTCGTCGAGCAGGTTGATGCCTGTTCCCTTGATGCGCTCGGCACCAGGTTTTCCTTCCACGTTCTCCTGCATCATCTGGATTTGCTGCGGCAGGTCGAGCACCGTCACTTCCACGTCAGGGTCGAACCCTACACACTGAAGCGCCCATTTTCCGGTATTGCCACCCACATCGTAGAGCGACTTCACATGATGCTCACGGAAGATAATCTCGAGGGCCTGGGGGAACGATGAATCGCTGTAGAAATGGTCGAAGCCGAACCAGCTCTTCTTCACCTGGTCGGGCAGACTCGACAGTCCCTCATAAATCGTGGGCCAGTCGCCGAAATGCTTCAGTCCCTCGGGCTTGCCGTTCAGCAACGACTCTTCCAGCCGGAACCATCCTTCGTAGTTCACATCGTGATTGAAATCTATATTGATTCGGGTGGCCGGATCGTTCAGCAAGAACCATCCCACCTTGGAAATCGTAAAGCGGTCGGTCTCAGTGTTCACCAGAATCGTACCGATGCAAAGCGCTGCCTCGGTCAGGCACTTCACGGCATAATCCGAAAGTCCTGTCTTCTCCACAATCTCCTGGCGCGTCAGTCCCTCGTCGGAATCGCGCAGCAGGTCGAAGATACCGAACTTCACCATCAGCCTTGAAGCCTGAAACACCACAGGCCCCCAGGCGATGAACTCTGCCTGGCGCTGGGCGTCTCTTGCCGAGAGCTGTTCTTTTGTATAATGTTTTTTTAAGTCGGGGAATAAATCCATTATAGTTGAGAGAATTTAAGTTTAGCTTTTCACCCAAGGGTCTGAATAGTTGAACCATTGCAGGGGGTAGAGGTCGAGCAGACGATCGATCTCAGCCGTGTAGGCATCGGCAATCTGCTGCCGCTGTTCACTGCTCTTCGAGAGCGTCTTGTCGTAGTGCAAGGGCGTCATAAACGAGGTGTAGGAACCGTCACGCTCTTTCATCGCACTGATCATCATCACATTCATCCCTCTGTTAACGGCTATCGAGAACGGACCCTTGGCAAGGTTAATCTGATGACCGTGAACCTTCGAGACAATCAGTTTCTTGGCATTCATAAACCTGTCGGCAAATGCACTGATGGTCTCACCATTGTCGAGGGCCTTGATAATCTCATCGCTGTGCGACGTTTCTATACCCACCGGTATCATCCTCATGTTCATGTCGCCGAACGAGGACTTCCTGTAATTCATCAGCGACTGCTTCTCGCCGCCGAAGACCAGCACGTTGCACGGCTTAGTCAGCCGGAGCGAATAGCCTATAATCTCGCTGCAGCCGATATGGGCATTCAGCAGGAGCAGAGGCGTAGAGTCCTTCTCCAGCTCGATAAACTCGTCCAGTCCGTGGTAAGTAATCTTGAACTTATGGCCGGCATACATGGCAAACTTGTCAATCACGGTCTGCCCGAAAATGCAGTGGTTGCGATAGGTATACCACCACGACTTCAGTCTGCCAAGGCCTCTTTTCTGACGGAAATACCGGTAGGTGAGCCGCGCGCCGGGACTGAATATCAGGGTCGGGGGAATCACCACTACGGCCATGAACCAATAGAACACCTTTATGTTGATGTGCTTCAGCATAAAGATGATGGTGCGGTACATCCATGCATTGCCGTAGGTTGACCCGTCTTTCCTTCTATTCAATGAGAACATCCTTCTCGCTTATGTCAGTTTTTCAATGAACGCCGTGGGGATATAGGCCGTTGAGATAAGGCCCACGTTGGTTATCGAGACGATAACCCTCTGCTGGCCCGACACCCTGGCCACCTTGCCTACCACGCCTTTGAACATTCCGTCGGTGATAATTACCGACTCTCCGCCCTTGTAGTGGCACTGCGAGGGGTCCACAAACCTCAGGTGCTCGCTCTTCGTCTCGGCTGTCCTGATCAGCGTGGCCATATCCTTCTCGGGAACGGTCAGCGGCGGGTTCTTGTCCTCCCCGTCTTTCTTGAAATGATTCAGGTAATAGCTCAGGAACGAGAGCGCAGGTGTCTTGTTCACATATTCGTCGGCCTTCGCCCTGGTGGTATATACAAATATCAGGTTCGGGATAAGCGACTTCATCTTCTTAATCCTTCTCCCGTTTCTGTATTTCACCACATATTGTTTGGCTATGTAGGGGTAGGTGCCGTCTTCCACAAGTATATCGAAGGCCTTGTCTTCACGCCCGTAGGAAGCACGGAACACATACCAGCTCTTGTCTGGATCAGGCACATATCTCACCGACACCCCTGTTTTTGAGCTTTTCGCTTCGGGGAAGGCAAAGGGGGCAAACCCAATGCGGGGAGAGACTATACCCGTCTCCTCGGGTGTCACATTAGACAATGTGCCCAAATCGGACCTCATGAATCTTTCTTTCCGGTTCGATGTTTACAATAAAAAGACGCTTTCTAACGCCTTTTTACGAAAATGATTCTCCTGAATCCAAGGATTTGAGAAATCGGGTGCAAAATTACAGTTTTACTTTGAAATAAAAGAATTCAACGGCACAAAAAATGCAAAATGCCCCCTAATCTAATAGAAATCTATTAGATACGGCAAGAAAAAACGTCGAATAATTGTTCCTTTACATTCTGTTCTTGATGAGCGAACCCAGCGCGGTGCCCGTGAGCGTTGCCCATATCTTTATCCTGGCCAGCTTGGTTCCGGGCGTAAAGAACGAGTCGCTGGAACCCTTCAGGTCCTCCACTGCGAAGAACACCTTTCCGCTGTTGTCTGTCAGCACGGCATCGCACACGATGAAGCCCTGCGTGCTGATGCTCTTCACCGTGACGGTCATCACGTAGTCGGCATCATCATAGTAGCCAAGCTTCATCTCGTTGTCGAGCTTGAAATTGGCGGCAGCACGAAATTTCTCCACAACCGAAGACTTGTCTTTCTCCCAGTCTTTCTCGTATTTGGCGAAGTTCGCCTCGCTCATCTCATGTATTGTGGCCTTCGAGAAATCCATTACCAGGTTGGCACGCAAACCGAGGGGGGCTTTCCTGAGGCTGTCCACTTTCACGGTCTGGGCCATGGCACCATAGGCCATCCCGACCATCATCAATGTCAACAATAATAGTTTCTTCATCTCTTTTTCGTGTTTATATTAATAATCCGTGAACATCTGCTACCCAAAAGAGCATGGCTCACGCTTCACTTCTTTGCCTTTTTGGCAATATCGGTGATATCCTTGGCCAAGTTCTTGTGAAACAAGGACATACGACGCCCGAAGGATGGAAATTTCATGTCAAAGGCACGAACAGACCTTCCCTGGAAGTCATTCACCTCAAACTCACATACCTTTTTACCCGCAGCATCGGTAACCACCACCGTGCCGCGCATAATCACACCGCCGCCTTTTGCGCTCCAGCTCCACATGGCAGCACCGGCATTACCCGTATCGATATAGTCGAATTTCACATGGATGACAAAGTCGGCCTTACCCTTTTCTATCACCTCGCAGAAACCTTTTGCATCGTTCCAGCGATCCATGAAGAACTCATAGCATTCTTCTTTGTATTTGTCCCATTTTGCATAATCTTCAGGAGCGTTATTCTTCATGTTCTCGAGGAACTTTTTATCGCTCAGCTCCTTCTTCGACAGGTCTGCCAACTTGGCTTTCGAGAAGTCAAGGTCAAGTGTTGCCGTCTTGTCTTTCTGCATGATGGGGGCAACATCGCCACTCTTCAGCCGGATATCCTGGGCATAAACACCCATCGTCATCAGTGCCATCAGCACCATTATCATTGCTTTCTTCATTGCTTCAAATATTACGTTTACTTAATTTCTCAATTTCTCATTTTCTCAATTTCTTAATCACCAGCGCACTGTTTGTGCCGCCGAATCCGAACGAATTGCTCAGTATGGTGTTCAGCTCTGTTTCCACGGTCTTGGCCGCGATGTTCAGCTTCTCCGAATACTCGTCGGGTTCCTCGAAGTTGATGTTAGGAGCCACAAAGTTATGCTGCATCATCAGGATGCTGTACACAATCTCACTGGCACCGGCCATCCAGCACTCGTGACCGGTCATCGACTTCGTACTGCTGATAAGCGCACGCTGTCCCTGGAACAGACGCCCCAGCGCCATGGCCTCGTACATGTCGCCCTGATGGGTAGACGTGGCATGGGCGTTGATATAGTCGATATCGCTCACCCCCACCCCGGCATCCTTCATGGCACGGCTCATGGCCATCAAGCTGCCGTCGTCACTGGGCTGCGAGATGCCGCCGCCGTTCGACGAGAAGCCATAGCCAGCCACCTCGCAGAGAATCTTTGCGCCACGGGCCATTGCGTGGTCGTAGTCTTCGAGCACCAGTGCCGCAGCACCTCCGCTCGGTATCAGTCCGTCGCGGTTGCGGTCGAAGGGCCGGCTGGCCTTCGTCGGTTCGTCCATCCTGACGGAGAAAGCCGACAGGGCGTCAAACGAAGCCATCGAGTAATAATTCGTCTCCTGGGCACCGCCGCAGAGCACCATGTCCTGCAGTCCCTGCCGTATCATCATCATGCCCAGCCCGATGCTGTGGCTGCCGCTGGCGCAGGCCGCGCTCACTGTGAAGTTGATGCCGCGCAGATGGAAAATGGTGTTCAGGTTCATGGTCACCGTCGAGTTCATCGACTGGAATATGTTGCCCGAACCCAGCATGGCCGTGTCGTGTTTCTCGTCCATAATCTGCTTACACTCCATCACGGGCTTCGACGAAGAGTCGTTACCGAAGATGACGCCCACCTCGTTGTTCAGCAGGTAGTCATCGTCAATGCCAGCCTGCTCAAATGCCTGTCTGGCAGCCATATAGGCATATTCGCCCTCCTCGGCCAGTCCCACACGGATGCGACGGTCGAGCAAGCCCTTCAGTTTGGGTTTCTCCACTATGCCGGTCAGTCCCGAGCGGTAGCCGTATTCCAGTCGTTCTGGTTCCAGTCCTATTCCCGACCTTCCCTGATAGAGAGATTCTTTCACACTCGCCTTGTCTGTTCCCAGACACGACCATATACCCATGCCAGTTATTACAACTCTTCTCATTATATTCTTACTTTCTATAATTCTTAATTCTTACTCGCCGAAGGCGATACATCAAAATTCAAAAATCTTAATTCTTTTACGTATAAAGCCCTCCGTTCACGCTGATCACTTCGCCCGTGATATACGAGGCTCCCTCCGAAACCAGGAAGGCAACCGTAGCGGCCACCTCTTCGGGGCGTCCAAAGCGTCCCATGGGAATCAGCTTCTCCAGTTCTTCCTGGGGCAGACCCTTCGTCATGTCGGTCTCAATGAAACCCGGTGCCACGGCATTCACCGTCACACCGCGCGGAGCCACCTCCTGTGCCAGCGCCTTCGTGGCACCTATCAGCGCAGCCTTTGCCGCACTGTAGTTGGCCTGTCCGGCCATGCCTTTCAGTCCCGAGAGCGACGCCATGTTCACGATACGTCCACCCCGGCGGCGCGGCATCATGTGCTTCAGCAGCCGGCGTGTGATGTAGAAAAAGCCGTTGAGCGTCGTGTCGAGCACCGAGTGCCACTCATCGTCGCCCATCATGAACATCACGTTATCCCGACGGATGCCGGCATTGTTCACCAGCACGGCAATATAGTCGTCGGGGTGGGCCGTCTCCCATTGGTCGAGCGCCCCGTCCACCTCTTCTTTCTTGCTCACGTCGAAGGGCAGCAACTCTGCTTGTCCGCCCGCTTCTTCCACCAGCCGTTTCGTTTCTTCGGCTGCCTCAGCATTGCTCTGGTAGTTGATAACCACAGGCATTCCAGCCTCAGCCAGCTTCAGGCATACAGCCCTTCCCAAACCTCGGGAACCGCCCGTCACAAGTGCATATTTCATGCGATATTCAATCTTTTATGTATTATTTATCGTGCAAAGGTACGATTAAGTGAGCACAATACAAAATAAAAAATAGTTTTTTAATTTTTATTGTCGAATGCAGGAAAACCAGACAGACTGGAAGTTTTGCACTTCCAGTCTGTTCTGATTAATGGTCCCCGATTTCTGTCCGAAACCGGGGCTTAAAAGGCCGTTCACATGCCCAAAACAGGCTGACAGGCATCAGTTGTCATCCCGCAATGGCGGCGTATGAGGCCTTTCAGCCAGCCCATGCGCATGCGAACATTTATAGTAATTATAAAGGCGCCTGTAAAGGCCATCACCTGAAAAATGAATTCGCAAAAACGGAGCTATATCGGCTTCTTTTTCGATTTTCGGCCCAAAATAGGAGGTTCGGTAGTAGGAAGGTAGTAGGTAAAACGCCTCTTCCTACTACCGATAACAGACTAATACACAACGCTTTAAAGCAAAAGTAGTAGGTATAGGGGGTAAAAATCTTTTTTCGCCTATGGAGGAATCAATATTCTGACTACAAACTAAGTTAGTTTGTACGTCAAATAATAATTATTTGCATGCCAATTAATAGGTTTTTGATGTACAAACTAAATTAGTTTGTAGTCTCAACAAACCTATTTTTTCAAATAATTATTCGGATTGGTAACTATTGTCAATAGGTCTGATATTTCTATTTTCAAACTTCCAGCCTACAGGTTGATGCCGTAGTTCTGCTTGATTTCACTCATCACGAAGGTGCTCTCGATGGATGCCACGGAGTCGATGTCGCCCAGCTTGGTGAGCACGAACTCCTGATACTGCTTCATGTCGCGGGCGCGCACCTTCAGCAGATAGTCGTAGGCGCCGCTGGTGTTGTAGCACTCGGTCACCTCGGGTATGCGCATGATGCGGCGGGTGAAGGCATCGGCAATCTCGTGGTTGATCTGCTTGAGCTTCACCTTGCAGAACACGAGCAACCCCTGGCCCAGCTTCTCGGGGTCTAGCACGGCCACGTATTTCTTGATGTAGCCCTGGCGCTCCAGCCGTTTCTGCCGCTCGAAGACGGGTGTGGGCGTGAGATGCACCGCGTCGGCCAGTTCCTTCGTGGTGAGTTTGGAGTTTCGCTGCAGCGTTTTCAGTATCTGCAAGTCGGTTTGGTCTAAGGTTTCAGCCATTTGTCAGAATTTTATTCTTTTTGGAAAGATTTCAGATGCCCTTTTCGGAAACATTTTCTGTTAACGCTGCAAATTTAGCGATATTTTCCGAATTATGCAAGAAATTTGGATGATATTTCTATTCCACGTAACTTTGCACCCGAAATCAATGCTGTAAAAAATGTTGAAAAAACAAACGATAGCAGTCCATACGCCCTACGTCAGGCCCGATGCCTACGGCGCGCTGGCAGTGCCCGTTTATAATAATGTGGCATTCGAGTTCGGCGACGCCCAGGAGATGGCCGATGCCTTCTGCAACCGCATCAACGCGCCCGACTATGCACGGATGGAGAATCCCACGGTGACCAACCTGGAGCAGCGCGTGAAGGCACTGACGGGAGCAGCCCACGTGACGGCGTTCAACTCGGGTATGGCCGCTATCAGCAATGCGCTGCTGGCCGTCAGTGCACAGGGCCGCACCATCGTTTCGTCGCGCCATCTGTTCGGCAACACGCTGGCACTGATCAGCAACACGCTGCTGCGGTTTGGTGTGAAACCCCGGCTGAGAGACCTTACCGACCTGGAGGCCGTGGAGGCAGCCATCGACGAGAAGACTTGCTGCGTGTTCCTGGAAATCGTAACAAACCCACAGCAGGAAGTGGCCGACCTGAAAGCCATTGCCGAGATAGCCCACCGCAAGGGCGTGCCCGTGATAGCCGACTCGACCGTGATACCCTTCACCGAGACCTCGCTGAAGGAACTGGGCATTGACATCGAGGTGGTATCGAGCACGAAATACATCTCGGGCGGCGGCACATCGCTGGGCGGCCTGATTATCGACTACGGCACTTTCCCGGTGTTCAACCAGCGGGTGAAGTACGAACTGCTGGTGAACTTAGGGGCCTACATGACGCCGCAGGTGGCCTATCAGCAGACACTCGGACTGGAGACGCTCGACGTGCGCTATCAGCGGCAGGCCGCCAACGCCCTCTGGCTGGCAAAGGAACTGAGAGAGGTGGGACTCATCAAGTCGGTGAACTACATCGGACTGCCCGACAATCCCTTCCACAAGCTGGCCCAACAGCAGTTCGGCCCCACGGCGGGCGCCATGCTCACCATCGACCTGGAGTCGAAAGAGAAATGCTTCCGTTTCCTGAACCGGCTGAAACTCATACATCGGGCCACCAATCTGTTCGACAGCCGCACACTGGCCATCCATCCTGCCTCGACCATCTTCGGACTCTTCCCCGAAAGACAGCTGGAGCAAATGGACGTCAGACAGACCACCATCCGGCTCTCCATAGGACTGGAAGACCCGCTCGACCTGCTGCTCGACATCCAGCAGGCGCTGCTGGCAGACGATATCTGAGAAAGGTAAAAAGGTAAAAAAGTAAAAAGGAAAAAAGTAAAAGGGTGAAATTGTGAAATTGTGAAATCGTAAAATCGTAAAATAAAAACTATGGCAAAGGTAGCAAAAAGTCTGATAGAATTAATCGGCAACACGCCGCTGCTGGAACTGACGGGAACGGAAAGGGAACTGAAGCTCAAGGCACGGGTGGTGGCCAAGTTGGAATACCTGAATCCGGTGCGCAGCGTGAAAGACCGCGTTGCACTGGCACTCATTGAACGGGCTGAGCGCAAGGGACTCTTAGGTCCCGACACAACCATCATCGAACCTACGAGCGGCAACACGGGCATCGGGCTGGCCTTCATTGCCGCCATACGCGGCTACCGCCTCATACTGACCATGCCCGACGCCATGTCGGTAGAGCGCCGCCAGCTGCTGCGGTCGCTCGGAGCCGAACTGGTGCTCACTCCGGCCTACGAGGGAATGGCAGGCGCCATCCGCAAGGCGCAGGAACTGAAAGAGGAAATCGGCAATGCCTATATCCCCCAGCAGTTTGAGAATCCCGCCAATCCCGAAGTGCACCGCCTGACCACGGCCGAGGAAATACTGCGCGACACCGACGGCAAGGTCGACATCTTCGTGGCCGGCATCGGAACGGGCGGCACCATCACGGGTGTGGGACAGGTGCTGAAACAATACAACCAGAAGGTGAAGATTGTGGGCGTGGAACCCTACAGCTCGTCGGTACTCAGCGGCGAAAAACCCGGTCCGCACAAATTGCAGGGTATCGGGGCAGGATTCCAGCCAAAGGTGCTCAACACGACCGTCTACGACGAGATTGTACGTATCAAGGACGAAGAGGCTTTTGCCATAGGACGACTGCTGGCCACAAAAGACGGAGTGCTGACCGGCATCTCGAGCGGCGCTGCCGCTGCAGCCGCCATCAAACTGGCCCGCCGTCCCGAGAACGAGGGCAAGACCATCGTGGCGCTGCTGCCCGACACCGGCGAGCGCTACCTCTCCACTCAAATGTTTAATCACGAATAAGTTATGGCAGAGACAAAGAAACTATCCATCATTGCCTTCAGCGGCGATTTCGACAAGCTGACGGCAGTATTCACCCTCGGCACCGGAGCCGCTGCCGTGGGCTACGAGGTGAACATTTTCTTCACCTTCTGGGGACTGGATGCCATCAAGCAGAAGAAGGGCCGTTCGTTCACAGGCGGCAACTGGCTGACCAAGATTTTCGGCTTCATGATGGGAGGCCTCAGCGTCACCCCGACCAGCCGCTTCAACTTCTTCGGGGCAGGACCGAAGATTTTCCGCTACCTGATGCGCAAGAACAATGTGGCAACGCTGGAGGAACTGGTGGAAGCCGCCAAACTGTTAGGTATCAACCTGTATGCCTGCGAGATGGCCATGCACGTGCTCGGTCTGAAGAAAGAAGACTTTATTCCCGAGGTGAAGGACGTGCTCGGCGTAGCTTCGTTCCTAAACCTGAGCGAAGGGGGACAGACATTATTCATTTAAAAAAGTAAGGATATGGCAACAAAAGTATTAGACATCACGAAGGAGCACTGCCCGATGACGTTCGTCAAGACCAAGATTGAGCTGTCGAAGCTGCAGCCGGGCGACATCCTGGAGGTGCTGCTCTCGGAGGGCGAACCCCTCGACAACGTTCCACGCAACGCCAAAGACCAGGGCTACAACGTGATTGGCGTGGAGCATGTGGAAGGAACCACCCACAAGGTAATCATCAAAAAATAAAATAAAACAACCCAGACCCAGGCTCCTGTAACGGTCTCCCCCCTTGGGGGGATAATAGGGGAGCTTATATTATGGCAGATTCAAATCTCCAGCGCAGTGTTACCACTGCCACCGCCAGAAGACTGGCGACGACAACCAAGACCGCCCCGCAGATGGGCAGTATTACCCCGAGGCTATTGCTGAAACTGCTGCCGTGGGTGCAGGTCAGCGGCGGCACGTTCCGTGTAAACCGCACAAAGGTAGAGCTACGCAAGAGCGAGCGTCTGCCGATTCAGTATCTGAACGGCGTTCCGTCGTTCTCGGCAAAGAGCCTGAAGGCCATCCCACTATTCTCGGAGTTCGACGACGAGATTGTGAACCGCCTGGCCCGCTCGTTCGAGACGAAGGAAGTGGAAATAGGCAAACTGTTCGTAGAGGAAGGCAAGGACAAGCAGAAGTTCTTCATCGTGGCCAACGGTCAGGCCGAGGTAATCAGCAAGGGTCCTCACGGCGAGGAACTGCGCATTGCCCTGCTGGGCGACGGCGAGTATTTCGGCGAGACCGACCTGCTCGACGATGCCGAGTCCACCGTGTCGGTGCGTGCCATCACGCCCACCGTGTTCCTGGGACTGAAACTGAAAGAACTGGAAAAGTTCATCAAAGAGGTGCCCGACTTCCGCGAGACCTTCACAAAGGCCGTTGACAAGCAGCTGCGACTGAAGGCCACGGTGAACGACCACGGCGAGAAGCACATCGACCTGGTGAGCGGTCACGAAGAGGACAACATCATCCCCGAGACCTACATCGACTACGAGGAGCAGCCCACCGAATACTCGCTGAACACGCTGCAGACCGTGGTGCGCGTACATACCCGCGTCAGCGACCTCTACAACAATCCCTACAACCAGCTGGAAGAGCAGCTGCGCCTCTCCATCGAGAGCATCAAGGAACGCCAGGAGTGGGAACTCATCAACAACAAGAAGTTCGGACTGCTCTCGGCCGTGAACCCGGCCTACCGCATCACCACCCGCTACGGCTCGCCCACGCCCGACGACCTGGACGAACTGCTCTCGCTGGTGTGGAAGGAACCCGCTTTCTTCATTGCCCATCCGCGTGCCATCGCCGCCTTCGAGCGCGAGTGCACCTGGCGCGGCGTACCGCCCGTGACCACCGACCTGTTCGGCACGAAGGTCATCCTGTGGCGCGGCGTGCCCATTATCCCCTCCGACAAGGTGGAAGTGGAAGGCCAGTATCTGACTGGCCGCGGCGTGGGCACCACAAAGATCATCCTGGTGCGCGTGGGCGAGAAGAACCAGGGCGTCATCGGACTCCACCAGAGCGGCATCCCCGGCGAGGTTGGTCCTTCGCTCTCGGCCCGTCTGATGGGACTCGACAAGTTCGGCGTGGCATCCTATCTGCTCACCAAGTACTTCTCGCTGGCCACTCTCACCGACGACGCCATCGCCGTACTGGAGAATGTGGAAGTGGGCTACTATCACGACTATCAGCATCGTAATAAAGTGGAGAAATAAATGATAAACCTTTCAGAACTTAACAGTTTCCCCGGACAGGACAGTTCGCTGGCTCTGCTGAAGGAAATCGCCCAGAAATATTGTCCCGAAGAGTGGCAGGATGCCCGGCGGCAAGTATTGCCCGACGGGCAGCTGCTCGGGGCAGGCCAATGGCTGGGCGACCCCCTGAACCTCGACGGGCTCAAGGCTGGATTTGAGCAGCTGCTCGGGGGCGGAAGCGGATTCGAGGAGCTGCCCTACATCGGCGACACCGAAGCCGCCACGCCCCGGACACTCCCGCAGGAGGACGGCTTCGGCATAGGCATCCCCGAGACGCAGAAGCTCAGAGACCTGCACTATGAAGAGGCCGACACACTGAACTCGGAGCAGATAAAGAAGGACTTCCCCGTGCTGAATCAGCAGGTGAACGGTCACGACCTGGTATGGCTCGACAACGGTGCCACGACGCAGAAGCCCATCCAGGTAATCGACAAGATTTCGGATTACTACAAGACGTATAATTCGAACATTCACCGCGGGGCCCACACGCTGGCCGCACGCGCCACCGATGCCTACGAGGAAGCCCGCGAGAAGGTGCAGCGGTTCATCAATGCCGCCACCAGCGAGGAAATCATCTTCGTGCGCGGCACCACCGAGGGCATCAACCTGGTGGCACAGACCTACGGACGGCAATATCTCACGCCGGGCGACGACGTCATCGTGTCGGAGCTGGACCATCATGCCAACATCGTGCCCTGGCAGCGCGTCTGCCAGGAGCGGGGCGCCACGCTGAGGGCCATCCCCACCGACCAGAACGGCGACCTGATTCTCTCGGAACTGGAGCGGCTCATCACGCCGCGCACGCGCTTCATCTCCGTCGGACACGTCAACAACACCTTTGGCACCATCAACGACGTGCGACGCATCATCGACATCGCCCACTCGCACCAGATTCCGGTGCTGATAGACGGGGCACAGTCGATAGCCCACACGCCCGTCGACGTGCAGCAGCTGGGAGCCGACTTCTTCGTGTTCAGCGGCCACAAAATCTATGGTCCCAACGGCATCGGCGTGGTCTATGGCCGCAAGGAACTGCTCGACAAGATGCAGCCCTGGCAGGGTGGCGGCAACATGATCAAGGACGTTACCATCGAGCGCACGGAATACAACGTGCCGCCGGCACGGTTCGAGGCTGGAACGCCCAACGTGGCCGATGCCATCGGACTGGGTGCAGCCCTCGACTACGTGAGCCGGCTCGGTATCCGCAACATCGAGCACCACGAGCACCAGCTGACGGAATATGCCCGCGAACAGCTGGGACAGATTCCCGGACTGACGCTCATCGGTAACCCCAGGCAGCGCGTTTCGGTGGTAAGTTTCGTGCTCGACGGCATCCCCGTGCCCGAAGTGGGCACCCTGCTCGACAAGGAAGGCATCGCCGTGCGTGCCGGTCACCATTGTGCACAGCCCGCCCTGCGTGCCCTTGGCTACGAGATGAGCGTGCGCCCCACCTTCGCCCTCTACAACACCCGTGACGACGTGGATAAATTAGTGATAGCAATCAAGAAAATAATAGGAAGAAGTTAGGAGTTAGGAATTAGGAGTTAGGAGTGATAAATTGTAAAATTGTGAAATAGTAAAATAGTAGAATAAAACCATGGCAAAGATTACAGTTAACGGCGAGGTGCAGGAGGTGCAGTCCGGCATCAGCCTCACAGAGCTTATCAAGCAGAACAATGTGGAACAGCCCGAAATGGTCAGCGTGCAGTTGAACGACGACTTCGTGGACCGCACCGAGTGGGACTCCCTGGAGATTAAAGAAGGCGACACTGTAGATTTCCTGTACTTCATGGGAGGAGGCCAGGAATTGGACGATTGGACAATTACACCATTGGACAATCGACGGATAATAAAATCGTGAAATAGTGAAATTGTAAAATTGTAAAATAGACCATGATTGATTTCACAGAAGAACAGATACAGCGCTACTCACGGCATATCCTGCTGCAGGACGTGGGCGTTGAGGGACAGGAGAAAATCATGAACGCCCGTGTGCTGGTGGTGGGAGCCGGAGGTCTGGGAGCCCCCGTCGCGCTCTACCTTGCAGCAGCTGGTATCGGGCGCATCGGCATCATCGATGCCGACGTGGTCGACCTGAGCAACCTTCAGCGGCAGGTCATCCATTTCACGAAGGATGTGGGCCGCCCAAAGGTGGAAAGTGCCAAGGAGAAAATCCAGGCCATCAACCCCGACGTCACGGTGGACACCTACTACGAGTTCCTCGACTCTACAAATGCCCTCGACATCATCAAGGAGTACGACTTCATCGTTGACGGCACCGACAACTTCCCCGTGAAATTCCTCATCAACGACGCGTGCGTCATGGCGGGCAAGCCTTTCTCTCACGGCGGCATCCTGCGCTTCAACGGTCAGACGTTCACCCATCTGCCCGGCACGGCCTGCTACCGCTGCATGTTCAAGGAACCGCCACCCGCCGGTGCCGTGCCCACCTGTTCGCAGGCCGGAGTGCTGGGAGCCATAGCTGGTATGCTGGGCACCATTCAGGCTGCCGAGACGCTGAAGTATTTCACTGGCGTTGGCGAGTTGCTCACCAACCGTCTGCTCACCTTCGAGGCTAAGTCGATGCAGTTCCGCACCGTACAGGTCCGTCACCGCGACACATGCCCCATCTGCGGCAGTCATCCCACCATCGACCATCTGATTGACTACGAACAGGCAGCATGCGACCTGAAATCAATGCATAATGCTTAATGCATAATGCATAATTGGCTGCGCACGAAAAGATTAAGCATTAAGCATTAAGAATTAAGCATTATGAAGATTCCACAAATTGTAATTGACGAAATGATTGCCCAGGCCCGGCAGGACGCACCCAACGAGACGTGCGGCTACCTGCTGGGACAGGGCGACGCCATCACCGAGAACTATTGGATGGAGAACATCGACCATTCGCCTGAGCATTTCGCCTTTGCACCCCGCGACCAGTTTGCCGCGCTGAAATATGCCCGAAGCAAGGGTCTGAAGATTCTGGCCAACTGGCACAGTCATCCCGCATCGCCCTCGCGCCCCTCCGTGGAAGACCTCCGGCTGGCCCTCGACCCCAACATCCGCTACGCCATTCTCTCGCTCCACGAGGGAATCCACCTCAACTCGTTTTCCATCAGAAACGGCGAAGTGGTGGACAAGCAAGTTCATTTCACCATTTCACAATTGGACGATTGACGGAAAAATGAAATGGTGAAATCGTAAAATAGTAAAATTGTGAAATAGCAATGAACAGCTATATACTGGCCGACAAACAAGACCTGACGCGCTTTGCCATCGAGAGCATCATCAGACGTGACAACCAGAACACCGTCTTCTACGCTTCCGACAAGGCGCGGCTGACAGAGTTGCTCACCGGCCACGAGCATTCCGTGGTGGTGCTCGACTACGCCCTTTTCGACTTTATCTCGGAAGACCAGCTGCTCACCACGAGCGAACGCTTTTCCGAGACGCGCTGGCTGCTGCTCAGCGACAGCCTGACGCCGGGATTCCTCTCCCGCGTGCTCTATGCCTCGCCGGCATTCAGCGTCGTCTTCAAAGATAGTCCGCTGTCAGAGATTCGAAATGCCCTGAGCCAGACAGCTCAGGGCACACGTTACATTAGTCAGCAAGCCATGGAAATCATGCTCTCCCGTCAGCTGGAAGACGAGAAAACCGACACACTGACCACCACCGAGACCGAAATACTGCGCGCCGTGGCCATGGGCAAGACCACCAGGGAGATAGCCGCAGAGCGCTTCTCAAGCATCCACACCATCAATACCCACAAGAAAAACATCTTCCGCAAACTGCATGTCAACACCGCCTACGAAGCCACCAAATATGCCGTTCGCTCGGGACTGATCGACCCGTCGGAATTCTATATTTAGATTTAGGTGTTGGGTGTTAGGTGTTAGGTGTTAGAAATTATGCATTAAGAATTAAGAATTAAGCATTATAGTATACCAAACCTTAGTGAGCTGAAATGCCCAAACGGTGGTATTGTGGAACCACCTAAACCGCCGTACCTTTGCACTGTGATTTTTTCTACTGCATTTTAATCATTAAACAGTATAAAGGTATGAAGCGTTTTCAGAATACAACAATCGCATTTGTCTTAGCCATATCGTTGACGCAGGCATCGGCCACCCCTATCAACGGGTTTGTGGCCGATGCCAAGACGGGTGAGGCTATCATCGGAGCATCCATCATCTATAATAATAAGGTGGGAGCCGTGACCGACACCGAGGGACATTTCCAACTGGACATCACCACCTTCCCCTCGCAAATCAGCGTGAGCTACGTGGGCTACGAGAACCAACGGGTGAGCATCGCCGGAGGCGACTCGCTGGTCGACATCCGGCTGCAAGAAGACACACGCCAGCTCTCGGAAGTAGTGGTGGTGGGCTACGGCACACAGCGACGCACCCAACTGACAGGCAGCGTGACGACGGTCGGGGCCGACGTGTTCGGCCAGTCGCAGGCAGCCACGCTCGACGGTGCCCTGAGCGGAAAGGTGGCCGGACTGAACGTGACGGCATCCAGCGGACAGCCCGGAGCAGAAAGTCAGGTGCGCATACGCGGCGGTAACTCGGTAAACGCATCCAACGAACCCCTCTATGTGATCGACGGCTTCATCTATTTCAAGGATGCTGCCAACAGCAGCACCGGGCTGGGCGCACTGGCCAGCGGACTGAATCCGCTGGCAACCGTCAACCCCAACGACATAGAGCGCGTGGAGGTGCTGAAAGACGTGTCGGCCACGGCCATCTATGGCTCGCGCGGCGCCAACGGCGTGATTATGATAACCACCCGGCAGGGCAAGGCCGGCGAGAACAAGTCGCACATCAGCTACACCTACAACATCGGCGCCAGCCGCATCAGCCGAAAGCTGGACCTGCTCAGCGCCACCCAGTGGGCGCAGCTGCAGCGAGACTATTTCAGCAACAAGGCCGGATATAGCGACGCTGAAATCAGCGCGCTGGGCCAAGGCACCGACTGGCAGCAGGCCGTGCTGCGCACCGCCACCCAGCAGAGTCACGAGCTGAGCATCACGGGGGCAGGGGCAAAAAACCGCTATGCCTTCTCGGCCAACTATACCAATCAGGACGGTATTGTGCTTAACACGGGGTTCGAGCGCTACAACTTCCACACCAACGCCGAGTGGCAGCTGCGCGAGGGACTGCGCTTTGGCGTGAACGCCACCTATGGCCGCTCCGTGCAACAGGGACTGACCACCACCGAGGAGCAGGTGTTCAACTCGTCGCCCTATTCGGCCGGCATCACCAACAGCTTTGTCTATGCGCTGCTGATGCCGCCAGTGGTCAGCGTCTACGGTCAGGACGGCACCTACAACTTCAAGAACCCCTACGAATATGCCTACTTTGCCATTGGCGACCATGCCTCGAACCCAGTGTACGACCTCCGTGAGAGTGTGGCCGAGAACGTGAACAACTATCTGCTCTCAAACGTGTGGGCCAGCTATCGCATTGGCGACCTGACGCTGAAAGCCACCGTGGGACTCAGCAGCGAGAAGCTGACGCAGAACTATTTCTCGGGAGCATACACCTCGCTGGGACTGGCCACGCAGGGCATCGGCGGCACGGGCAACCGGCAGACCGACATCTGGCAGCAGGAATACACAGCCACCTACGCACGCAACTTCGGCAGCATCCACTACGTGGACGCACTGGCAGGCTTTACGCGACAGACTTCGAAATCCACCTACAGCAACCTGCGCACCAACCATTTCACCAACGAAGCGCTGAAACAGTATAACCTGGGCGATGGCGCCGGCACCTATACCCCGCAGACGGGCATCTCGGAAGCCAGTCTGAACTCGCTGATTGCCCGCGTGAACTACACCCTGCTGAACCGCTATAATGTGACGGCCACCTTCCGTGCCGACAACTCGAGCCGTTTCTCCAAGGACCACCGCTGGGGCTACTTCCCCTCGCTGGGCATGTCGTGGAATGTAGACAGGGAGCGTTTCCTCTCCGGCGTGAAGGCCATCGACAATCTGAAACTGCGCGTATCGGCCGGACTGGTGGGCAACCAGGAGATTCCCGACTATGCCTTCACTACCAGTTATGCCACAGGTTCGTATGGCGGTTCGAGCAGCTATGCCAAGCAAAACACGGCCAACGACGACCTGAAATGGGAGACCACGGCATCGTATAACATAGGCTTCGACCTGGGATTGTGGAAGAACCGCGTCAGCGTGGTGTTCGACGCCTACTACAAAAAGACCAGCGACCTGTTGCTGGTGGTGCCCATGGGCTTTGCCAACGGTGTGACTACACAGATGCAAAACGTGGGCAACGTGGTGAACCGGGGCGTGGAACTGAGCGTGGATGCCACCCTGCTGCAGCGCCGCAAACTGCTATGGACGGTGAGCGCCAATGCCGCCTACAACAAGAACGAGATTACGGACATGGGTGTCACCAACGACGTGATACTGGGACCGGAGAAACAGCAGATTCTGCGCAAGGGCGAATCCTTGGGCGCCTTCTATGGCCTGCAGTTCGACGGCATTGTGCAACAAGGTGAGGACGTGAGCCAGCTGCCCACCGTGAACGGACAGACACCCCGGCCCGGCGACCTGAAGTTTGTTGATACCGACCACAACAACCACATCGACGGCAACGACCGCGTGGTGCTAGGCAGCACACAACCCAAGCTCATCTATGGTTTCTCAACGCAGTTGTCGTATGGCGGCTTCGACATTTCGGCATCGTTTGCAGGCAGCTATGGCAACAAGGTGTATAACGCGCTGGCCAACCGGCTGGAGCAGACGGGCGACTCGTATAACGTGCTGACCACCGTGCTCGACTCGTGGACACCCCAGAACGGCAGTCAGACGCTGCCCCTGGCCTCCAACGCCCGCCCCTTCAGCTATGTCGACAGCCGCTATGTGCAGAGCGCCAGCTATCTGAAACTGCGCAACCTGACCGTGGGCTATCTGTGGAAACTGAACGGCGGAAAGCGAGTGCTGGAAAGCGTCAGGTTTTTTGCCACGGCCACGAACCTCTTCACCATCACCCCCTATAAGGGCTACGACCCCGAGGTGAGCAGCGGCACCGACAACGGCGTCTATCCCTCGTCGCGCAGCTTCACTTTCGGCATCACGCTGAACATCTGACGGCGAATACCAAAAAGAGGGTATGCGAAATGCCGCAATAACGGGATTGTGCACGTGGAGAAAGCGCCGTACCTTTGCACTCGTGATTCAGACATCACACAGAGAGAAGAAAAAACCTATATATTAATTAAATTAAGGTAAGAAGGAGATTTCAGTATGAAACAGAAAAACTTTATCTTTGGTGCTGCCCTGGCAGCTACACTCACGGCAGGTTTCACTTCCTGCTCAAGCAGCGATGACGACAACAATGTAAGCAACAACCAGATCGACGACAAGAATGTGGTGGCCGACGATGCCAGCGCCCTCTCGCTGGTGAACGGCGTGTACAGCCACTGGCAGCCGCTGTCGTCGTCGTTCTCGTTTATCATCGAATTGAACTCAAACAAACTGATCTCGTTCGAGGGCGAGGAGAGCAAGGAAGGGCCGCTGAACAGCCGCTTCGAGCAAGCCCCCGACACATGGTATCAGGTGAAGATATTCAACCACCTGCTGCTGGGTATCGCACAAGACAACGAGGCCATCACCACCATCAGCAACTCGCTGAAAAGCGGTAAGGTGACACAGGCCGGCTATAATGCAGCCGTGGGCAAGGCCAAGTTCCTGCGTGCTCTGGCCTATCTGAAGCTGACACAGCTCTGGGGCGAGATTCCCGTATTCACCGAAGAGGGTGGCAGCACCACCGAGCGCCAGAGCATCGACAACGTCTTTGCACAGATTGTAAAGGACCTGACCGAGGCCGAGAGTCTGCTGCTCGACTACAACGGCGACCCCCGCATTCCCTCTAAGCAGGCAGCTCAGGCACTGCTGGCGCGCACCTATCTCGTATGGGGCGACAACCCGCTGACTGCCGAACAGGTAACAGCCATTGCAAACACCCAGAAAGACCCTGCATTCAGCAAGAACGACACCCGTCTGGAGAAAGCCATAGAGTATGCCAACAAGGTTATCAACAGCGGCAAACTGGCCCTCGACCCCGACTACGCCAAACTCTTCGGACGCGACTATGAGAGCAACAAGCGCGGCACCAACGAGCACCTCTTCACCATTGCCCACGACGGCGACAAGAACGATGCCCAGGGCAACCACCAGACGCACTGCTCGTGGACCTTCCCCTTCCAGAACGGCGAGAACGGAAACGGCTATAAGCAGAACCATACCGAGGTGGCCGACGATAACCTCTACGACGACTGGAAAGCTGAACAGCCCAACGACAAGCGTCTGGCTGAAACCTATTTCACGGAAATCAAGAACCCGGAGACCGGACTCGTCCACCACTACTACTCTCCCGTCTACACGCCTATCAACGGTAAGGGCGTAGACCAGAGCTACGACGACGCCGAGAACCTGGAAATCTTGCAGAATTCTGTCGACCGCATCGAGATTCGCTATGCCGAGGTGCTGCTCATCAAGGCCGAGGCACTGGTACAGCTGGGCCGCAACAGCGAGGCTGCCGAGCCCTTCAACCAGCTGCGCAAGCGGGCAGGCATCGCCACCGTCAGCGCTCCCACCTTCGACCAGATCAAGCGCGAATGGGACTACGAGTTCACCTACGAGCAGTTCTCGCTGCTGAACAGCTACCGCTGGAAGGACCTCATCTCGTCGGTACAACAGGTGAAGAACTACAAGCACTTCGGCGACGACTGGAAGACTTTGGGCACCTACACCTCCGACCAGGAGGCCTATTTCCAGAAGGTTCACAACCACTTGGTGGCTAAATACAACAACGTGCGCGGCAAGCATTACCGCCAGCCCATCCCCAAAGGCCTTTCGGGCGAGGATCTCGGCATCGCACAGAACCCCGGATATTAAAATATTGACTCTTTATAAATAACCACAGATTACACAGAAAACACAGACGGCCTGGCATAGTCCAACTCTGTGTAGTCTGTGTAATCTTTTTTGGCGGAAATAAGCATGCGTAATCACACACTAAGGCCACTCGTCCCGTTTACCCTCTTTGTAGCCAGCGCCATCGGATTGTCATTTGTCGGCGCCGTTGACATGAACCTGCTGGTTGCCATTGGTATTGTAGCCATACTAATAGGAGCATTACTCGCGGAAAATGCTGAAGAATACTGGAGCACCATCTTCGAATTCTTTGGTAGCAGAACTGCTGTTACCGCCACGCTACTCTGGCTGATAGTCGGCATCTACGGAGCAATATTGAAAGAAGGGCATATCGTAGAAGGACTGGTGTGGGCAGCTCACGAGTTAAACATCGGAGCAGCAGCATTTACTGTTGTAGTGTTCTTGTTTTCCAGCTTGTTTGCTATCAGTACCGGATCAGGCTTTGGAACCATCAGCGCCATGAGCATCACGCTGTTCCCTGCCGGCATACTGTTAGGTGGCAATCCCGCCTTGCTGGGCGGTGCCATCTTGTCTGGAGCAGCCCTTGGCGACAGTATTGCTCCAATATCCGACACCGCTGTCATTGCTGCCAGCACACAAGCATACCAAAACAGAGAAATGGTGGCAGACATTGGCGGTACTGTGAGAAACAGATTGTTATTTGTCGGCATTGCCATGGTGGTTACCTTGATATTGTTTACGGGACTTGGCATACTGAAATCAGGTGGTTCTGCATCGGGCGTTACTCATCACGACAATGTCTTGCAACCTCATGGACTGGCCATGCTGCTTCCTACTCTTCTGGTTGTTCTGCTGTCATTCCACAGGATAAACATTTTCATCTCACTCTTCGCAGGCATACTTTCGGCAACCTTTATCGGATGGGCATTTCATCTGTTTGACATCAGCCTGCTGCTGCAGATTGAACAAGGCAAGGTGAGCGGTGCCGTTGTTGACGCCATTGCCGGCATGAGCAATATCTGCATCCTGCTGATGGTGGTGGTATCGCTTTCGGGCATCATTATCCGTAGCGGGTGTATGGATAACATTATCGGGAAGCTGAACACCCGGATTATCCACTCCAAGAGAAGTGCCGAGCTGACCATCTTCTCACTGGTGTCGCTGGCAGGCATCCTCATCGCTGCGGTCAACACCATAGCCAATATCTGCATAGCCCCCTTCGTCAACAGCATCGGCCAGCAGCACGGACTGCATCCCTATCGCCGCACCACACTGTTGGCAACCATCATCTGCACTTTCCCGTTTATTCTACCCTATGGTGGTTGCGTACTATTGTTGCAGAAGGGAGTTGAAGCATCAGCCTGCGGGGCGAATATTCAGGTCAGCGATGTTTTTCTTACTGCCCTCTACCCCTGGGTCCTGTTCGTCGTGATGCTCATAGCATGCTTAACAGGATATAAAAGAACAATACCATGAAGGAACTGACGAAACTGATATGCAGCGACATGCGTCCTGCGCTGGGAGTGACAGAACCTGGCGCCATAGCCTTTGCTGTTGCCAAGGCTAAGGAGCATGTCAGTGGTGAACTGGAAGAGGTACGTCTGGTACTGAATAGTGGCATGTATAAGAATGCATTTACTTGTGGCATTCCTAACAGTCACGAGGTTGGCAACGAACATGCTGCGGCCTTGGGCTTTGTTGCAGCCAATGCGAAGAAAGGACTTGAGTGCCTTGATGGCGTGACGGCAGCCGACAACCGTAAAGCACGTGAACTGGTCAAAGCCGGACGAATAAATGTTGACTTAGGCGACATCAGCAGCCGCATCCACATCCTGGCTGAAGTCAAGACCAGCGAGGGACAAGCCACTGTGACCATCCGCGACAGCCATACCCACATAACGGAGATAACGGAAAACGGCAAGACTGTCTATGCTGACGAGTCGTCAGACAAAACCTTTGCAGACCGTAAGCCCGCTATTCATCGCTACACTTTGCGCCAGCTCCTGCGTTATGCTCAGACAGTTCCCGTAGACGAAATCCGCTTCATCAACAAGGCCTACGACCTTAACCTTGCACTCTTCGAGCAGGCTCTCGAAAGCCGCAGGACAAGTTTCTCACACCATCTTTATAAGAAGAACGGGCAGCGCATCATCTCAGACAACGAACAACTCTCGGCCTCTCTGCTCTGCAATGCCGCCATCGAGGCTCGTGTGTTAGGACTCTCCCGTCCAGCCATGAGTATCACGGGTAGCGGGGCTCACGGCATTATTGCAACCCTGCCGCTCTATGCATCGGCCCGGGTAAACCATTACAGCGAGGAACAGTTGCTGCGCGCAACAGCACTGAGTTATCTTGTGTGTATGTATATCAAGGAGTATTCGGGCAAGCTTTCGGCATTCTGCGGGTGCGCCATTGCAGCAGGAACAGGCATGGCCTGTGGACTGGCTTTCCTGAAAGGGGGTACGCTGAAGACTCTTGCATCCGTTATCCAGAACATGGCGTCAAGTATTACAGGCATGATCTGCGACGGAGGCAATCATGGGTGTACGATGAAGGGCATCGTGGCCGTAGATGCTGCCTACCAGGCCGTTGACTTTGCATTAGCCGGAATCGCCATCGGCAAGACTCATGGCATCAACGGGCAATCGGCTGAGCAGACCATGCGGAATATCGGGAGAATAGCCTCTCCCGGTATGGTGGAAACCGAGGATGTCATCCTGAACATCATGAGGGAGAAATAGCGTTGCGGGCTTATGCCAAACGTTTGGTATATGAAATGCCGCGAAAAGGCGATTGTGGCATCCACGAAAACGCCGTACCTTTGCACTCGATAAACTTCTAAAATAGTAACGATATGAAAAAGGTAATGAGATTGTTTCTCGCAGGGATAGTTCTGGTGGGACTGTCATCTTGCAACTCGAACGACGACTGGGGCGGTCAGGCTATCGACATCCCCGGTATCACAATAGACGGCGATATCGACTGCTGCTCGGCCGAGGAGGCGCTGCAGGTGTATCGGTTCCTGCAGACGGTGAAGATCATCCCTGAGCTTTCGACGGTAGTCGACGGACAGTATAATGTGTTTGCCTACTCGCCGGACGGCTCATTCCATGTGGGCTACAACGAGATTTTCTTTGTGGCTACGAAGAAAAAGAACGGCAACTACGTCAAGAACTTCAACGTGACAGGTCTGACGCCCGTGATGCTGATGACCAAGATGAACATGAAGCACAGCACACCCGTGGGCAACAGCGTGGAATCGTTCAACGACGGTTATCTGGCCGTGAAGCGTGGCTGGGTGTCGTTCCTCATGAACACCAGTGAGGCTGGCTCGTGGACACTGTCGTACGATGTGCAGGTGGTGGACAGCAAGCAAAGCGTGGTGGAAAAGGACATCACCGTCAGCGCCCTGCCCGAGGGCCAGTCGTGGCTGAAGTCGTTCAAAGTGGGCAACGACACCTACTACCTCTCGCTGGTGAATCCCAATGAATGGCAGACGGGAACGAACGACATCAGGGCCTACGTGTCGAAGAAGTCAGCAACCGCTACTGTACCCTACGCACAGGCTTCGGAGACGTTCACCATCGACATCGACCCGCGTATGCCCGACATGGGCAACCACACGTCGCCCAATAACACGCCGCTGCTGAAGCAGAACGACGGCAGCTACAAAGGCAGCATCAACCTGACGATGACGGGACTCTGGCGCATTCACCTTACGGTGAAGGACCAGCAGGGAAACATCGTGGCTGGCGGCGAAGAGCTAAGCTCGCTCTACTGGGATGTAACGATATAGATGAAAGATGAGAGAGAAGACAAGATTGTTTTATAGGATTGTATGATAGGAATACTCTTTGCGATAATAGGACTTCCCAACGACACCCTCACCACCTCGCCGCAACATCTGGACGAGGTGGTGGTCGTATCACGCGGACAGGGCGGCAAACGGTCGGCCAAGGGTCAGGTGGCCTCTATCGACGAGCACCTGCGGGAGCTGTCGCACGTGGAACTGGTGCGCCGCGGATCGTATGCCTGGGAACCGATGGTGAACAACATGCAGACTGAGCGCCTCTCGACCACCATCGACGGCATGAAGATATTCTATGCCTGCACCGACAAGATGGACCCCGTCTCCTCGTATGTGGAAAGCGGCAACCTGCAGAGCATCAGTCTGAGCAGCGGACTCAACGGCAACCCGCAGGCAACGGGAAACATCGGCGGGGCGCTCGACCTCCGACTGCGCAAGGCGGGATTCGGCGCGGCACCGCGTGCGGCCACTGTCACGGCAGGCTACGAAGGCAACGGCCACTTGCAGGTGTACGGTGCCGACGGAGCCTACTCGGGTCAGAGCGTCTATGTGAACGGCGGCGCCTTCTATCGCCATGCCGGCAACTACAAGGCGGGAGGCAGCCGCGAGGTGGAGTTCTCGCAGTTCCAGAAGGTGAATGCCTTTGTGAACGGCGGCTTACGGCTGACCGCCAACGACATAGCCGAGGCAACGCTCATTGCCGACCGCGCCACCGACGTGGGCTATCCGGCCCTGAACATGGACGTGGCCAAGGCCGAGGCCATCATCACGTCGCTGGCCTACAAGCATCTTTTCAACGACTCGAAGCTGGAGACATGGGAGACAAAGGTATACTATAACCACATCACGCACATCATGGACGACACCAAGCGCCCCGACGTGGAAATACACATGGACATGCCGGGCAAGAGCTGGACGGCGGGCGCCTACTCGCTACTGACCGGCAGCGCAGGACGACATACGGCCAGACTGAACATCGACGGCTACTACAACCGGCTGTTTGCCGACATGACCATGTATCCCGGCGGCGCAGCACCCATGTATATGGTGACTTGGCCCGACGTGGGAACACTGAACGTGGGCGCCGCGCTGGCCGACGACATCCGGCTGACGGCCTCCTCAACGTTGCACTTCACGGGAAAACTGTCGTGGCAGCACCAACGGCTGAACAGCGACGAGGGATATCAGGCGCTGAGCGTTTTCTTCCCGGGCATGCAGCAGCAGTATCATCAGACCACCGGCCGCATAGCCGCCAGCTACCAACTGCAGTCGGCCGCCAGTCTTTTTTCTGCCGGCATCGGCTGGGGCAGCCGTGCCCCCACGGTGACGGAGGCCTACGGCTACTACCTGAACAACACGTTCGACCAGTACGACTACATCGGCAATCCGCGGCTGAAGAACGAAAGCGCCATCGAGGTGAACGCCAATTATCAAATCTCTTTTTTCAATTCTCAATTATCCATTGGTCTTGATGCCAACGCTTTTTTCTTCTACAACTATATCATCGGGCAGTTCGAGCGGCGGCTGAGCGCCATGACGGTTGGTGCCGAGGGCGTGAAGGTGTATGGCAACATTCCGCATGCTACCATTGCCAACATCTCGCTTTCTGCCGATTGGCAACCCTTGAAGGAACTACGCCTGACGGCAAAGGGAGCCTACAGCCTGGGGCGCGATGACGAGGGCGACGGCCTGCCGCTGATTGCCCCGCTGAGCTATCTGTCGCGACTTACATATACCACGGGACGACTGAGCGTGATGGCGGAGCTGAAGGGACATGCCCGCCAGTCAAAGTATGGCGCGAAGTATGGCGAGACACCGACGGCTGCGTGGACCATCGTCAACATCTCAGCTGCCCGGCAGTTCAGCGCCGATAACTCGCAATTCAGCGTCAGGGCAGGCGTTGAGAACCTCTTCGACAGGCACTACGCCACCTATGCCGACTGGTGCCATATTCCACAAAAGGGACGCAATATCTATTTGAATCTTACGTTTGAATTATAGCATGAAAAGAACTCTCGTTTGGATTGGCGCCCTCGTCGTGGGTGCTGTGTTGGGGCTGCTGGGCGTGGAATGGCTTAATGGCCTGACGGATTTCGTGGCTACGGTCTATACGCGGCTGTTCCAGTTGCTGGCCGTGCCCACCATCGCACTGGCCATCATCACCACGCTCACCTCGTTCGGACGGCAGCAGGGCGCAGGGCGCATCTTCAGGAAAACATTGTTTTATACGCTCTTCACGACTGTCGTGGCTGCGGCTGTGGGGCTGTTGCTCTATGTGGTGGTGGCTCCCGAGAATCTGTCGGTGCCCACGGCAGGGGCAAACGTAGACTCGCTGGGGCTGAAGCCCGAAGTGTCTTTCTATGATCATATCCTGGCGGTCATCCCAAATAATGTGATAAAGCCCTTCCTGGAAGGCAATGTGCTCAGCATCCTGCTGGTCTCCATAGCCGTGGGACTGGGGCTGGCACGATTGCCTGAGACGGTGGGCCGACAGGCGGTGGTGAATTTCCTGCACGGACTTCAGGAGTTGCTCTTCCTGCTGATCCGCTGGCTCATCTGGACGTTGCCCTTGGGTATCGTGGCCTTCTCGGCCCAGCTCTCTTCGCAGCTCTCGGCGGGTGTGGCCTTGGCTTCGTTGGGTAAATATGTGGCCGTCATCCTGGGGGGCAATGCGCTGCAGTTCTTCGTGGTGCTTCCCCTGTTTCTGCTGGCTCGCGGCATCAATCCGCTACAGGCGCTTCGCGCGATGATGCCCGCCGTCTTGATGGCTCTCTTCACGAAGAGCAGTGCCGCCACGCTGCCCGTGACGATGCAGAGTGCCGAGGAGCGGCTGGGGGTGGAGCCGCGTGTGGCCCGTTTCGTGCTGCCCATTTGTACCACCATCAATATGAATGGCTGTGCTGCTTTTATCCTGGTGACCTCCCTTTTCGTGATGCAGAATGGCGGCATGCCCCTCAGCTGGACCACCATGCTCCTGTGGCTGCTCATTTCGGTCATCTCTGCCGTGGGTAATGCCGGGGTGCCGATGGGCTGCTATTTCCTCACGTTCTCCCTGATGTCGGGCATTGGTGCCCCGGTGAGTGTGCTGGGCATCATTCTCCCCATCTATACCATCATTGATATGATAGAGACGGCCGAAAACGTATGGTCGGATTCGTGCGTCTGTGCGATGGTGAATAAAGAGACCCACCCCAGAAATAGTGAAATTGTGAAATAGTCAAATCGTCAAATAGAATTTTTTTCTGCTGGAATAGTCTTGAATGGATGGTTTTAGAATAAACTTCTTTGATTTTTCTGGTTATAGATTTATCTTCTGGATTTAAGCAAAAATTTGGTGGATAGTTCTAAAGTCCGTAACTTTGCACCCAGAAAATAATTAATAACAAATAAAGAAAAAGAAAGGAAAAAGACTATGAGTAAGAAGAATTATCGTTTCGAGACTTTGCAGCTTCATGTAGGCCAGGAACAGGCCGACCCCGCAACCGACGCCCGTGCGGTGCCCATCTACCAGACCACGAGCTATGTGTTTCATAACAGTCAGCACGCTGCCGACCGATTCGGTCTGCGCGATGCCGGTAATATCTACGGCCGACTGACGAACTCCACGCAGGGCGTGTTCGAAGACCGCGTGGCAGCACTCGAAGGCGGTGTGGCCGGACTGGCCGTGGCCTCTGGCGCAGCAGCCATCACCTACGCCCTGCAGAACATCGTGCAGGCAGGCGACCATATCGTGGCTGCCGACAACCTCTACGGCGGTTCCTATAATCTGATCACTCACACGCTGGCCACCCAGGGCGTCGAGAACACCATCGTCAACGTGAACGACCTGCAGGCACTCGAGGCTGCCATACAGCCCAACACGAAGGTGGTCTTTGCCGAGACCTTCGGCAACCCCAACAGCGACGTGCTCGACCTGGAAGGCGTGGCAGCCGTTGCCCACAAGCACGGCATCCCCCTCATCGTGGACAACACGTTCGGCACACCTTATTTAATCAGGCCACTGGAGCACGGAGCCGACATCGTGGTGCATTCGGCCACCAAGTTCCTGGGCGGACATGGCAGCAGTCTGGGCGGCGTGATTGTCGACGGCGGCAAGTTCGACTGGAAAGCCAATCCCGACAAGTTCCCCACGCTGGCCAAGCCCGACCCCTCGTATCACGGTATCGTGTTTGCCGACGCCGTGGGAGCAGCAGCCTACGTCACCCGCATACGTGCCGTCTTGCTGCGCGACACCGGTGCCACGATTTCGCCCTTCAACGCCTTCATCCTGCTGCAGGGCGTTGAGACGCTGAGCCTGCGCGTGGAGCGCCATGTGGAGAATGCGCTGAAGGTGGTCAGCTTCCTGGCCAATCATCCGAAGGTGGCCAAGGTGAACCATCCGGCACTGGAGAGCCATCGCGACCACCAGCTCTACAAGAAATACTTCCCCCAGGGCGGCGGCTCCATCTTCACCTTCGAGATAAAGGGCGGACAGGAAGAGGCCTGGAAGTTCATCGACGCGCTGCAGATATTCTCGCTGCTGGCCAACGTGGCCGACGTGAAGAGCCTCGTCATCCATCCCTACACGACGACTCACTCACAGCTGTCGCCCGAGGAACTGGCCGAGCAGCACATCACGCCCTCGACCATCCGCCTCTCGATTGGCACGGAACATATCGACGACATCATCGATGATCTGGCACAGGCGTTCGACAAAATCTGACGGCAAGAGAGCAACCAAACAATATATCACATCGAAATTCCGTTATCACGATAAAACGACATAACGTCATAACGTAATAACGACATAACGAAAAAAAATTATGGCTAATATTGCAAAACAGCTGACCGAGCTCATCGGCAACACTCCTCTTCTTGAGCTCAACAAGTTTTCACAGGCAAAGGGCATCGAGACACCCGTCATTGCCAAAGTAGAGTATTTCAACCCGGGCGGCAGCGTCAAGGACCGCATCGCACTGGCCATGATCGAAGACGCCGAGCAGCGCGGCATACTGAAACCCGGTGCCACCATCATAGAGCCCACCAGCGGAAACACCGGCGTGGGACTGGCACTGGTATCAGCCGTGAAGGGCTACCATCTCATACTGACCATGCCCGAGACCATGAGCGTGGAGCGCCGCAACCTGGTGAAGGCCTACGGAGCCGAGGTGCGACTCACACCGGGAAAGGACGGCATGCCCGGAGCCATCCGTGCAGCCGAGGCACTGCGCGATGCCACACCCGGCAGCGTTATCCTGCAGCAGTTTGAGAATCCTGCCAACCCGGCACGCCACTATGCCACCACGGGTCCGGAAATCTGGAAAGATACCGACGGCAAGGTGGATATCCTGGTGGCCGGCGTGGGAACGGGCGGCACCATCTCGGGTGCAGGAAAATACCTGAAGGAGCAGAACCCCAATGTGAAAGTGATTGCCGTGGAGCCAAAGTCATCGCCCGTGCTGAACGGCGGAAAGAGCGGCCCACATAAGATTCAGGGCATCGGTGCCGGTTTCGTGCCCAACACCTACGATGCCACCGTCATCGACGAGGTGTTCGACGTGGAGAACGACGATGCCATCCGCGCTGGCCGTGAGGTTGCCCAGCAGGAAGGTCTGCTGGTAGGCATCTCTGCCGGAGCCGCACTCTTTGCCGCTGCCGAGATTGCCAAGCGCGAGGAAAACAAGGGCAAGAAGATTGTGGCACTGCTGCCCGACACGGGCGAGCGCTACCTCTCCACCGTGCTCTACGCATTCGATGAATATCCACTGTAAAACTAATTACGCAAGTCCGAAGAATGGAATCGCCCACAGTTGCGGTTCCATTCTTTTTTTGTTTCAGGGCGAAGTCCGCCCAAAAATTCTTCACTCTTCACTCTTCATTCTTCACTTATCTCAGGTCGCTTCGCTTGAAATTATATTTAAAATTATATTTAGAATTTAGAGGGGAAGGCCCCGGTTCAGTCGAATTTGTAATTCGACTGCAATGAGTATTAGCATTTGTAATGCGATAAAACGTTAATCGGATTGCAAATCCTGATACTCGATCCAGCCGAATTACAAATTGCTTTATCCTTCGGCCAACGACCGTTGGTTCGACTGAACGGGCGCTCTCTTTGCCGCTGCCGATTCATTTTCTTCGCTAAATATTTGGCAAAGAAAAGCCTTTTGTATATCTTTGCCTCCGATAACCAATTCAATGGGGAAACGGTATGAAACTACATAAAGAGAAAAACGATTCAGATACTTCTCAAGTGATTTTGGACAGGAATCAAAAACCTGTCCCTCCGGTTCTTCAACTCGTCTCTTTCAAAACCTATAATTTCTTTCTAAAATGAAAAGATTTCTATTATTTATTTGTATTCCTTTTTTAGTTTCCAGTTGTTTAACATGTGCAATGATAAAAGAGAAGGTTATAGGAAAAACGTTCAATATCCAGATGGATTCACTTTTTATTGCAGAACATCATGTTTTTCAAGTATATGGAAAAAATTGCCTGAACCGTAAAGACACAACTATAAATATTTCGCCAATCTGGCACATAGATGCCTTTTGCAGAAGAGGAGACATACTAATAAAAGATTCAGGTAAAATTGATATAATGTTGGTAAGAAAAGATACGACATTAATCATACCGTTTGAATGTAAGGATTTCTTGTAAAGGAATTGCAATGATTTATAGAATCAGTCAGGTTCCGTCCTAAATACTCTTGTGATATGATAAAAGAATATATTTCGTCTATATGGGAAACCGTAAAGA
>JAFWQT010000091.1 GCA_017508965.1 Prevotella sp. | reverse complement strand
CAAACAGATAAATCGGAATTTAGGTGCGAGCAGAGAGCAGAGCCAAGCTTGCTTGAGCTATGCCGAAGCGAAGCCCTAAATGCCATTAAATAGGAATTTGTATGCGAAAGTGTTTGATTCTATCGATGTTATTGTTCCTTCTCCCGATTGCAGGCAATGCTCAGGTGCCCTTTGGTGAGAGGGTCCCGGACATCAGATATCCAGTCAGCGGGCAGAGAAAACTCTCACGTTTGTCCAATGACGATGTCTTGTACACAATTCTGTATTTTGGATATAATAACGAGCCTGTTGATGGGCAGTCTGGTCTGGATGCGAATCCAGAGTATTTCGCATTAACGCTTTCCGATTTGCTGAAGCCTTATTTCAATAATTTCAATCCTGACTATGGCCGTGCTTTAATGATTGTATCAAAGATGAAAGGACAGGCTGGGATTGAGCGGAAACTGGGGGTTACATCATACCCAGACATCGTTTTGGTTGATCCGAATAACAGAATCATAGCTCGTTCTTCCAAGGCAACTGATATCATAGATTACATCATCAACAACCTTTCGATGTTTGCCGTAACTGACTGGAATGCCTATATCCTCAGAGCATCGGAATTGTATGAAACCGGGCAGATCAAAAGCGCCCAGAGAATCGTGTCAGACTGTTTGCGGCACGGCAGATGGAATGAGGATTTCTCTTCGGAAGCGCACAAGGCCATTCCTAAGGTTGTCTCTTCAATGAAGCACGATGAAATGTATATGGACTTCGTTGGTGAAATCAAACACAGATACAACCAAGGTGTCTTGTCGGAAGATGATGTCGCTCCTTTCAAGAATGAGTTCTCCAGAATCCATATGATGGGAGACAAAGATTTATAGAATACGGTTTATCTGTATGGCTGACATCACCAAACCAGGTACAAGACCGAACGGTGGTTGGATAGCGATGACCCCAATTAGAGCAAGCATTAACTATATTTATCTACAAAGACTCGCATTAGTCGAGAATTTTATCTACTTTTGCAGAAACGAATAGATAGACGAATCGGATATTATGGAAATAAAAAACAGACCCAATCGCAATGAGGCTTCACATACAGGCAAAACGCTTCTGGCACAGCGGTTGCTTGAAAAGTACAAGAACGTAGTCTTCGCCGCCATTCTTCTTTTCGGTGCATGCGTATTTTCTGCTTGTTCGAAAAACGATGATGAGAAGGCTTTAGGAGTTGACACGACAAACCGCGTCGATAAGTACAAGGACATGGAAAGTCTGGTGGAATCTCAGCCATTCTCTCAACTTCAGGGAGTTAGCGTCGGAAATGCACAGGACAATGATGCCAAGACTGGCGTGACGGTGTTCTTCTTCCCCAAGGCCTCGATGGCCTCGGCAGTAGTGCTGGGTGGCGGTCCGGCATCACGCGAGGTGCCGCTTCTTGACCCTCAGCGCAATACGCAACCGCTCAACGCCTTGGTTTTCAGCGGCGGTTCGGCTTACGGTCTGGCGGCTTCCGATGGTGTGGCGAACTGTCTTGAGGAACATGGCCATGGCTATGACACGGGCTTCGGACTGGTTCCCATCGTATGTCAGAGTTGCATCTTCGATTTGTCATACGGCAAAGGTAACGTCCGACCCGACCGTGAAATGGGCTATAAGGCCTGTCAGAGTGCCATCGCCGGCAACACGCCACTCAGTGGGAATGTGGGTGCAGGCACTGGAGCCACTGTGGGGAAACCCGGCGGAATGGCCTATGCCCAGAAGAGCGGCATAGGCTATGCTGCAGCACGACTCGGAAAACTGGAAGTGGGTGTGGCCGTCGTTGTCAATGCCCTGGGCGACATCTTCCAGGACGGTGTAAAGATAGCAGGCATGACCACCGCCGACCGCAAGGGCTTCGTTAGTGCCGAACAGGCGTTGCTCAAGAACCAGTATTCCGACCTGATAGCCGGCAACACCACCATCGCAGCCGTGTTCACCAACGCCCGCCTAAGCGTGGCCGACCTGCAGAAGGTGGCAAACATCGCCTCCACAGGCATGGCACGCTGCATACGTCCTGTGTTCACCATGGCCGACGGTGACACCGTCTATGCCATATCCCTCAGCGGCGGTGATGTCCAGACGGATGTCAACACCATCGGTGTGTTGGCCTCGCTGGTGATGGAGAAGGCTATCGCCGATGCCATCCTCTCCAGCAAGATTCCCGATGAGGAGTATCTTGCCAATATTTAATGTGAACTATGGACGGGGGACTTAGGATTTACATCCTTTTTTCTTAATGAACCTTATTAGTGCAGCCCACAAAGCTAATATTATTACTATTACGATTGTATGCCTGACCGGACTCTCTATTTTATGAGCCTCTCTTTGTGCTCTATTAAAATATTCATCTGGAGTCAAAGCTGTTTTAACATCGATGTTGCGGTTCTGTAAGGCATTGGCAAATTGCAGAGAATCTGCTCTGTGCAAAAGCGTATCTATCCTACTGTCGTGAGAATGGAAGGCATATAATGCATAGTCATTACCCGAGCGATAACAAGCCACAAGGATACTGTCTTCGGCTACCCACAAATGCTGCACACATCCTTCATAGATATTGTCATCGCTGCAACTGCCGACAGATGCATTTTCCGGCATATCGGCAGCACAAAGATAATGGCTTTCTGTGAGTGGTGCCTGCCAATAATCACCGAAGCCTAAGTCGACACCTTTCGTCTGAGATATGTACACGCTCCCGATTAGTCCCAATACAGCCTCCAAGCCAATAATCAAAGCAGGAGTAATGGCAGCCAACCACACTATCAACCGTTTGTTACTCCAGTTTCTACGCCGCACAATCCACCCTGCCACAAGGGAACACACTATTCCGAGAACAATGGCAACAATCAGGGCTATTATGGCAAAAAAGATAAGAGAAATTATCTGCATCTTGCTTTTTCTGTAAATTATTTAGCAAAGATAAGAACTTATCATCAAACGGCCAAAATTATTACGCTAAATAATTAGTAATCTATAAGTTTTTCCGAAAATATATAAAGGATGACAAAGATTTTCAAAAAAAACAGTACCTTTGCATCCAAGAGGCTAAAACACAATTGAATAAGCCTGAAGAGGACGTAAAAAGATGAAAAAAGACAGTACGAAAGGTATACACCTGATGCTCATCATCACGGCACTCATGGTGATGCTGCTGGCCCTGGAGATTTACTATCAGGGTAAGGACGACATGCGGGAGGCCAACACCGTGGCAACGCACGAACTGGAGGAGGCCAACCTGAGCATCATGAACACCATGTTGGACATTGAAGAGTCGGTGAAGGCCGTGTCGCAACTGGCCTGGACCAGGGCCGACAGTCCCGAGGCAATGGCGGCAATAACCGAGAGCCTGCTGAACACCGGCAACCAGATTGTGGCCAGCTGCGTCTCGTTCGAGCCTTACACCTTCAAGGAATACGGCCGGCTGCTGCAAGTGTACAGCCACATGAAGGACGGAAAAGTGGAAACAAAGCTGCTCAGGGAAGATTATGGCAACGACTATCTTTCGAAAGAATGGTACCGCAACGGACTGAAGCGGGAGGACGGCTACTGGAGCGACCCCTATACCGACGGCGTGGACAGAAGCTCGCTCATCGTTTCGTACGTGATGCCCATCCACGACGGCAACCGCCGCACCATCGGCACACTCAACGTGGACATCACGCTCGACTGGATGGAGCACTTGCTGGAAGAAACAAAGCCCTACCCCAACTCGGTGTGCATGCTGCAGACGCCCAAGGGAATGCTCATAGCCGGCACCCCGATTGACAGTCTGAAGAACAAGGACGGCCACCTGATTATCAGCCGGCCCGTGAAGAGCGGAGACGGCACCGACATCATGCTCCTGACGCTGGCCAGTCAGAAAAAGGATATCTACCGGAACGTCACCACCATGTTCTACCGAATGCTGCTGGTGTCGGTCATCGGCCTCATCCTGCTGGGCATCATCATCCTGCGCTCCATCAGGAACGAGCGCAGCCTGATCAAGCTGACCCACGAGAAGGGCATGATGGAGAAAGAGCTGAACATTGCCCACTCCATACAGATGGGCATCCTGCGCGACGACTTCCCGCAGACAGGCGCTGACCTGTATGCCTCGCTGAAACCAATGCACGAGGTGGGCGGCGACCTCTACGACTATCAGCTGGTTACAGGAAAAGAAGGAGAAAAGGAGGAACTCTATTTCATTATTGGCGACGTGGCCGGAAAGAGCATCTCGGCTGCCATCATCATGTCGGCCACCGTCACACTGTTCCGGCTGCTGGCCCAACAGGGACGCCAGCCGGCAGAAATCATTGCCGAAATAAACAACACGCTCAGTCAGCAAAACCCCAGTCTGACCTTTGTCACGGCGCTGGTGGGCTGCATAGACCTACAACACGGCGTGCTCAACTATTGCAACGCCGGCCACAACCAGCCCTTCGTCACCGAATCAGACGGCAGCGCGAGGCGCATGATGGAAGTGATACCCAACATTCCGCTCGGCTATCAGGAGAACTATGACTTCCAGTCGCAGCAGTTCCAGTTCGGCAAAGACACCATGATGGTGCTCTATACCGACGGTCTGAACGAAACGATTAACACCGCCGAGGAGCGGATGGGACTGGACCGTGTTCGGGATATCATCGCCCGCAACAGTCAGGCATCGGCCCGTCAAATGGCCGACAAACTGATTGAAGGCCATCGCGCTTTCATGGGCGAGGCCGAGCAGGTGGACGACATCACGGTAATGTGTATAAAGAGACCCTCCCCCAACCCCTCCCTAAATGGAGGGGAGTGAATAGCTATAACGGCATTTTGAGGCTAATGTACTCCTCGACCCTACTTGGGAGGGGAGTTCCTTGAGCCCCTCATGTTATCAACCACCCCTTGCCCCTCCTTTCTAAGGAGGGGGAGTAATATGTAGCTCATCACTATCTACTCCCCTCCATATAGGGAGGGGCCGGGGGTGGGTCTCTTTCTTCTCGGGGAGGTTGGGAGGGGGTCACTTCCTCAGTTGCGGAACATACGTAACGGGGTCGCCATTGCTTTTCAACACTCCGGCAAACTCATGAGGCGGAATGGTGACCGGACCCTTCATGAATTCCGGAATATTATAGCTTCTGAGGAACTGACGGTGATAGTCGGGGTCGGCACACGGCAGTTCGAAAGGCTTGGTGCATTTCCCTGATATATCGACATGCGCAAAGAAGGGGCGCGTGAAATTGCCGTCGTAGCGCCTGCTGCTGAACACCACCCATCGGCCGTTGCTCGACCATGAGTGATAGCTCTCGGTATCGGGCGAATTAAGCTCGGCCATTGCGCGGGCCTCGCCCGTGTTCAGGTCCATCAGCCAGAGGTCGGCATCGTGGTGCCAGATATGGAACACGCCATATTCGGCCAGGGTGAACATCAGGTAGCGGCCGTCGGGCGAGATGCGCGGGAAGGTAGCACTCTTGTCCATGGCCGATGCGTCGAACACTATTTCGCGCGGACCGAACTGCAGGGTCTCCGGGTTGAAACTCTTCTTATAGAGGTTGTATTTCACCTGTTCAGCCCGCTGCATGAATTCCACGCCCGGGTCGATGGTGTCCTGATACTCGAAGTGGGCGCTGCAGTAGTAGAGTGTCTTGCCGTCGGGTGCCCAGAAGGGGAACACTTCGAGTTCATTCGGGTCGTTCTCGATGTTGGTCACCTCGTTCTTCTCCACATCGAAGGCAATCAGGTCGCTCTTCGTGTCGTACACCTCGATTTTGTTTGGATTGACGGTATGGAAAGTCTGCTGCGTCTTGTCGGTGGAATAGACAATGAGCTTCAGCCAGGGATGCCAGGCGGGATACACGCCGGCCGAGAGCAGGTTGTCGTTCTTCATGTTTATCTTGCGCACCTTGCCGTCGTAGGCGATAACCGTTCCGCCCAGGTTCTCGCGGGCATGGAACTGCATCCTGTCGGGGTTGTACTGCTGGTAGTTATGGCAGTTGATGCACTGGCCCGCCGGACCTTCGGTGCAGAGCATATTGTCGTAGACCACGCTCTCCTCGTAGTCTTCCAGACAGCGCTGGCTGATGGTGAGGTCCTCGTAGGTGACGTAAGAGGGGGCAATCAGTCGGTAGCTGATGTAGGGGTCGATGGAATCGGGCGAAACAATGATGTCGAAAGGCTTATAGCGCGTCCATCGTCCCTGGTTGCGGGCATAGACCTCCACCTTGACGGCCTTCCCCCGTGCAGCCTCAGCGAGTTCTCTCCAGTCGCCGGCGTCGGGCTGTATCTTGGTTCCGCTGCAAACGATCTGCTGACTGCCGAAGGTAAAGCTGGCGGCCATTTCCTCGGCAGGCTTTTCCATCTCGAACGTCAGCGGCGCCATGTTCACCGGGATGGTCACCCCGGTATAGTCGGGATATATTTGCGGGAGCGACTTTGAATCGCTGAACGTCGACGGCAGCTTGTTGCCGCAAGCGGTCAGCAGCAGTGCGACGGCTATGATTTGGAACAGATTCTTCATAAATCAGAAATAGGTAATGTCTTTGAGGAAGTAATATTCGAAGAAGTAGGTGTTGCCAAAGCGGGAATAGAGTGCGCCACGGAGCACACGGGCATCCTGGCCCTCGTATTTCCCCCACGTCTGCAAGAAAGCGTCGTAGGTGTCCTTCACGCTCTTGTCGATGGGCAGACTGAAGATGATTTCTCTCTCCTGCATGTTACCGAACAGCCAGGCTGCCTCCTGGATAATGCGCGGAATCTTCTGCGGGCGCAGTTCCATATAGTGCATGAAACGCTGCCAAAAGTCGTCGGGACTTCTCATCCACATGGCTCCCAGCACGGCCTGCTCCTGGAAATTGGGGTCGTCGGAATCGTTGACCGACAGCTGCTGCATCAGGTATTGCTCCACATAGCCGTTATCAGCTCCCTTGTTGTTCTGGTAATGCAGCATGTGGGTGACAGGACCCGTCTCACGGTCTTCGGCCATCAGCTTACGGTTGGCAAGCAGCTGTTCCATGTGGTCGGCCCACTCGCCATAGTACTGCGTCTGGCGCAGCAGTCTCAAGTATTTCTGTGCAGCCTTGGTCTCTCCGCCCAGCATAGAGCAGCGGGCCATGTACTGCAGCAGTTCCACGCTCCAGCCGTGCTCCACTCCCTGTTCCAGACACATGCGGTGACACTCGTTCAGCATGCCGTAATGGTAGTAAATCAGCCGCCCGGTCGTGTTATACATATAGACAGGCAGGGGCGTATTGCTTTTCTTCGAACCCTTGCGGAAGTTGTACATCTCGTCGCACTGACGTCCCAGACGGCTCAGGGCCAGGTTGTTCATCATGACGATGGCGCGCGTAGGTTCGCTGTTCACCTTTTCCCCCTCGGCCAGCGTGCCTTCCCAGTCGGTCTGCTCAATGCAGCGCTGCATGCGCAGTTCGTGGTGGAAGTTCTCGTCCTTATACCAGAAATGCCATACGGCGGCAGCAAGGCCGCAGAGCAGCACGCCTTGTCCTGCCCATTGCAAGGCGGGGCGCCAGTCACGTTTGGGGGCAGATTCTTTCTTGCCGCTGTTTTTCTTCTTGTCCTTTTTGTTGGTGCTGGCAGGCTGGGGCACCGGCAGTTCCTTCTGCTCAGGATAAACACCGCGCGACAGCACTACAAAGACCAGATAGCAGACTGCCAGCAGATAATAGGGAACCTTGAAGACGGGGTACGTCTCGGAAACAAAGAAACCGGGGATTCCCGCCATCCAAATGCTGTCGAGACTGGTCTCATGATAAACGTAGCGATAGCAAATCAGGGGTATGGCTACCAGGGCCAGCAGGGTGATACCCGTCAGCAGGGCGTTCTGCATGTGGTTCTTTTGCAGCCGCCATGCCCAAACGGCCATCAGCAGCGCCGCCACAAGGGCATAGACGCCCATCAGCGGATAGCCTGCCACGACGGTCAGCACGACAAAGGCAGCGCGCACCCACAGCTTACGGGGCAGCGAGCGAAAAGCCCATAGCAGCGCCACGCCAATGGTGGTTCCGATGGTTGGCACGAAAAAATAGCCGCGCAGTCGCATAAGGTAAACCCAATAGCCCAGGTCCATGTTGGCTATCAGCAGGATAGCCACGGGAATCAGCGGAACAACACACCATTTATCGGGGATGCAGAACGTGCGCTTGGTGAGCCATAGCAACAGCAGCCACCAGCAGCACAGCAGCACTACTCCCACCCGGGGATGGAAGAAATATTGGGTGAAGAATGCGCCCAGATACGACAGCATTCCCCCCGGAACAACCATCATCTGCTTGAAAAACAGCGAAGAATAAAGGAAAAGGTTGTACTGCTGTATCTTCCACAGCATGTCGCCCTCGAAACGAACTAGGGCGACGGCCACTACCAGAAGTACAATCAGCCAGAGTGCTATGGATTTGAAGATTTTCATCTGCCCCTGTCTCCTTACACCTTATTTATTCAACTTCCAGGTGGCACCATCCTTGGTGTCTTTCACCTCGAAACCGGCGGCAGCCAGCTCGTCGCGAATCTGGTCGCTGGTGGCCCAGTCCTTATTGGCCTTGGCCTTTGCACGGAGCGAGAGCACCATGTCGACCACCTTACCGTAGGCTTCCTCGCGGGCATCGTTGTTGGCACCCTTGTCGTTGCGCAGTCCGAGCAGGTCGAAGGCGAAGAGATGCATCACCTCCTTGAGTTCCTTCAGACAGTCAGCACAGATGGTGGCCTTATGGTCGAGCAGCGAATTGATGGTGTGGCAGGCCTCGAAGAGATGGCTGATGACAATCTGCGTCTGGAAGTCGTCGTTCATGGCGTCGTAGCATTTCTCGCGCAGCGACTTCACCAGCTGTTCCGTCTGCGGGTCGCACTTCTCGGCCGGAACGATGCGCTCCAAGTTGGCGATGCCGTCCATGAGTCGCTCCAGTCCTTTCTCGGCAGCCTTCAGCGCGTCGTTCGAGAAGTCAACCGTGCTGCGATAATGGGCCGAGAGGATGAAGAAGCGGATGGTCATCGGACCGTATGCCTGGTCGAGGTTCTTGTTGGAACCCGTGAAGAACTCTTCAAGCGTGATGAAGTTGCCCAGCGACTTGCCCATCTTCTGTCCGTTGATGGTAATCATATTGTTGTGCATCCAGTACTTCACCATGTCGTCGCCCTGCGAAGCCACGCTCTGGGCAATCTCGCATTCATGGTGCGGGAACACAAGGTCCATGCCGCCGCCGTGGATGTCGAAGTGGTCGCCAAGATACTTGCGGCCCATGGCCGTGCACTCGCAATGCCATCCGGGGAATCCGTCGCTCCAGGGCGAAGGCCAGCGCATGATGTGCTCTTCGGAAGCTTTCTTCCAGAGGGCGAAGTCGGCCTGGTTCTTCTTCTCGCCCACTCCGCTCAGATCGCGGCTGGCGTCCTTGATGTTTTCCAGCGAACGGCCTGAAAGGCGTCCGTACTGGTATTTCTCGTTGTATTTCTCAATATCGAAATAGATGCTGCCGTTCGATTCGTAGGCAAAACCGTTGTCCAGAATCTGCTGCACCAGCTGCTGCTGCTCGATGATATGACCCGTGGCATGGGGCTCAATCGACGGGGGCAGCACGTTCAGCGCCTCCATGGCCTGATGGTAGCGGTTGGTGTAATACTGCGCAATCTCCATGGGCTCCAGCTGTTCCAGGCGTGCCTTCTTCTCAATCTTGTCGTCGCCCTCGTCGGCATCATGCTCAAGATGGCCCACGTCGGTGATGTTACGCACATAGCGCACCTTGTAACCGAGATGCTTCAGGTAGCGGAAAAGGATGTCGAAGGTGATGGCCGGACGGGCATGTCCCAGATGGGGATCGCCATAGACCGTGGGTCCGCAGACATACATTCCTACATGGGGGGCGTGCAGCGGCTCGAAGCGCTCCTTCTGCCGGTGCAGTGTATTGTAAATTAATAGTGCCATAATTGTAATTTGGGTGTTTGAGTTTCTTTTTGTTTTTATCAACACAGAGATACAGAGGTACAGAGTTTTTTCTCTTTTGTTTCTATCCTTTGTGTCTTTGTATCTCTGTGTTTAATTTTCAGGTCTCAGGAGTAATCATAATTCTCCATTCTACATTCTCAATTCTACATTAATTAAATTTTATCCAGCGCCTGCTTCAGGTCGTCGATGATGTCGTTGACGTCCTCGATGCCGACACTCAGACGAATCAGGTCGGGAGCCACACCGGCCTCACGCAACTGCTCGTCGCTGAGCTGACGGTGGGTATGACTGGCGGGATGCAGCACGCAGGTGCGGGCATCGGCCACATGGGTGACGATGGCTATCATGTCCAGCGCATCCATGAAACGGATGGCGGTGTCGCGGTCGCCTTTCACGCCGAAGGCCATCACGCCGCACGAACCGTTGGGCAGGTATTTCTGCGCACGCTCGTAGTTGGGGTCGCTCTTCAGTCCGCTGTAGTGAACCCATGCCACCTTGGGATGGGCCTCAAGGAACTCAGCCACCTGCTGGGCGTTGCGGCAGTGCTGCGGCATGCGCAGATGGAGCGTCTCGAGTCCGAGGTTGAGCAGGAACGAGTTCTGCGGACCGGGAATGCTGCCCAGGTCGCGCATCAGCTGACTGACCAGCTTCGTCGTGTAGGCCATCTTTCCGAAAGCCTTCGTATAGGTCAGCCCGTGATAGCTCTCGTCGGGGGTGGTCAGTCCGGGGAATTTCTCAGCGTAGGCATCCCAGTCGAAGTTGCCGCTATCGACCACACAACCACCCACCTGCGTGGCATGACCGTCCATATACTTGGTGGTGCTGTGGGTAATGATGTCGCAACCCCACTCGAACGGACGGCAGTTGATGGGCGTGGCAAACGTGTTGTCGATGATGAGGGGCACCCCGTTGCGATGGGCAATGCGGGCAAACTTCTCGATGTCGAGCACGTTGCAGCCCGGGTTGGTGATGGTCTCGCCGAACAACAGTTTGGTGTTGGGACGGAAGGCAGCCTGAATCTCTTCTTCCGAAGCTTCGGGATTGACAAACGTACAGTCGATGCCCAGCTTCTTCAGCGTCACGCCGAAGAGGTTGAACGTGCCGCCGTAAATCTCGTTCGACGTCACAAAATGGTCGCCGGCCTCACAGATGTTGAAGACGGCATAGAAATTGGCAGCCTGTCCGCTGCTGGTGAGCACTGCGCCCACACCGCCCTCGAGCGCGGCAATCTTGCTGGCCACGGCATCGTTGGTGGGGTTCTGCAGACGGGTATAGAAATAGCCTTCCTTCTTCAGGTCGAAGAGCATGGCCATCTCCTCCGAATTATCATATTTGAACGTCGTACTTTGAATAATGGGCAACACGCGGGGGTCGCCATTCTTGGGTTGCCATCCTGCCTGTACGCAAAGGGTGGCGGGTCTGAGATTCTTTTTCATTTCTTATTCTGATTATGTGCTCACAACCTTAATCGGCTGATTTTCAGCTTCTTCTATATATCAAACGAACCACAAAGACACAAAGGCCCAAAGTTTTTCCTTTGCGCAGCCCTTTGTCTCTTCGTGTCTTTGTGTTCAATTATTAACATTTGTGCTTTCGACCATTCGAAATGTTTGCTGCAAAAGTACAAACTTTTTCGCAATAATCCGCTCTTTGCCCTAATAATTTACAAAAAATAAGGTTAAGCTGGTTTCCATGGACAAAAATCTACAAAAATCCCACAAAAATGTTCGTACTATCTTTTCCCTCCGTGTATCTTCGTGTCTTCGTGTCTTTGTGTTTAAAAATCCCGTTATAATTAATGATTTTAGGCCACTATCTTTTCATAAGAAAAGGCTGCACTCGGAAAAACAAAAACAAAAAAAATATTTATTTGTTTTGTTATTTCTCTCGTTTAGATAAATTTTTCACACTCAAGAAAACAAATTCATTTGCTTTCTCTTCGCTTAATCAAAATTTTGCATTATCTTTGCACGCATAAAACGTAAAACATACAAAAACATGGGTTATACAGTACTGACAGCCGCCGAGGCTGCCGCAATGATCAAGCACAACGAGAACATCGCCCTTAGCGGATTCACACCAGCCGGTGTGGCTAAGGCAGTAACCAAGGAACTGGCCAAGATTGCAGTGGCCGAACACGAAGCCGGACGCGAGTTCAAGGTGGGCATCTTCACGGGTGCCAGCACCGGACAGTCTACCGACGGTGACCTGGCCAACGCGCAGGCCATCAAGTATCGTGCTCCTTACACCACGAATCCCGATTTCCGCAAGCATGTGAACTTGGGCGAAATCCCCTACAACGACATGCACCTGAGCCACATGGCACAGGAGCTGCGCTACGGATTCTTAGGCCAGGTGGACTGGGCCATCCTCGAGGTCTGCGACATCGAGGAGGTGGGCGACGACTATCATGTCTACCTCACGGCTGCCGGCGGCATCTCGCCCACGGCTGCCCGTCTGGCCAAGAAGGTGATTCTGGAGCTTAACTCTTTCCACAGCCCCGATGCCAAGTATCTGCACGATGTCTACGAGCCGCTGGATCCTCCTTACCGCAAACCCATCCCCATCTTCAACGTCAGCGACCGCATCGGTGTGCCCTACGTCTCTATCCCCAAGTCGAAGGTGGTAGGAGTAGTAGAGTGCAACATCCCCGACGAGGCACGCGCCTTCAAGGACAGCGACCCCGTGACCGACCGCATCGGCTATCTGACGGCTGAGTTCCTCGTCGACGAACTCCATGCCGGACGCATCCCCAAGGAATTCCTGCCTCTGCAGAGCGGTGTGGGCTCTACGGCCAATGCCATCCTCGGCGCCCTGGGCGAAGACAAGCACGTGCCCGACTTCAACATCTACACCGAAGTGCTGCAGGATTCTGTGGTGGGCATGATGATGAACGGTCGTGTGAAAGACGCTTCGGCCTGCTCGCTGACTGTTTCGAACGCCTGTCTGAAACAGGTTTACGACAATATGGACTACTTCAAGAACCACCTGACGCTGCGCCAGAGTGAAATCTCGAACCATCCGGCCGTGATTCGCCGTCTGGGCGTCATTGCCATCAACACCGCTATCGAGGTGGACATCTATGGTAATGCCAACTCTACCCACATCAGCGGTACGAAGATGATGAACGGTATCGGCGGTTCGGGCGACTTCATCCGCAACGCCTATCTCTCCATCTTCACCTGTCCGTCGGTAGCAAAGGGCGGTCTCATCTCGAGCGTTGTTCCGTTCGTTACCCACCAGGATTCCTCGGAGCACGACGTGAACGTCATTGTCACCGAACAGGGCGTGGCCGACCTGCGCGGCAAGAGTCCCATGCAGCGTGCACAGACCATCATCGAGAACTGTGCACACCCCGACTACAAGCAGCTGCTCTGGGACTACCTGAAGCTGGGAACCGGCGGTCATACCCGCCACTGTCTCACCGCTGCCTTCGCCATGCACGACACGCTGGCTCGCAAGGGTGACATGCACCTGACAGATTTCTCGGAATACATCAAGAAATAATAACAAGCAACAAACCTAACTAACAGGCGAGGCGGGCTTCCTTCACGGAAGTCCGCCTCTTCGTTGCAGGAAGCCATGTGCAGAGCTTTTAGTTAAATTCGATAAATCGTTTGGAAGTTTGAGACAAAAAATTTATCTTTGCGAAAAATTTGAGTTATGACAATTATAACAGGTACAGAGTACAAGGCTAATCAGGGCAAGTATATCAAAAGAGCTCAGGAAGGAGAGAGGGTTATTATATCTTCTCACGGCAGTTATGTGGAACTGAAGCCTGTCCCTGAGACTGACAAGGATGTGGTTGAACACAATAATGCAAAGTCCTTCCTTGCCACCTCTGCAAGAATTGACAAGGCAGCGAGAGAGGGAAAGATGCTTAAGTTTGATACTGTTGAAGAGCTTAGAACCCACTTGGCTTCATTATGATGTATTCCATTGCTTATTCGAAAGCTGTTGACAAAAAGGCAACAATGTCAGATGGTCAAGACACATTACGGCACATGACAGGATTATTTATGATATATACGATGGTATAGTTGTAGTGGAAGTGATTCAGATTGAAGGTCACTACAAGGACAAATAAAGAATCCCCCGTTCAGACAAACCAACGGTCGCTGGCCGAAGGAGAAAAGATAACGGCAGAGCGCCAAATGAGTTTAGGCGCAAGCAGATTTCCCGGTCAACCATCGGCAAGACGAAGAAAGCGGAGATGAACCGCCTCTTCTGTTTCAAAAAAAACTAATCCTTCTGTTTGATTATTTATCCATTATTATGTATCTTTGCACCAACAGAACGAAAAAGATGAATGCCTAAACGTCTGTTCCATATTGCCATAGTGCTCCTGTCGCTCTGTGCTTGCGGCGACCATGCAGCTCAGCGTATGCTCGAACGGGCCGAAGCCACCATGAACGACAACCCCAACGAGGCCATTGCCCTATTGGACAGCATCGGCGACTCTGGACTTTCCCGCAGTCAGCGTATGCGCCGCCTACTGCTACTCACCAATGCCCAGAACAAGTGCGACACCGTGTTCCGCTCCGACAGCATCCAGCGCCTGCTCGTTGACTATTACGAAAGCCACGGAACGGCCAACGACTGCATGCTTGCCCACTATCTGCTTGGGCGGGCCTACTATGATATGGGGGAAGTACCTGCTGCACTTGAGAGTTTCCAGGATGCTACCAGCAGTGCCGACACCACTTCCTCTAACTGCGATTTACATCTGCTAAGCCGCATTCATGGACAGACAGCCCGACTTTTCTTGGAACAAGAGGCTTCACAAAATGCTTTAGACGAAATCAATAAAACAATCCATCTGGCAAGACTATCCAAGGACACATTGATGCTATTGGCCATGATAGCCCAGATACCTCTTGTGTATGAAATGGAGAATATGCCGGATTCCGTCATTGCCGCATCTGAACACGTCTCGGGTATGTACGAAAAATTTGGATTCAAGACAGAAGCCGCCAGAGCTTTAGGGCCTTCAATAGAATATCTTATACAGTCTTCACAGCTCAGCAAGGCAAAACATCACATGGACATATTCGAAAACCATTCGGGCTGGTACCACGATGGAAACGTTTTAAAGGGACATGAAATTTACTACTATATAAAAGGTCTGTATTATCTGAAGACAGGAAAACTCGACTCTGCCGAATTCTATTTAAGGAAAGAACTGTCTTCTGTTGAAGGGCTCCATGAGAAGATTCTGGGTTTTCAGGGACTTTGCCAACTTTATAAGCAGAAGTCAACACCTGACTCGATGGCTAAATATGCAATGAACTGTCAAAACTTAACAAACCTTTACTATGATGAACTTGCCGCTACAAATGTACAAAGATTGCAAGCTGCCTACAACTACAACAGATTAAGAAAGATTGCCGAAGAGAAGTCTGCCGAAGCTAAAAATGCTCATTTCAAGTCTGCCATCTTGATACTGGCCTTAGCACTTATGTTATTGCTGCTATGCATAGTGGTAATATACTATCGCCAGAAAAAGAAAGAATTCAGAGAAAGCGAAAAACAGCTATATGACAAACTTAGAAAAATAGAACAGGGACAAAAACAACGTGACTCTGAAGCTGAGGCTGAATTACGCGAGCTGCGGCTATTGCGAAATGATGTTGTGCTTCGGTTGAAAGAAAATGCCCAAAGAGCAAACAGCAATATTCCCCTGAAGGATTGGCTTTCACTTCAGGAAACTATAAAAGAAGAACTGCCAGTGTTCTTCTCAACTATATGTATGACCCAAGGTCTTAGGCAGGAGGAAATAAATGTGTGTATGCTGATACGTCTTCAGTTCAAACCAAAAGAAATCTGCAATATTACGGGGCTTTCCCCCCAAGTGATAACAAACATGCGCAAGCGCCTTCTTAATAAAATATTCGGTAAAGCAGAGGGTGGAAGTAAAGATTTTGATGACAGAATATCAAAAATCAGATAAATCGTATTTACCTAAGATACAACAACTTACGATTTTGTGTAATTTTGTGTAAAAAGAAAAGCACTACTCTTCTTTTATTTTTCCTACATTTGCAAACAAACAAAATTTCAAGAGTATGAAAAATAAAAGATTGGTATTTATGATTCTGCTCACAAGGGGTCTGTCCCCCTGTGCTTATGCGGTAAAGAGCAGGATAGGGGACTCCGTTATTGTACAGAAAATCGCTGTCAAATAAAAACGGCTGAAAGTTTTGAATTCATATTGTTATTAATTATCTTTGCACCAACAATATAAAAAAATATATGCGATGAAAAAGATTGTGATTTTTATAATGGCAGTAGCGGCAATGCTGCTTTCTGCCTGCTCCACATCCGAAACGGCTACCGTGGCGGTGGGTAACGTGTCGAATTCGGAATGCGGAGCCGTGACACGCGCCGCGATAATGAGCCATCCGAAGATAAAGATGACGCGCCGAGGTAGTAACATCGACTTCGAACTTCCGTGCTACGTAAACTGCGGATGGGTGGAAAATGGAATCAAGGTGGAGCCGGAATGGACCGACGGGCGGCTGAACGTGATCCTGAAACCAGAAAAGACATTCAATTCGGATATTGGGTTTATGTGTACCTGTCAGGTGACTGTCTATTTCACGGCCTACGACATCGAGGACGACTCGTTCGTGCTGACCGTCGACGGGAAGAACAGTTTAAAGGTGGACCTTGCCGGGCACGGCGTGGTCTATATCGACCAGGGTACAGGCGACATGGCCTACGAGGAAGGCTTCAGCTATCAGCCCGAACTCACTGGATTCAATTTTACCAAGAAAGACAAACCCGTAGGCATCATCCCGGAAAACAGTTTCATTGCACAAAGACATGGTACTTGTACACAATTCTTGGCAGACGGCTATTTCGTGCCTTGCAGCCTCACGCAGCTGTCTGCCAAATTAGACAGGGAGGATGACGGCACGCTGGTGCTGCGCTACGTCACGGATGCCGGAGAGATTGACGGCAGGGCAACCGACTGCAACCAATGGGCGTATATCTTTGCAACTATTGAGAATACACCCGACGAGGAAATCCACCTGAAAGTAAATCCTCACAAGGCTATGGTGAAGGGCGAAGACGGCGTGGAACATGAGGAAACAGAGTACGACTTCGACGGCATCATAAAGAAAGACGGCAAAGTAGAGACCGAAAAGATTTTGGGCTATGTGGATAACCCCGTATTGGGCAAGGTGCCCGTTGTACCGGTGGACATGCAAAGTCTGCCCGACTGGCTGAAAAAGAAGATGCAGGAGATGGATTCGCAGAAGTTGGAATACGCTGTCTTCAGAGGCATGATTTTACAGGTCGACCCCATCTATTATATATACTCTCCTTTGTCCTCGTGTCTTGCATGCGAAATGTACGATGAACGCGGCGATGATTATGACTATTGGATAAAGGACGCCAAGCAAAAAGTAGATAAGGTCAAGTCATGGCGTTGCATCTACAGCACGAAGTAAAGTAACCACAATAATCAAGGGGACAGGTTTTGAAGTGAACCCAGAAAGTTGGACAAATTAAACACTGTTGCTCTTTTGGAATTGAGTCCGGTACTGTACTGGGCTCATTCCTTTTAGCCTGAGCTTTATTCTCTCATTATTATAATATTCAATGTAATCAACCAGATCTTTTATAAACACAT
>JAFWQT010000090.1 GCA_017508965.1 Prevotella sp. | reverse complement strand
TGCCGAGTCGTACGAAATTCAGCGCGAGACTGTGCTCACCGACTATTACAGGCTGGGGGACAAACTTAAGAACGGCGAGAACATTGACCGCGAGCAGATGAAAATGCTGAAAGCACAGCTTGACACATTGCAGGCCCAGACGTTCAGTTGCGAGATGGGTGTATTGGAACAGTGGCCCATCAACGAGCAGTGGCTGAAAAAACTTTCGTCGATAGCCGCCTACTGCGAGATATTGCCCACACTCATGGACCGCCCCCGAGCCATCAATCTCTACAACCGTCTGAGCGACGAGCAGAAAGCCAGCGACCTGGGCCAGAGGATGCTTTGGGCGCTATATCCCGAGAACAAGGTGAAGGAAGGCATGAAGTCGCCCGACGGAAATTTCATCTCGCCTGATGGAAAGCAACATAAACTGGCTGAGTTCCGCGGGAAATACGTGCTGGTTGACTTCTGGTTCAACGGCTGCATGCCCTGCCGCCTCAGTATTCCCGAATTGGGTGAGGTAAACAATCAGTACAAGGGACGCTTGGAAGTGGTCAGCCTGAGCCTCGATGCCATGAAGGTGTGGGCAGATGCCTCCGGCGAACATCCCATCACATGGAACAACTGGAACGACAAGAAAGGGCGCAACGGGCTCTATGCCAAATTCCCAATCCAAGGCGTTCCTTTCTACGTGCTCCTCTCGCCCGACGGCACCGTCATAGCCATGCAGGCCGGCTATGCCAAGGGAGAAATAAAAAAACTGCTGAAGAAGCATCTTGGTGATTAACCTCTGTTCACATGAACGGGGAACCGCCCCCGTTCATGTGAACAGGACAGCCCCCCTGTGCTCACTCACGCGCGCGTATAAAAAGTTTTTTCTCGAAAAAAAAATGCCACTTTGCCACTTGCCCTGTGTTTATGGGGGTTCGCGCGGTGGCATTATGGTGGTATTAGTGGCATTTTCGGGCGGTTTTTCCCGTTCTGGCGAACCAACGGTCGCTGGCCGAAGGGTAAAGCAATTTGTAATTCGACAGAATTGAGTATTAGGATTTGCAATCCAATTAATTTTCTCGCATTACAAATGCTTACACTCATTGTGGTCGGATTGCAAATCCGACCAAACGGGGAGGGGAGTTCTTGCGCCATCAAAATCCCCGACAAATTTTCTGCAATAATCCGAAGGAAAGTAGCGCGGGATTTGGGCCTTCCCACCCCCTTTTAGGCTTCCGATGAGCAGAAAATGAGGTTCCGTTCGGCAAATAATAGGGAATTGAACTTTAAATAATAGGCTTTTGAAGTTTAAATGATAATGAATTGAAGTCAAAACAAAAGGCTTTTAGACTGTGATTGGGGCCTAATTACAGTCTAAAAGCCTATCATTTAAAGTTCGGAAGATTATTAAAGGAAGTCTGAAAGCGGGAGCATTCATCCAAAAGTCTCATTATCAGTGATTTGCGGATAACGGCTCAAAACTCGCGTATTTGCCTGCCATCGGGCGTTTGGTGACTTCCGCGCGATTCTCAGCGCGCCAAAATTCAGAAATTTCTTGACGTTTCTTCGGCTTGCAATCGCAAGCGTCTGGCAATCATGCGGTACAAAGATAATGCCTTTCCGCCCAATGAGTTTGGACGGAAAGGGGAAAAATAGGACCTCGGGCCACGCCAGCCATCGGACCCACCCCCGCCCTCCCTATAGGGAGGGAGCAATTACTTTTGGGCTTTCTTTATCTTCAGGATTTTCTTGATGAGTTTCTTTGGGGCCTGCGTTTTTTCATTGACGGGGAGGAGGTGCCAGCCTACGGTCCAGCTGAGTTCTTGGCCGGGCTGCAGCAGGGTGTAGGCCCCCTGACTTTCCAGTTCGATATAGGTTTTGCCGCGGTTAACGTACACCTGAATCTCGGCTTCGCCGGGCGCTTCTTCTCCGGCCTTCATGTCGGGGAAGGTCTTAAGGAGCAGCAGTCCGTTGGCACAATAGGCAAGCCACCCCTTGCCGTCGGCATTCACCTTGCGGTTCTGGGGCGCTTCGTCGGGCTTGTACCACACGGCCTTTTGTGCAGGCTGGAAGCTGAGCAGTCCGTCGGGCCACACCTTGTCGTTTTCGGCCTGGAAGAAAATGGTGCTCTCGCCGTTGGGCACGCGGCTGATTTCCCACGGAGCCACCCGGCGCGCCTCGCTGCCTTCGTTCTTGATGGTATAGGTTATGGTGAAGGTGCCGCTCTTGGCATCGGCGCGGAAGGTCTTGCCGATGCTGAATCCCAGACGGGCCGACACCTGACTGCGGATGCGGAGCAGCGGGGTGGTTGTGGCGTCGGTGGCGGGCTCGGCCTGCTCCACGGTATAGGCCTGCTTGTCGAACTCGGTCACGGGAGGCCAGTTCCATTCTTTCTGCGGACTGGTCCAGAAGGTGCTGCCGAACGATTCGGGGAAGCGCGACTGCGAGAGCACCTCGGTTTCGCCGTATTTCAGCGACAGTATTTTTCCGCCGTGGGCGGCATCTACGGTCATGGTTCGTTCGCCGCACTTCAGGGTGTAGAGGCCGTCGGCGGCGTGGGCTGCCATTGTGCCCGCCAGGGCGAGCGTCAGCAGCAGGGTTGTTTTCAGAAAATGTCTTTTACTTGTCATGATGGTTGATATTTGTTAGTTGTTCTACTTGTTGTTCTTCAGATACTCGGATGGCGTCTCGCCGTAGATATTCTTGAAATAATACGAGAACTGCTTGGGCGAGAGTCCCACGCGGTCGGCCACTTCCGAGACGTTTCTGCGACCCTGGTCGAGCAGGCTCTTTCCGCGCTTTATCTTGACGATGCGGATGAATTCGAGGGGCGACTTTCCGGTGATGGCCATCAGTTTCTTGTAGAGGTGGCCGCGCGTCATGTTCACGTCGTTGCTCAGCTGCACCACCGAATAGTCGGGGTTCTGCATGTTGGACTCGATGCTTTCCATGACGCGGCTGACGAGTTCTTCGTCGAGCGAGCTGACGGTAATCTCGCTGGGACTGATATCGAAGCCTTTGCCCACCTGGTTGTAGGCGTTTTCGGTCCATTGCATGATTTTCTTGATGCGCAGCCGCAGCACTTCCAGACTGTAGGGCTTGGTGATGTAGTCGGCGGCGCCTTCCTTCAGTCCGCTGATGATGTTTTCCTCGCCGCTCTTGGCCGTGAGCAGGATGACGGGGATGTGTGAATAGTTGATGTTGTTGCGAATGTGGCGGAACAGTTCGATGCCGTCCATTTCGGGCATCATCACGTCGGTGAGAATGAGTTTCACCTCGCTGTGCTGGCCCAGTTCGCGCAGCGCCTCCTTGCCGTTGGCTGCGGTGACGATGTTGTATTCGTCGTCAAGGCTGCGCTTCAGGAACTGGCGCGAGTCGAGATTGTCTTCCACTACCAGGATGGTGGGCTTCGTTGAGGTGTCGGCATCGGCTATGGCGGCCTCGGTATTTTCGTCGGTTTCTGCTTCAGCATCGATGGCGTTGAGGCTGACGGGCAGGGTAACCGTGAAGATGCTTCCCCGCGGCACATTGTCGGTCACGCTGACGCTGCCGCCCATCATGCCGGCATACTGCCTGACGATATGCAGTCCGAGTCCGCTGCCTTCCTGCTCCTGTCCGTGGGTTTCCTGAACGAAGCGGTCGAAGATGTGCTGCTTGTCGTGCACGCCGATGCCCGTGTCGGCCACGCTGAGTGCCATTTGCTGCCCGTCGACCTTCAGGTTTACGGTCACGGTGCCGTTGTCGATGTTGTATTTATAGGCATTCGAGAGCAGGTTGGTGATGATGCGGCGCATCTTGTTCTCGTCGAAATTGATTTCGATGGGCTGTTGCGGAAGGTCGAGTATGAGTTCCACCTGCTTGGGCGTGGCATAGTAGGAGAATCCCTGCGCGGTCTGGCGCACGAAGCTGACGATGTCGCCACGCTTCAGATGCAGTTTCTCCATGCCCACGTCGAGCCGGCGGAAGTCGAGCAGTTCCATGACGAGGTCGTTCAGCTGGCGGGCATTGCGCCAGGCCACGTCGACCTCGGTGCGGATGGGAGCCGGCAGCGAGGTCTGCCGGATTTTCTCGAGCGGGGCCACTACCAGCGTGAGCGGCGTCTTCAGGTCGTGGCTGATGTTGGTGAAGAACCTGATTTTCTCTTCCTCCACCTCGTATTTCTTCAGGTTCAGTTCCAGCTGGCGGATGGCGTATTCACGCTTTTGCCTGTTGCGCAGGGCTTTATAGATGAAATAGCCCAGGGCGGCCAGCAACAGCAGATAGAGCAGGATTGCCGGAAGCGAAAGCCATAGCGGCGGCTTCACCCTGAATGCCAGTTCGGCCACTTCGCTTTCCTGCATGCCGGGAATCTCGGCTTTCACCTGCAGCACATGATGACCGTAGTCGAGCGATGCAAAATAAAGATGGTTCTCCGACGTGCTCATCCATTGCTTTTCACCCTTGAACCGGTAGAGGTATCTGATTTTATGACTGAGCGAGGGCACCATGGCCGACAGGAAAATGGTGAGCCGCTCGTCGTGGCGGATGGTGTGGGTGGGCAGGAACTGCGGCGCTTCGCGGCCGTTGATGTGGAAGTCGGTGAACTCGACGTGGAGTTTCAGGTCGCGCCTGACGAAACTCTCGCGGCCGATGCTGACGTAGCCCGAATAGCACCCCAGCAGCGTGTTGCCGTCGGCAGTGGTGAGCGCGGCGTTGTTTGAGAAAATGGTGTTGCCGAGTCCGTCGGAGGCCAGCAGCGGGAAGCATTTATAGGTGACCCGGTTGTTGTCGGCGGTGACCTCGGTGATGCAGGTCAGTCCGTTGGCCGTGCTGGCCCAGATGCGGTTGCTGTTTTGCGTGAGTGCCCTCACGGTATTGTGCGACATGCCCTGCCCGGTGGTTAGGTGAGTCAGCGCACCCTCTTTCGGCCGGTAGACCCACAGTCCGCTGCGGCTGCCTATCCAGAGGCTGTTGTTGCTGCTCATCATGAGCGAGGTGACGTAGGTGCCTTTCAGCGATTCCAATTTTTTGTTTTGCAAAAACTGTTGTTTGGCGCAGTCGAATACCGACACGCCCGACGACGTACCTATATATATAATGTCGCACAGCGAGTCGTTGGCCAGGCAAAGCACCCCGTTGGTTGCCAGGTTTGAGTTTTCGGCGGTATAGTTTACCAGCCGGCCGTCGTTCCTCACGTTGACCACACCGCGGTCGACGGTGGCCACCCAGAGATTTCCCTGGGCATCGCTGGTCATGGCTTTTACATATTTAAGATTGGGCTTGTCGGCACAGAACGGAACGAAGGCCGAGCCGTTGAACTTGGCGATGCCGCTGCCGTAGGTGCCGGCCATCAGCTGTCCGTCGGGGTGGATGGCCAGCGAGGTGACAATGTCGGAGGGGAGCTGGTGCTGCTTGGCCGAGAAATGGCGCTCGGTGCCCGATGCGCTTTTCATGGTGATGCCTCCGCCGTCGAATCCAATCCAGAGATTGCCCTGGCGGTCGCGGAGCAGCGAACTGACGTCCTCGAGCGGACCGGTAGATACGATGTTGAAATTCGAGCCGTACATGTCGGCAAAGGCAATGCCCAGTTTCGACGTTCCCACCCACATGGTGTTGTTCTCGTCGAGGTAGAAACAGGTGATGTGGCTGTTGTGCGAAGTGAAGGCATTGAAGCTGTTCAGTTCGTTCAGGTCGCTGCCGTTGGGGAGATATTCGAACACGTGTATGCCCGTGTTTCCGGTTCCGGCCCATAGCCGGCCCTCGCCGTCTTCGGTCAGCGTGTTCAGTGCGTCGTTCATCTGGCGGAGTGCGGGCATTTCCACCCATTCGCGTTTTTCAAGCGAGAAAGTCTGTATAGTGCCTGCCTGTGTGTACGAGCTGTATATCCACAGGTTTTTCCTGCTGTCCATGAACACCCGGTTGTCGCGGTTGTAGTTGGTTGCCGCGGCCTGGGCAATCCTTTCCAGTCCGCTCATCTTGGGCTTCACTATGTAGATGCTGTAGTCGGAACCTACCACCACCGTCTGTCCTCCCTTTGCTACGATATGTCTCACGGTGCCTCCCTTCGGATTGGCCGTGCGTTGCAGCAGTTGTGCCGAATAGTCGTAATGATAGAGGGCCGTTTCGGTTGAAACCCAGAGGTCGTGGGCGTCGTCGACATAGAAAAGGTTCACCGCCCCCTCAATGCCGAGGCTCTTCAGCCGCTGTTCGCCGTCTTTCAGCCATTTGTCGTTGGTGCGGTCGTAGGTGAACAGCTGTCCGCTGATGACCATCCACAGCGTTTTGTCGGCCGTTTCACGTATCATGCTTACGTCGTTGCTCTTTGCTCCAAAGCTGTTCGGCATATAGTTCACCGTCCGGTAGCCGTCGTATCGGCTAAGGCCGTTGATGGTCGAGAACCACATGTAGCCCCGGCTGTCGTGCGCTATGTCTCTGACGAAGTTATCGGCAAGGCCGTTGGTGGCATCAACGGTTCTGAAGAAATAGTCGGTGGCAGCATTTATGGTCAGGCTTGCCAGTGTGAGCCATAGAAACAAGACGCGTCGCATGATGAACTTGGTTTTTTCGATGAAAAGATACATTGTGGTTTATCAGTGCAAATATACCTAAAAAAGCATCAACCATCCCAAATGTGCCTGATTATTCCTCCTTCTGATAGTTTTTTTTAACGTTTGTGCTCCATTTTGTTTCTTTTTTCCTTCAAATTGTGTTAATAATACAAAACGAAAGAAAACAAATACGACAGAAAGTGTTGCCGTAATTATTTTTTTCCTATTTTTGTGGTCGAAAACCTACTAACTATAGTATTTTCCACAAGCAACTACCAGCTTGAAAACTTTATTCAAAGATATAATTATGACCAAATGAAGAAAAGTAAATTTTATCTGTTAGTCATCCTGGCATCACTATGTCTGATGCCTGATGCAGCGTTTGCCCAGAGCCTTACGGTGGAAGGCACGGTGACCGACGAGACGGGCGAGCCCCTGATAGGTGTGACCGTGGCTGTACAAGGTAAAGGCGCAGGTGGCATTACCGACATGAATGGTCATTATCGCCTGCAGCAGGTGGATCGTGGCCGTACGTTGGAGTTCTCTTACGTGGGTTACCTGACGCAGACGCGCAAGGTGACCGGTCAGCGCATAGACGTCACTATGCAGCCCGACCAGAAGAATCTGGAAGAGGTGGTGGTGATTGCCTATGGCCAGCAGAAGAAGGTGACCATCACCGGTGCTGTCTCGCAGGTTGGCGGCGACGAGCTGCTGAAAGCGCCTGTGGCCAGCGTGGCCAACGCCCTGCAGGGTAAGTTGCCGGGTATGTCGGTGGTACAGCCTTCGGGTATGCCTGGTGCTGATGAACCAGTAATCCGTGTGCGTGGTACAGGTTCGCTGAACAGTGCAGAGCCGCTGGTACTCGTGGATGGTGTGGAGCGTCCGTTCGGACAGCTCGACCCCAATGAAATTGCCGACATCTCTATCTTGAAGGACGCCTCTGCAACGGCCGTGTTCGGTGTGCGAGGTGCTAACGGCGTTATTCTGGTTACCACCAAGCGCGGTACGCCAGGCAAGGCTTCGGTGACCGTTTCGGCAAGTGCTGCCGTTCAGCAGATTTCGCAATTCATTGATTTTGCCGACTCTTACACGTACGGACAAATGTGGAACTACTCAAAGATTACTGACGTGTTCCCCGTGAACCAGTGGCCTGGAAGTGTAAACATATCCGACTATAACAAATGGGCTACTTATACCGATGAAAACGGGGCTTCTGCCAATACTGGTATCAAGTTCTCGCAAGACGTCATGGAACATTTCCGCAAAGGTGACATGCCCGTCACGTTCCCTAATACCGACTGGATTGACTACATGATGAAGGATGCAGCCTGGCAGGAGCAGGTCAATGTCAACGTGAACGGCGGTACAGAGAAGATGCGCTATTTCGTGTCTGCAGGTTTCCTGAACCAGAACTCACTCTTCGACACTTTCTCAAAGAATGATGATGAGACCTTTAAATATAATAGGTTTAACTATCGTGCTAACCTGGATATCGACGTGTCCAAGTATAGCCAGCTCTCACTGACGCTTGGCGGACGCGTACAGAACCGTACCACGATGGGTGGCGGTGAGGGATTTCTCTTCCGCTATCTGCAGGGTGCAACGCCCTATGCCGGTTATGGAGTTGATGGAGAGGGGCGCCATATTATTTCCGATGTGAACATTGTCGGTAAATACGACCGTGATGCCCTTTCAAACTATTACGACCTGGGTTATGTGAACGAAAGCACGAACGTGCTGAACCTCGACCTCCAGTATAAACTCGACATGAGTTTCCTGACTCCTGGCTTGGATTTCAAGATTAAGGGTTCATACAATACCGACTATACAGCCCAGAAGAACCGTCAGAACGGATTCGGTACGGGTGTTACCTACGTTGCTACCATCGTCGACGGACAGGAAGTGCTCCGCAAGGAGAACATCACCTGGCCTATTCCTTACAGCGAGGGCAAGTGGGGCAACCGTAACTGGTATGCTGAGGCAAGCTTCAACTACGCCCGCAAGTTCGGCAAGCACAATGTGGGCGCCTTGCTTCTCTACAACCAGAGCAAGACCTACTACCCCTGGGATTCCGACAACAGCCTGTATCAGTCGATACCTAAGGGCTACGTAGGACTCGTGGGACGCGTTACCTACGACTATGATACCCGCTACTTGGTTGACTTCAATATCGGTTACAACGGTTCGGAGAACTTTGCCGAGGGCAAGCGCTATGGTACATTCCCCTCGTTCTCGGTGGGCTGGATTCCGTCGAGCGAGAAGTTCTGGGAACCCATCAAGAAGTATATAGGTTATTTGAAACTGCGCGGATCGTGGGGTAAGGTTGGTAACGACAACACCAACGGTGCCCGCTTCCTCTATCTGCCAGGTGCATGGCAGTTCTATTCGGGTGGCGAAACATCGAACCCGCAGGCACGAGGCGCCAACTTCGGAACAAGTGGCGGCTGGCTGCAGGCTGTTAGAGAACTGACAACCGGTAACCCGAACGTCACTTGGGAAACCGCTTCGAAATTTAACTTCGGTATTGATGCCGCTTTCATTAACGACCGTCTGACCGTTAACCTCGACTTGTTCTGGGAAGACCGTAAGGACATTCTCGTCTCCAACGGTTCGCTGCTGCCGGCAGTGACCAGCCTCCCCGCCAGCTATGTCAACGAGGGACGTGTGAAGAACCATGGTTACGAGCTGACGCTGAGATGGGCCGACAAGATAAACGATTTCCGCTACAGCATCAGCCCCAGCATTGCCTTTGCCCGTAACAAGGTAATCGAGATGCTCGAGGTTCCGCCTATGTATGACTATCTGAGCCGTACGGGCCTGCCTGTAGGACAGCCCTTCGGTTACGACCTCTTTGAATTCTATCAGCCGGGAACCGAGGAGCGCTATAAGGCAACCTACGGAGTGGACATGCCCGACCAGAATATCGAACTGAAATACGGTGATGCCGTCTATGTTGACCTGAATGGCGACGGCATTGTTGACCAGAACGACCAGAAGCCTCTCGGCTATACTTCTAACCCGGAAATCACCTGGTCTGTGAATGCCAGCCTGAACTGGAAGGGATTCGACTTCTCGATGCTGTGGGTTGGAGCCGACAACACCAGCCGTACGCTCAACGGTTATTTCCGCGACCAGTTTGGTTCTACCGATACATCTGCATTGGTGCAGTGGGTGGCCGAGAATTCCTGGACAGAGGATAATCCCGGAGCCATCCTGCCGCGTATCTCTTTCGATCACCGCACTCACAACAACCGTGACTCACAGGCATGGATGATTAATTCTAAGTATGTGCGTCTGAAGAACTTGGAGCTTGGCTATACCATCAACAAGCCTAAGTGGCTGTCGCTGCTCAACTACATCAGAATCTATGCTTCAGGCCAGAACCTGCTGACATTTGCTGACTTCAAGGGTAATGACCCAGAGGCTCCCGGTACAGGACTTGACCTCGGTATGCGTTATCCTATGACCCGAGTTTATAACTTTGGCCTGCAAGTTAATTTCTAATTGAAATAATGAGAAATTGAAAAATTGAAGTTTTGAAGATTATGAAAAAGATAATTAATTATATAGTGGCATTGGGGATGATGACAGGTGTTTTCTCAGCATGTGTTGATGACATCAATGTTGGTAATGCCTTTCTGGAAAAGTCGCCTGGCGTTGATGTGAATGTCGATACGGTATTCTCCAAGGCTGAATATGCCCGCAATTTCCTGTGGAGTGCCTACGGACAGATTTATTGCACCTATACCACAGGAAACATGATGAATGCCACACCTATTGATGCGCTTTCCGATTCTTATCATTGCTACTGCGGATGGGGCGGTCCTAAGCAGACCTATTATACAGGTGGTCTGACGGAGGACAGCCAGGATAATCCAAATGGTAACTTCCAGGGAAAATTTGCCTATAAGACAGGAAACCCGGATGGCGACGGTCGTGTTTCTATCTACGAGACTGTGCGCAAGTGCTGGCAGCTTATCGAGAATATTGACCGCGTGCCCGACATGAGCGAGTCGGAGAAGAGCTGCCTGCGCGGCGAAGCCTATACCATCATGGCCAGCCGTTATTTCGACGCTTTCCGCAACTTCGGTGGTCTGTGCCTTGTCAAGAAGGCGTTTGCCGTGGGCGAAGGTTTTGAGGAAGGCCGTGCCACAGCCATGCAGACGGTTGAGTTCATCGACTCTATCATCAAGTGCGCCATCGATGAGCCCGGATTCAGATGGAACGTTCCCGATGCTGACATCGGTCAGTGGTCGGGTCGTCTGACACGCGCTTCGGCCCGTGCTCTGCGTGCCAAGGTATGGATGCATGCCGCATCGCCTTTGTTCAACAGCAGCGAGCCTTATATCAGGTACACCAAGAAACCTACAGGCTTAGAGACCGAGGAACATATTTGGTTCGGAAAGGAAGATCCCTCTCTATGGCAACGCTGCCTGCAATATTGCAATGAGTTCTTTGCCGATAATGCTGCTAATGGTAACTATTATCAGCTGGTGCAGCCGACATCGCAGGACGAGGCTGGCTATCGTTCCGCTTTTCGTCGCGCTTATCGCTATCGTAACGATGCTACTCATCATGAGAAACTTTTCGATGCCCAGCCTTCTATCTATTTGTCCGACGATTATCGGAACGGTGAGAAGGTACACAACTGGGGTTGGGGCTGGCAGGGTTTCTGTCTTGACGGTCTTCGCCAAGGTGGTGCCGTTCCTACCAACGAGTTGATGGAGTGTTTCGGCATGCAGGACGGTCGCGACTTCCCCTATAAGGATATCTACGGACCTGGAAAGAATCCCGATGGCATTGACATCTTTGCCGACCGTGATCCGCGTCTCTACGAGACCATTGCTGTGCCAAGAGAGTCGCTGCCCGCCGGATTCGACTATGCTGGTAATTTCTATATCGACACATGGGTAGGTGGCGGTATGTATAACGATAAGAGCAGATATGGCGACTACTCGTCGGACGACTGTGCCTCGCAGTACAGAAAGTTTAAGTGGATGCTTGACTATTCGGACAACAGGATGAATGATGAGTATATCGGTGTGGCCTATATCCGACTGGCCGAGATGTATCTCATCAGTGCCGAGGCCAAGGCAGAGACGGGCGACCTGCGCGGTGCACTGGACGACCTTCATGTGGTTCGCAGCCGTGTGGGACTGGGACGTCTGGAGACCATGAACCCCCAGCTGAACCTTACCTCCAACAAGGCTAATCTTATTGAAGAAATCCTTCGTGAGCGCAACTGCGAGATTGGTGCTGAGTGTGGAGACCGTGTGTACGACATGATTCGCCGCAAGCGCGAGGACCTCTTCACCAAGCCCCTCCACGAAATCCGTGTCTATCGTCTCGATGATAATGGCAACCGACTCACCGAGGCGGATGGAGACCAGTCGTGGAAGCAGGGAACTCCCTGGCCTAAGTTCGAATACGAGAAGCCTCAGATAGCAAACGGTGCCCGCCGCTGGTGGGATCCAGGCTACTGGACCAACAAGTGGTATCTTGACCCGGTTTCCCGTCTGGAGATTCAGAAGGGATATGGACTTACACAGAATCCTGGGTGGTAAGTAACGATAACGTTAACGATAACGAAAATTGAAGATTATGAAGATAAATAATATATTTAGATATACCTTGGCGGGTCTCTGCTTTGCCCCATTGGCGGTTAGCGCCCAGGTGACGCTGAGTGATAAGGTGTCGCAGAAGGTAGATTTAGGCTATGGCGTTGAGCAGTCTGAATTCCTCACCACGGCAGCAACGACAACCATTACTGCAGAAGAACTCCGCCGCACGTCAGCCATCAGTCTGGCAGATGCGCTCTATGGCAAGATTCCTGGTCTGAATGCTTATCAGAATACAGGCTTCAAAGGTGAAGAAGGCCGCGGTGCATCGTTTAACATCCGTGGCATACAGACCACAGGCGAGAAAGACATTCTGATTCTTGTCGACGGTGTGGAGCGTCCTATCGACCGACTCACTGTTGAAGAGGTGGAAAGCGTAACCGTACTGAAAGATGCTGCAGCCGTGGCTCTATACGGACACGAAGCCGTCAACGGTGTGCTGCTGGTGAAGACCAAGCGCGGCATAAAGGACGGGAAATACCACTTCAAAGTGGGCGCTTCTCACAAGATACAGTTTGACCCGCAAATGGCCGACATGGTCAGTGCCTACGACTATGCCAATGCATTGAACCGTGCCCGTCTGAACGACGGTGCTGCTCCGGCCTATACCGAAGCCGAACTTCAGAAGTTCCAAGATGGCAGCGACCCGTTGGTCTATCCTAATGTAAACTGGAAGGACGAAGTATTTAAGAACACGGCCCACGAGTCGAATGCTTTCCTTTCTTTCTACGGTGGAACAGACAAGGTTCAGTATTATACCCATCTCGACTATACCGATGCCCGCGGACTCTACAAGAATCCCGACCAGGGCGACTTTAACTCGCAACTGAAGTATTCGAAGGCCAATATCCGTGCAAACGTGGACTTCGAAGTGAGCAAGACCACAAGGGTGACCGCCAATATCCTGGGTATACTGATGGAAACCAACGGCGTGCCCAACGTGAACTCGAGCGATGCCTGGTGGCATCTCTACAAAGTGCCTGCACTGGCATTCCCCATCAGAACCGCCGGTGGTGTGTGGGGCGGAAGCCAGACCTACGGTAACTTCAACCTGCTGGCCAAGTCTCAGGGTGCAGGCTTCATGAAGACCCACCAGCGTCAGATCTGGGCCAACTTGACCTTAGAGCAAGACCTTGACGCCATCACGAAGGGACTGAAATTCTATGTAGGAGCTTCTTACGACAACTCTTCGAACACCATCGAGACTCGTTCCAAGGGCTATCAGTATGGTTGGAACTACTATGATGGTAGTGGCACCATGCAGGAAACTGTGATGGGTACCATCGAAGATAAGCTGATCTTCAACCATTGGGTTGACACTCAGTGGCGTATTGCCACCTTCAATGCCGGTTTCAAATATGCTCTTCAGCTGAATAATGGCGACAATATTGGAGCCAATGCCAACTACAATATGAAGAGTGAGATTCGCGACGGACAGAGCAATACATGGTATCGTGCCAACTGGCAGCTGGCCCTCCACTACGACCACGCTAACCGCTTCATGGCCGATGTGGTTTTGGCAGCCAACGGCTCTAACCGCAGCTACCCGGCCAAGTGGGCCTTCTCGCCGACAGCAGGTCTGGGCTATATCTACGCCAACAATCCTGACGGCATCCTAAATTATGGTAAGGTCCGCATCTCGGGAGGTATCCAGCACACCGACTATGTGCCGCAGGCCGGTCTTTGGCTCGCCGCATGGAACAGTGGTCATGGTAACTTCTGGTTTGGCAGTAACTTCCAGAGCTCATGGGGCGCCTTCCTGACACAGTTCCCCACTGACGACTTTGTGCAGGAAGCAGCCTACAAGGCCAATCTCGGTACCGACCTGAGACTGTTCAACGCACTCGACTTCTCGCTCGACGTGTTCTACCAGCAGCGCCGCAACATCCTGGTCAGCGCCGGTTCGCTCAATTCCGCAGTGGTCGGTATCCAGTCTTCGTACGACGACAAGGGACGCGTGGCCAGCTATGGTGCAGAACTTGGCCTGCGCTATGCCAAGACCTTCGCCAACGGACTGAACCTGAACGCCGGAGCATCGCTCTCCATGGTGAAGAGCAAGATTCTGGAATGGATTGAGACGCCAGCTTATCCCAACCTCTCGGTCATCGACGATCCTGCCGATGCAGAGCGCGGGCTCATCGCCCTGGGTTTCTTCCAGAGTCAGGAGGAAATCGACCAGAGTCCTGTTCAGCAGTTCGGACAGGTGAAGGTAGGTGACATTAAATATAAGGATGTCAACGAAGACGGTGTCATCAACCAGAACGACTACGTTTCGCAGGATTACGGCAACAGCATCCCCGCTCTGAACTACGCCTTCAACCTGGGCGCAGAGTTCAAGGGATTCGGCATCAACGCCTATTTCCAGGGAGCTGGTCATCAGGTGAAGAACCTTCGTTATGTAGATGGTGTCTGGGGAGCACTCTCCGACAACCGTAACCTCTCTCAGGAATACTACGACAACTGCTTCGACATCGCCGGTGCCAATGCGCTCTATCCGCGTTTGTCGACAGAGAATGTGGCTAATAACGTTCAGAACTCCACGATTTGGTATCGCAACATCAGCTGGTTGAAACTTCGCGACTGCGAGATCTACTACAAGTTGCCGGCATCTGTCGTTGAGCCGCTGAAGATTACTGGTGCAAAGATATTCGTGCAAGGTCAGAACTTGTTGTCGTTCGATAATATCGACGCCATGGATGCTGAGAATCTCAACACTGGCTATCCGGTGATGAAGAGCGTGAATATTGGTCTCAACGTGACGTTCTAAGAGGTAAAATAATAAAGTAAGTAAAAGATATGAGAACAAATATATTTAAAAGCAAGGGCATGGTAAAGGTTTTACCTTTTTACCTTCTTACCTTTTTACTCTTAACGAGTTGTGCTGATCTTGACTACACAGAACAGAATACCCGTGACGAGGAATGGACCTTCAATTACTTCAACGAAGGTATCAAGGGCCTGGTGTCTGGTATCTATGCGCAGGTATATAATAATGAGTTCGAATCTAACAGTGCTTATTTCCTTGCTGGAGCCACCGACGAGGCGCAGTATGCACTCGAGGCCGGTGAAATCAACGGTTATACCAATGGTGGCTGGAGTCCTGCTAATCCTTACGACAGGATTTGGACGAAGTCGTATACAGCCATCGCCGATGCCAATATGTTCCTGGAGAAGCTGGACCAGACGGACATCTCTGACTGGAAGTACAACAGCGACTACAGCACCTGGATTGCTCAGTTGGAAATGTTCCCCTACGAGGTGCGCTTCCTTAGAGCCTATTTCTACTTTGAACTGTTCAAGACCTATGGCGACGTGCCTCTGGTGACGACCACGCTGACCAATGCCCAGGCCAATAATGTGCAGCGCACTCCGGCCGACGAAATCGTGAAGTTCATCGTCGACGAGTGTGATGCCATCGCACCCTATCTGCCTGTTTCATATTCAACGGAAGTAGGTTCCGAAGTGGGACGTGCCACACGTGTTGCAGTGGCTGCCCTAAAGGCCCGCACACTGCTCTATGCCGCTTCGCCGCTTCATAACCCTACGGGCGACAAGACTAAGTGGGCAAAGGCTGCAGAGGCTTGCAAGTATTTGCTCGACAATGCCGCCGACTGGGGCCTGAAACTCAGTGCCTACGGTTCGTTGTGGGGCCACGATGCTTTCTTCAATCAGGAAATAATCTTCGGACTCGGACGTGGTGAGAGCAATTCCTTCGAAATGGCCAACTATCCCGTTGGCGTGGAGAATGGTTCTTCAGGCAACTGTCCGACACAGAGTCTCGTGGACCAGTATGAGTATCAGGACAATGGCGAGACCTTTGCCCAGCGTCATCCTGGCAACATCGACCTCACTTTCGAAGATCCATACGAAGGACTTGACCCGCGCTTTGCGCTCACCGTGGTGAAGAATGGTGACGAATGGCCCAGCAACGGTGCCCAGATGAAGATGATTGAGACCTTTGCAGGAGGATTTAATGCAGCTCCGAAGTATGGAGCCACCCCTACGGGTTACTATCTCAAGAAGTTCGTTGACGGTTCATGTGTTACTACAGCCGACAACCAGACCTCTCGACGCCACACTTGGATTGTATTCCGTTTGGCTGAGTTCTATCTCGACTATGCCGAGGCCGTGTTCAATGCCACAGGCAGTGCCAACGATGCAACCTACGGCATGACAGCCAACGAGGCCGTCAATGTGCTGCGCAATCGTGCAGGCATCAACATGCCGGAGTTCACAGAGGACGGTCAGGAATGGGTGAAGCGCTACGAGCGCGAGCGACTGGTGGAGCTGGCTTTCGAGAACCATCGTTTCTGGGATGTGCGCCGCTGGA
>JAFWQT010000089.1 GCA_017508965.1 Prevotella sp. | reverse complement strand
CTACGAAACCATTCTTGCTTATTTCAGCGAGAAGATGCCGAAAGTCACTACCGAGCTCGAATTCGGTAGTGTCTTTCAGCTTTTAGTGGCTACGGTTCTCAGTGCCCAGTGTACCGATAAGCGAATCAATCAGGTGACCCCCGAGTTGTTTCGCCGTTTTCCCGATGCCCGCTCTATGGCTAAGGGCGATTTCGAGGATATCTTGCAATTAATCCGTTCGGTCAGTTATCCTAACTCGAAAGCCCGCAATCTTCTGGAAATGTCAAAGATGCTGGTAAACGATTTCGGTGGCGAGGTGCCTGACACGATGGACGACTTGCAGAAGTTGCCGGGAGTAGGGCGCAAGACTGCCAATGTGATACAGGCTGTCGCATTCGGCAGGAGTGCCATTGCTGTGGATACACATGTGTTCCGTGTAAGTCATCGTCTGGGATTAGTGTCGTCGAAAGCCAATACGCCGGCAAAGGTGGAAGCAGAGCTGACCAGATATATACCGGAATCACAACGGGCCGATGCCCACCACTGGCTGCTGCTGCATGGCCGCTATATCTGCCAAAGCCGGCAGCCCAAATGCCAGGAGTGTCCTTTCGGCGATTTCTGCCCAAAACTGCTTGTCAACAGTAAACTGTAATAAATATATAATAAGGTGGATGCACAAAGAATCTTGCAGTATCTTAGAGATATTGCTGCCAACAACAACCGCGAGTGGTTTCATGCCAACAAGGCGGAATACGATATCGTAAGGAAAGATTTCAATGATTCGATAGCCAAGGCTATAGGGCGGATTACTGATTTTGACGATTCCATCGCCCATATAGCCGTGAAGGATACCGTCTATCGTTTCAACCGCGATACCCGTTTCTCACCCGACAAGTCGCCCTACAAGCGTCATCTGGGTGCCTATATCTGTGCTCACGGCAAGAAGGCACTCCACGGCGGCTACTATATTCACTTGGAACCAGGCAACTGTATGCTGGCTGTGGGCAGCTATTGGCTACCTACGAATATCTTGACGTCTTGTCGCAATGAGATTATGGCAAATATCGAACAATGGCGAAAGATTGTGGAAAGCCGGAATTTCGTCAAGCTGTTTGGCCGGCCAGAGGATGTTAGGCAAGGGGATAGCGAGATGTGGCCAGTCAGCCCGAAAGGCTTCGGCATTACTCACCTGAAGTCTGCACCGGCAGGTTTCCCCCGCGACTATGAGTTTATCCAGTATCTACGGATGAAGGACTACTGCTGCTGGCGCATTGTTCCCGATACTTTCTTTGAAGGCGATGGCTGGCTTGACGAGGCCGTCAGAATCTTCAAGGTGGCCAAGCCCATGATGGATTTCGTGAACAATGTTATCGACGATTACGAATAAGGTACCTAAATGCAAAAAATGGAGAATTAATGACTAATCATAATTCTCCATTTTCCATTCTCCATTTCTCAATTATTGGTGTGTGGCTTTCCACCACGAAGTCTTTTCCTTTCCGTCCTTAGCCACCGAATTAATGCTTGGGTCGGAAATCGTTATGCCCGAGAAAGTTTTCACGTCAATATATTTCTCACGTCCGGAGCCATATAAGAATGAATATATCTTTTCGGTGTTGCACTTGCTTTTGATGGCACTTTCAAGAACGGTCATCAAGTGTGAGTAGTCCTTGGTGTCGGTGCAGAGGTTTTTCAGGTAGTCACCCATGTCATAGAAAACCGGCTCGTCAAAACCATCCAGCACCTGGATTTTACTGCGCACATCGTCGGTAAGTGTATAGCGTGAATTGACGTCACGCATGGCAACGGCCAGTTCCTCCATCTTTCTGCAGTCGATAGCTGAAAAGGTGCCATAGGGCATAATATATGCCTTATAGAAAGTGTTGAATGCAGAAACCGCATTTGCATAGCCGGGAGTGGCCGAAGCCAGCGATTTCCACATCGTTCTGTATGGAACTCCTATAGCCATCACCTCTGAAGTGGAGGCCAGCAGGAAATTTGTAACATTCCTCAGTTCGTAGGCCACCTCAACATTTGCCATGTAGCAGTCGTCGAACAGAATGTACTGCATCTTCATGCCCGCATTGGTGATGGCCTGAGCGAAATCAGGAATATTGATGCTATAAGTTGCAATATCGGTTACGCTACCTATAAAACGCGTATGTTTGTAGGTTATCTCACCGTCATAATCCTGATAGGGAATACGCTCCTGCAGAACATTTACGCCTGGCCATCCCGTACTTTTTGCATAATGTGGATAGTTGTGCCAAGATTCCTTGAAGGTCCATCCGGTTCCGTGGCACCCAACGATTAGCGCATAGTTAAGTGCGTTGGCACGGGTTTTAACCTCGTTAAGGATTTCCGTCAGTCCCTCGGTTGTGGCATAGCCTTGTCCCGAATACTCTTTGATGACATTTCTTTCGCAGGTGGATTTTGAGCTGTTGTAAACAATCTCATAAAGTTTCGATGTGTTTGATGTTTCGCTCAGGAACAGCATGAGTCTGCTGTCTCTCATCCCCTTATTAGCTACAATGGCACTACAGATGCTGTCGACGTTTACCTTCATGATAGGATAGAGTCCTTGAGAAGATGACGAGCCCGACCAAGGCATAAATACCAGGATGGTCTGCTTGGTCATCTCATCAATATTCTCCTCGTCGTCGCTGGAACATCCGGCCAAGCCGAAGAGGAACACCGTAAGAAAGAAAACACCAAAAAGTTTCTTCATGTCAAAGCTTTTTCTTTAGTTCATTCAGCGATTCCTTCAAGGCGGCAATCTTCTCCTCGGCGTCACTCTGCTTCTTGCGCTCTAAGGCAACCACGGCCTCAGGTGCATTCTGCACGAAACGCTCGTTAGACAGTTTCTTCAGCACACCGGCAAGGAAACCTTCGAGATGTTTCAGCTGTGCTTCCTGCTTTTCTATTTCGGCAGTCACGTCAATTAGGTTTCCAAGAGGAACGGCAAACTCGTCGGTGCCCACCATGAAGGCTGAGGCATCGGCGGCTTTCTCGTCGACCACCTCGATGGCTGAGAGGTTAGCCATCTTCATGATGACCTTGTTGAATATCTCGAAATGATTGGCACTCACCATCGAAAGTGTCAGCGGGTCTTTCTGTGCAATGTTCTTCGAATTGCGGATGGCACGTACACCCGAGATAATCTGCTTCACACTCTCAATCTGAGCAACGAGCTGGTCGTCGGCTTCAGTGGGAGCGGGAATCTCAAGTTTGTCGCGCATGATGCTGTCGCCTTCCTTCCGGTCGTAGAGGTGCTGCCAGAGCTCTTCGGTGATGAATGGCATGAAGGGGTGCAGCATTTTCAGCAACTGCTCGAAGAACTCAAGCGTCTTGTCGTAGGTCCGCTTGTCGATGGGCTGTGCCTCACCATTGATATAGGCGGGTTTCACCATCTCCAGGTACCAGCTTGAGAATTCGTCCCAGAACAGCTTGTAGACAGACATCAGGACTTCAGAGATGCGGTACTTCTTGAAGAGGTCGTCAATCTCGGCATTGGTCTGGCGAAGTTTGGCCTCAAACCAAGCTGTGGCAATCTTGCCGGTTTCGGGCTGCTCAATATCGGCAACCTTCCAGCCCTTCACCAGACGGAAGGCATTCCATATCTTGTTGTTGAAGTTACGGCCTTGCTCGCAGAGGGCTTCGTCGAAAAGGATGTCGTTTCCGGCAGGTGCAGAGAGCATCATACCCATACGTACACCATCGGCTCCGAACTTTTCGATGAGTTCGATGGGGTCGGGACTGTTGCCAAGCGACTTTGACATCTTGCGGCCCAGCTTGTCGCGTACGATACCCGTGAAATAAACGTTCTTGAAAGGCATCTTGCCAACAAACTCATAGCCGGCCATAATCATGCGCGATACCCAGAAGAAGATAATATCCGGACCCGTCACCAAGTCGTTGGTGGGATAATAGTAGTTGAGTTCCTCGTTGCCTGGGTTGTTGATGCCGTCGAACAGCGAGATAGGCCAGAGCCACGATGAGAACCAGGTGTCAAGTGCATCCTCTTCCTGACGCAGGTCGGCATCCGTAATCTTCGGGTCCTTCTGCTGAGCCAGTTCCAATGCCTTCTCACGTGTTTCAGCTACCACGAAGTCGCCTTCCTCATTATAATAATATGCAGGAATGCGGTGTCCCCACCACAGCTGACGCGAGATACACCAGTCCTGAATGTTCTCCAGCCAGTTCTTGTAGGTGTTTACGTATTTCTGGGGATAGAACTTCAATTCTCCGTTTAACACCGGCGGCAGGGCGATGTCGGCAAAGTGCTGCATCTTCAGGAACCACTGCAGGGAGAGGCGGGGCTCGATGGCAGTATCGGGGTTGCGCTCAGAATAGCCCACCTTGTTCACATAGTCCTCAATCTTCTCCATCAGACCAGCTTCCTGCAAATCCTTGGCAATCTGCTTGCGGCAGTCCATACGGTCCATTCCCACGTAGATGGGACTCTGGTCAGAGATAGTTCCGTCGGCATTGAAGATATCGATAGTCTCCAGGTTGTGAGTCTTACCCAGCATATAGTCGTTGGTGTCGTGGGCAGGTGTAACCTTCAGACAACCGGTACCAAACTCTATATCCACGTAGCGGTCCTCAATCACGGGAATCACGCGGTTCACCAGCGGAACGATTACCTTGCGGCCCTTCAGCCACTGGTTCTTTGGGTCCTTGGGATTGATACACATAGCGGTATCACCCATGATGGTCTCGGGACGGGTGGTGGCCACAACGGCATAATATCCCTTTTCATCCTTGTGGATGATGTTGCCCTGTTTTTCTAGTTGTTCTAGATTTTCTAGGTTTTCTAGACCGTCTACATAATATTTCAGGTGGAACAGATGGCTCTGCTCTTCCTTGTAAATCACCTCTTCGGTAGAAAGTGCCGTAAGCGCCTTCGGGTCCCAGTTCACCATACGGAGACCGCGGTAGATGAGTCCCTTGTTGTAAAGGTCAACGAAAACCTTAATCACACTCTCGGAACGCTTCTCGTCCATCGTGAAGGCTGTGCGGTCCCAGTCGCACGAGGCTCCCAGGCGGCGTAATTGCTTCAGGATAATACCGCCGTGCTCGTGAGTCCAGTCCCAAGCATGCTCCAGGAACTGTTCACGGGTAAGGTCGTGTTTCTTAATGCCCTGAGCAGCAAGCTTTTTAACAACCTTTGCCTCAGTAGCAATTGAAGCATGATCGGTTCCGGGTACCCAGCATGCGTTCTTGCCTTCCATGCGGGCACGACGCACCAGAATATCCTGGATGGTGTTGTTCAGCATGTGTCCCATGTGGAGCACGCCCGTCACATTGGGTGGGGGAATCACGATTGTATAGGGTTCCCTGCCATCAGGTTTCGAACTGAACAACTTGTTATCAAGCCAATATTGATACCATTTTGACTCTACGTCACGAGGGTCATACTTCGAAGCTAATTCTTCGGTCTTTGCAGCGATATTATCGGTTGCCATTATAAAAATGTTTTGAATGATTCTTTAAAAATGTCTGCAAAGTTAATAAGATTTCATGACATTGCCAAATTTCGTGTCATTAATTAAGATTTATCGTGTATTTTGACCAAGCAAAAAAAAAGTCCCTCTCCGTAAAAGAGAGGGACAATATGCTATAATAATAAATTGTTATCCAATGAGTTCCACGCTCCGGCGGAGGAATTTGTCGAGGGCTTCTCCACGCAGCATTCCGTTCTGCAGAAGAGCCAGGTCGATGAGCTGATGAACAATCTGATTGTCCTTTGCACTGTCTGCAATCACTTGCTGTTTCTTCTTCTGCTGGTCGTCGATGGCCTTCTGCGTGTTAGCCAGGTCGTCTTTCTCCTCCTGGGTAACCTCTTCAGGCTTCTTCTTGTCCTGTTCCTGGCGCAGAATGGCCAAACGGGCCTCCTGACCTTTGATTTCTGCAAGAATCGGCTCGAGTGCCTTGCCGGTTTTCTCCGTCTGCTCGCTGAGCACCTTCTTCACCAGCGGATGGTCGCTATTGAGCACGAGATTGTAGGCATCGGGCATCTGGGCATAGAATCCCATTCCCTGCTGATAACGGCTCATGTCCTTCATTCGGCGCATATACTCGCTTTGGGTAATGATGAGCGGCTGTGCCTCCTCGCCTAAATTCTGAACCTCGACGTAGAAGTTGGCTTTCTCCGTTTTCGGCATTTGCGACTTGAAGATTTCTGCCAAATTGTCACTTTCTTCTTTCGACAGCGTGTTCTTAGGCGCATCTTCCTTCACAATCAGACGCTCGATGATGTCGGCATCTACGCGTGTGAAACGGCACTTTTCCAACTTTTGCTCAAGCATGCCAACCATTGGCGTGTCAAGCTGTCCGTCCATCAGAAGCACAGAGTATCCCTTTTTCTTGGCACCCTCGATGAAACTGTACTCAGCTTCGGGGTCGTTGGCATAGAGGTAGATCAGGTTTCCTTCCTTGTCGGTCTGTTGGTCCTTGATGAGCGTGCGGTATTCTTCGTAGGTAAAGTATTTACCGTCAATGTCTTTGAGCAGGGCAAAATCCTTGGCGCGCTCGTAGAAATCCTCCTGCGAAAGCATGCCGTAGTGGATGAACAGCTTCAGGTCGTCCCATTTCTCCTCGTATTCCTTGCGGTTTTCCTTGAAGAGCGAGTTCAGCCTGTCGGCCACTTTCTTGGTGATGTAGGTGGAAATCTTCTTCACGTCGCGGTCGCTCTGGAGATAGCTGCGGCTCACGTTCAATGGGATGTCCGGCGAATCGATGACGCCATGGAGTAGGGTGAGAAACTCAGGAACGATGCCTTCCACCTGGTCGGTCACGAAGACCTGGTTGCAGTAAAGCTGCACCTTATTGCGCTGAATGTCAATATTTTGCTTGATGCGTGGGAAGTAAAGTACGCCGGTGAGGTTGAAGGGATAGTCAACATTGAGGTGAATCCAGAAGAGCGGCTCGTCCTGCATGGGATAGAGCGTGCGGTAGAACTTCTGATAGTCTTCGTCTTTCAACGTCGAAGGAGTCTTGGTCCACAGCGGTTCCACATTATTTATAATATTATCTTCGTCGGTTTCCACCTGCTTGCCGTCTTTCCACTCGGTCTTTTTGCCAAAGGCGACAGGTATGGGAAGGAACTTACAGTATTTCTGCAGCAATCCTTCGATGGTGTTCTTCTCGAGGAATTCCTTGCAGTCGTCGTCGATATAAAGGATAATGTCGGAACCACGGCCCTCTTTCTCGGTTTCCTCAATGGTGAACTCAGGACTGCCGTCGCAGCTCCATTTTACGGCCTTTTCACCGTCCTTATAGCTCTTTGTGATGATTTCCACCTTCTTTGAAACCATGAACGAAGAGTAGAAACCCAGTCCGAAGTGGCCGATGATGGCGTTGGCCGTATCTTTATATTTGTCCAGGAAGTCGGTAACGCCCGAGAATGCAATCTGGTTGATGTATTTGTCGATTTCCTCAGCGGTCATTCCAATGCCTTGGTCGCTGATGGTAAGGGTGCCCTTGTCGGCATCGAGACTTACACGGACGGTCAGGTCGCCCAGTTCTCCTTTGAAGTCGCCCTTCTCTTTCAGGGTCTTCAGCTTCTGTGTGGCATCGATGGCATTGCTGACCATCTCGCGGAGGAATATCTCATGATCGGAATAGAGAAACTTTTTGATGACGGGGAAAATGTTCTCTGTCGTAACCCCGATGTTACCTTTCTGCATGACTATATTTGTTATTTTTAAGTTACTGATTCTATTATTGCAAATTCCGTGCCATGACAAAAACGGGGCTTCGATACCTCATTTATATGTATCTAATGTATCAATTACTATCAAAAAGGTATTAAATTGTTTCAACCGAAATAAAATCTTCCTAAATAATTTGATACAAAAAGAAATTTTCTGTATCTTTGCGATTGAAAATCTGAATGAACACAATATTACGTCATGGAAACACCAGAGGCTAAGTTCAGTATCATTGAAAATTATTATTCCAAACATCGCGAAGAGCTGAAGGGATTCATCGGCAAGCAGCTTCAATGGGCTGCCGATACCGAGGATATTGTCCAGAATGTGTTCGTCAGACTGATGTGCACAGACAAGATGATTACGCCCATCACTCTCCCGAGTCTGGTCTACACCATAGCTCGCAATCTCATTTACGATTATTGGAGGCACCACAGTTCGGTGGAGGAATATGAGCATTACCTGCTCAGCACAGAGCACAGCAACAGCATCGATGCTGCATCTGTGTATAGTGCAGTTGAAATAACGGAAATTCTTGAACGAGGCATTGCGCGGCTGAACGACCGCCAGCGCACTATCTATCGCATGAATATATTCGAAGGAAAAAAAGTTGCTGAGATTTCGGCTACGCTGAACATCAACTACAAGAGCGTAGAAAACCGGCTGGGCAGTGCCCGTAGTGAAATACGCCAGTACATGCGTCGCATGCTGGCCTGACCCTCACATTCGATAGGTAGGTTTTTTTAGGTTAACAGTCCCCACAAACGTAGTGATACGCAGTGGGGACATTTCTTTTTCTGGATTCAGTTCATCTTGAAGGCAACCACGGAACTCATGTCCTTGTCAAGATAGAAAGTGCGCACCAGTGTATCCTTCAATTGGAGAATTCTCACTCGCGCATAGACAAGCTTCCCGCCTGAATACTGACCCCATTGAATGTTCTTCTTGAAGTACTTGTCGGTGCCGGCTTCGGCTCGCATGGCCTGTATCAGACTGTCGCCCAATGCCTTAGTGCTGTCAACGGCCAGCATTTCGGTACTGTATTCAGTATCCACGATGTTGCTTTTCAGGAATTCGCCAACGGTTGTATGGGCCTTGTGCTCGCTGCCACAGGCAACAAGCACAAGACTACACATTATTAAATATATGATTTTTCTCATTTCTTCATGTGAAGGATTTCGGGCTGCTTAAGCCTCGGGAATGTTCTTCAGGATTTCAAGCAGGTGATCCCAAACCATCTGAACGGTAGGAATCAGGAGCCGTTCGTCGGGTGAGTGGACGCCACGGAGCGTCGGACCGAAGCTCACCATGTCCATGTGGGGATATTTCTCGGAGAACAGTCCGCATTCCAGACCTGCATGGATGCCCAGCACGAGCGGGTCTTTGCCGAACAGCTTGCGGTAGGTCTCAACGGTGATGCGGGTCAGTTCGCTGTTGGCCTTCATCTTCCATGCGGGATAGCCGTCGCCCTGAACCACCTCGGCACCAGCCAGTTCCAGCACGGCCTTGATGGTAGCAGCCATGTTGCGCAGGTTGCTCATGACGTTGCTTCGCTGTGAAGCCACCACCACAACCTCATTCTCCTTGGTTGTCACGCTGGCCACATTGCTCGAGGTCTCCACCAGCCAGGCAATCTCTTCGTCCTGACACATTGACAGTATGCCGTTGTGCATAGCCTGCAGGGCACGAATCAGATTCTGGGCTGTCTGACCGCCCATCACCGGCTGCCGCTCGGTACTCTCCATCAGGAACTCCATGGCGGTGTCCGTCACATGGAACTCGTCGGCTGCATCAGCTGCAAACACGTTCCAGTCGGCCTTCAGCATCTCCTTGTCCTTATTGGGAACGGCAATCACCACCTGTCCGTCGCGTGGAATGGCGTTGTGCATTCTGCCTGAGTTGAAGCTTGCCAGACGAAGGTCGGTCTTCTGCATCTCGGCATAGAGGAAACGGGCAATCAGCTTGATGGCATTGGCGCGCTTCTTGTTGATGTCGTCTCCCGAATGGCCTCCCACCAGTCCCTTCAGCTGGATGTTCAGGAAGAAATAGTCGGCAGGAGCCTCTTCGAATTCGGCACGGAAATGTCCCTCGGTGGTGATTCCGCCGGCACATGATACGAAAATCTGCCCCTCATCCTCAGAGTCGAGGTTGATGAGATAGCGGCCGCTCATGAAGTTTTCCTTCATTCCGAAGGCACCGGTCAGTCCGGTTTCTTCGTCCACGGTGAACACGCATTCAATCGGTCCGTGAGCAATGTCGTCGGAATCGAGAATTGCCAGTTCGATGGCCACTCCGATGCCGTCGTCGGCTCCCAGGGTTGTTCCCTTTGCCTTCATCCACTCGCCGTCGATATAGGTCTCGATGGGGTCGTTCATGAAGTCGATCTGGTGGTCAACCAACTTGTCGCACACCATGTCCATGTGGCTTTGCAGCACGGTTGTCTCACGGTTCTCGTAGCCCTTGGTGGCAGGTTTCCTGATGATTACGTTGCCTGTCTCGTCGACTACGGTCTCGAGTCCACGGCTTTGGCCGAACTGTTTCAGATACTCAATCATCTTTCCTTCGTGCTTCGAAGGGCGTGGAATCTGGTTGATTTTCGCAAATTGCTCGAACACGCGAGCAGGTTTTAAGTCACTTTTATTCATTATTAATGTATTTTATTTTGGATTTCAACTGATAATCACTATCTTTGCACACGATTTCGGATTGCAAAGATAATAAAAATGATAAAGATTATCATCATAACCGTGTTAATAATTGCTATTTGCATAGCATTATTGTCCGTGAAAGTGATTTTCAAGAAGAACGGAAGTTTCTCTTCGCAGCATATACACGACAATGAGGCGCTGCGCCAACAGGGCATTCATTGTGTGCTCGACCAGGACCGTGAGGCACGGGAATCCGGCAAGGCATATTGAAAGCATCATCAAATAGGAAATAACATAAAATCAAATAAAGCAATAATGAAAAAAACATTAGTCATGGCCTTAGCTGCCATTGCCTTGGTTTCTTGCAACAACCAGGCACCGAAAGTCGACGAGAAACCTGCAAGCCAGAACGCTCCTGCAGAGTTGAAAATCGCCTATGTGGAAGTAGATTCCATCATGACCCAGTACACTTACTGCAAGGAGAAGAGTGCCGAGCTCGAGAAGAAGGGTAACAACATCCAGAAGACACTGGCCCAGAAGCAGCAAGCGCTGCAGAACGCTGCCGTGAAGTTCCAGCAGGACATCCAGGCTAACAAATACACCCAGCAGCAGGCTGAGGCTGTGCAGGCCGGACTTCAGAAGCAGAACAACGACCTGCAGGCCCTGAACCAGCGCCTCAGCTCTGAGTTCCAGCAGGAGACCGAGAAGTTCAACAAGGAACTGCGCAAGAACATCCAGCAGTATCTTACCGAGTACAACAAGGATAAGAAGTATTCTGTCATCTTCAGCAAGCAGGGCGACAACATCCTCTATGCCGACCAGGCATACGACATCACCAACGAGGTTGTGGCCGGTCTGAACAAAGCTTACAAGGCTCCCAAGAAGGATGCCAAGGCTGAAAAGGAAGAGAAACCTGCCGAGAAGAAGGACGCTAAGAAATAATCCGATAGTGCATAACCGCCCGGGAAACTGCCCGGCGAAAGGTTTAGATAATGAAGAAAGAGGCCCGCTGAAGGTCTCTTTCTTTGTGTCTATTGCGGTCTGACTTTAAACGTTTTGCAATTAAAGTCTGATTGACTTCCAATTAAAGTCTGGATGGAACTCAATTAAAGTCTAAATGAACTTCAATTAAAGTCTGATTGCTGACCATCGGAAGTCTCGTTTCTGATGGGCGGAAGCCTTGCTTCTAATCATCGGAAGGAATGCTTCCAATGGTCACTTGCCTGATATGAAAAGAACCGGCATCAATTGCTTGAATACCGGCTCTTTCGTGACTCTTTATTTGCCGTATTTGTCAATGAGCGATTGCGCCTGTTCGTTGCCCAGCTCCTTGGCTTTCTGCAGGTTGGCAAGTCCCTCTTGCTTCTGCTTTGTCTGCAGCTGGGCCAGTCCTAGAATCAGATAGCCTTCGGAATATTCAGGCGCAATCTCAATGCAGCGCTTGGCGGTTTTGATGGCATCTTCGGGTTTGTTGACCCTCAGCTGCACGTTTGCCATTTCAGCATAGTAAGTGGGTTCCTGGGGCGAAAGGATGATGGCACGGGCAATGTCGGCAATGGCCTGCTGATAGAGCTTGCCTTTCATCTCGGCCTGTTCGCGCAAGAAGTAGAATTGCGAATTCACCTGGCCCCGCATGAGGTATTCGTAGCGGGTATAGTCGAACACGGCATCGCGGTATTTTCCTTCTTCTTCGAGTGCCTGGGCACGGGATAGGAAATAGGGTGCAGCCTCGTTCAGGCGCAGCGTGTCGGTGGTATTGATGGCGCTGTCGAGCAGGGCAATGACGTCAGCAGTCGGACTGTTCAGCTTTTGCTTGCAGAGTGCCTGCTCATAGAGCAGTTCGGGTGTGCTGAACTGCTTGTCCTGTGATAATTGCTGCAGGATTTCGAGCGCCTGCTGGTAATCGTTCTTGGCGTAGTGTATCTGTGCCTGCAGGTGGCGGTAGAGTGGGGCGGGGTTCAGTTTGTAGGCCTCGGAAACCTCCTCGTAGGCCCCGTCGAGTGTCCAGTGGCGGCCATATATGGCGTTGTCGTACTGCAACTTGGCAAAGTTATAGTGTGCCTCATCTTTCAGCGTGGCTTTCTTTATGGCGGTCTTCATGGTTTCCTCGGCATTGTTCCATTGCTGGGCATTAGCCTCCAGGATGGCACGCGCGTTATAACCGTCGTTGAGCAGCGGGAATGCCTGAATGAAGTCGTTGACGGCTGCAACGTGCTTCAGGGAATCGCCCGACTGTCCCGACATGATGAGCATGATGCGGGCCTGACTCTCGTCGGCTGGCATGGCTGCCGGAATGCCTATCTTCTTGAAGTTGGCATCGTTGACTGAGAATCCGCTGGCGGTGAGCGTGCGTATGAAGCTGACATCCACGGCATGCGTATCGAAACTGGTGTTCGACATCTGCAGCAGTCCGATGACTTGGCCGTACATATTGACGAAAGGACAGCCCGTGGAATTGTCCGGGGCATTCATGCCGAAGATGTAGTAGCTGTATTTGTCCATGAATTTCTCCACACTCTTTACTTTCGTGGCAACTATTTGGGGCGATTTCATGGCGTAAGTGACGAGCCAGGCATCCTGCTGGTAGGTAGAAGCCACGTTTGCAATGTTGGCGGGAGTGGTCTTGCCGTCAACACGGAATCGGATGACGTCGTATAGCTCGTTGAGTCCGAGGATGCGGGTTACGTTCATCTTGTTGCCCTGTGCATCAACTACCACGGCCTTGGCGGCGCCGATGAATGGCTTGAGGTCGCTCACCGCTTCGCCGTCGGCTCCTACGAACACACCATGACTGTTGGCCAGCAAAGAACCGTCGGCACTAAAGGTGGTAAGTGAGAATACGCTCTTGGCCACGTTCTTCACGGCGGCAGGCTGTGCCATCAGCGTGGGGCAGGCGGTGAAAATGAACAGTTGAAGGATTAATATAAACTTTAACTTCATGTGTCGCTTGTTTTGTATTTTAATGTGTTTATTTCTTTAATAGTTCCTTGGCATTGTCGATGGCAGCCGAAGTGACGTCGGAACCGCTCAGCATCTGGGCAATCTCCTGGACGCGCTCATCTTCAGCGAGCTGGATCATGCGGCTCTTGGTGCCTTCTTTTGTTTCTTCCTTGAACACTTTGTAGTGGTGGGTTCCAAGGGCTGCAATCTGAGGCAGATGGGTGATGCTGAGCACCTGTCGGTCGGTCTGTCCCATTTCCTGCATAATCTTGGCCATCATCTCGGCCACCCGTCCGCTGACGCCTGTGTCGATTTCATCGAAGATAATCGTAGGCAGCTTGACGGCCCCGCTGATCATTGCCTTGAGCGAAAGCATCACGCGGGCGATTTCTCCGCCGGATGCAATCTGAGCAACTGCCTGCATGGGCGTGCTCTTGTTGGCGCTGAAGAGGAACGACACTTTGTCGGCTCCTTTCGTGGAGAGTTGCTCCAGCGATTCTATATTCACGGCGAATCGGACGTTTGGAATGCCCAGCGGAACAAGCCGTTCAGACATCTCCTTTTCAATCTTCTTGGCCGCTTTTTGGCGCGAAGCGGAGAGTGCTTGGGCTTTCTTCTTAGCAGACTCTAAAGCCTTGACAGCCTGTTGGCGGAGATTATCCAATTCTTCATCGCTGTGCTCTATCTGATTGATTTTCTTGTGGATATCATCGCGAAGGGCAATCAGTTCCTCGTCTGTGCTGACGTGGTGCTTCTGCTCGAGCGAATAGAGGGTGTCGAGCTGGTTGTTAATGAACTCCAGGCGCTTGGGGTCGAAGTCGAGATGACTTGAAAGCGAACTGATTTCGCGGGCAATGTCGCTCAGTTCGATATACGTGCTCTCCAGTCGGGAGGCCACTTCCTGAATGTCGGGATACAAATCCTTGATACCATTGATGGAGCGCATCGACTCGTTGAGCAGGCCTACGGCATTGGTATCGCCATCGCCCGAGAGTATTCCGTCGGTTACGAAGAGCGCGTTCTTGATGTCCTCGATATGCGAAAGCGTCTCGCTTTCCTGTTCCAGCTGTTCCTGCTGGCCTGCTTCCAGTCCAGCCTGTTCCAGTTCGTTGTAGAGGAAACGCAGGTAATCCTCGTTCTTTCGGGATTCTTCTATTTCGCGCTCCATTTTCCCAGCGGCTTTCTCCAATTCCACATATTGGCTGTAAGCCTGTTGGTAGTCAGAGCGAAGGGCATCATTCTGAGCGATGATATCGACCACGCTGAGCTGGAAGTCTTCTTCCTGCAGCAGCAGGTTCTGGTGCTGTGAATGGATATCTACGAGTTGTTGTCCCAGCTGTTTCATCTGTGCCAGCGAAACGGGCGTGTCGTTGATAAAGGCCCGGCTTTTGCCCGACGAAGTCAGTTCCCTGCGGAGAATGCATTCATCGTCGTAGTCGATGTCGTTCTCGACAAAGAAGTCTTGCAGATGATAGCGGCTCAGGTCGAAGCAGGCTTCAATGGTGCAGCGGTCGGTTCCGGCCTTGATGCATTTAGAGTCGGCCCGTTGCCCGAGCAGCATCGACAGCGCTCCGAGTATGATACTCTTACCGGCTCCGGTTTCGCCTGTGATGACGGAAAAGCCGGGGAACAACTGTATATCAAGCTCGTCGATGAGCGTGTAGTTCTTTATATAAAGTTGCTTAAGCATAAACTTATAAACTCAGGGATTTAAAAAAGCAGGACTTTAGGACGCATGCTACTGTTTGATTTGCTCCCAAGTGTTGTTCTGAGAGGCATTAATACCGAAGAGCAGGTCGTAGACGGTTTCTTTTTCTTTCTGGGTGCCCTTGCCTTTATAGATGTTTGCCAGCTCTTCTTTCTTGTAATCGGTCCAAATCTGGGGCAGCATGCTGAGCGGACGGTCTTCGTGAGCCTTCTTCAGATTCTCCAGAGCCGTGGTGATATTGGTGCGTCCACGCTCGGCGTTGTTGGCCATCTCGTCAAGTCCGTTGCGGTAATAGTCGTATTGCAGTTGCCTGAAGGGCTTCATGGCGCCTTCCATGTAGTCGTTGATAATGGCAAAGCGGTTGCGGTCGTTATCGAATGCCTTCCATCCGTTAAAGTCCAGGTTCTGGGCATTGTTCACCAGATTAAGGCATTGCTGCAGTATTTCCTCACCACCCATGGGCGAGAACGAGTCAAGGTCGAGGCCGATTATCAGATAGGCATAATAGGCGAGAAGGGCTGTCAGCTGATTGTCGAGCTGTTCTTCGTTGAAGTTGAGCTGGTCGAACTGTGCAAACTGAAAGTCAAAGTTGGCATCCCTGTTATTATACAATGTGGTGGTGTAGCTGGAATTATATACAGGACGGTTGGCCTGAATAAGTGCCGTACACGTGAACAAATTGTTCGACTGGTCGTACTTGGTGACCGTGATGTTGAAATTACAGACTATCCGCTCGTTCTTCTGAAATTGCAGGGCTGTCCACTGGCGGTCGTTGATGAACTGTTCGACAGTCTCCTGAAGGTTGTCGAAGACCGAGACGTCGGTACCTTGAATCTGTGCGTGATTGATGGTGACCTTTGCCTCCAGTTCCTGTGAACGGGCGGTTTGCCAGCAGCAGAGCAGAATGGCGATGAATAGTGCGGCTTGTTTCAGCATACGTCAGCAGGATTTAAAAAATGGCAGAGAGTTCATCGATAATGTCGCGCGCAACTTCTGTCTTAGGCTTCTTCTCGTAGTCTTTCTGCCCGCTCTCTGAAATGATGCTTATTTGATTATCGTCAGAGCGGAACGTGGTGCCTTTGTTCCTGGTGGAGTTAAGCACAATGAAGTCGAAGTTCTTTTTCTTCAGCTTCTTCTGGGCATTCACTTCCTCGTCGTTGGTTTCCAGGGCAAAGCCTACCAGTCGCTGGCTTCCGGTCTTCATCTGCCCCAGATGGGCAGCAATGTCGTGAGTGGGCTGCAGGCGTATGACCAGGTCGTCCTTCTCGCGCTTGATTTTCTGAGTGGCAGTCTGTTCCGGACGGAAATCAGCAACGGCGGCACACAGGATGGCAGCATCCATCTGCGGAAAGGCATTGACCGATGCCTCAAACATTTCCTGACAACTCTCCACATCGATTCGCTTTACGCCATCGGGTGTGGGAAGACCGACAGGACCGGCAACAAGTGTAACTTCGGCACCGCGGCGGGCACATTCGGCCGCCAATGCAAATCCCATCTTGCCGCTCGAATAGTTGCCGATGAAGCGCACGGGGTCAATTTTCTCGTAGGTGGGACCGGCTGTTATGAGAATCTTTTTCTTTGACAAGGGTGATTGCTGGGCAGCAGCCTCGAAGAAACTGTCGAGTGCCTTCACGATGTTCTCCGGCTCTTCCATTCGACCTTTTCCTTCCAGACCACTGGCCAGGAATCCGCTTTGGGGCTCAATGATATGGTTGCCGTACTGTTTCAGGGTTTCCAGGTTCTTCTGGGTGCTGGGATGGGCATACATGTCAAGGTCCATTGCAGGCGCAACGAATACGGGAGCCTTCATGGAAAGATAGGTCGTAATGAGCATGTTGTCGGCTATTCCGTTGGCCATCTTGCCAATGGTAGAGGCCGTTGCAGGTGCAATGAGCATGGCATCAGCCCACAGTCCAAGGTCGACATGACTGTTCCATGTGCCGTCGCGTTGCGAGAAAAACTCGCTTACCACCGGTTTGTGAGTCAGGGCTGAGAGCGTGATGGGGGTGATGAACTCTTTGCCTGCGGGCGTGATAACTACCTGCACCTCGGCACCTTGTTTCACGAGCGCACGGATAATCAGGCACGATTTGTAGGCAGCAATGCTGCCCGTTATGCCGAGAACTACCTTCTTGCCTTTGAGCATCTTCTTTTATTTGTTGTTAAAATGACGGAGACGGATGCGGGTGAGCACCTGCTTGGTGTTGTAAGTGAAGTCGCTTGTCAGCATCCAGCTATAATAGCCCGGGTCGCGCTGAAGTACATCAACCACAGCCCATCCCTTGTATTTTCCGAAATTGAAATATTCCTGCCTGGTCGGGTTGCCGTTCTGGTCGAGTATGGCGTTGCCTTTGGCATCCACCATATCCTTCCAAACGATTCGTCCGGCAAAGTCGACGTTCTGATTAACCTTCGAGAACTCTGCCAGCTCTTCCATATCGTTGTGCAGCACATGCGTATCATCGTCGAGAGCGGCTGGTGAACCGGGGGCATAGTGGTCGAGCTCAGCCTGCAGCACGCGATAGGTGGCCTCGGTGTCCTGGTCGGCACGATGGGCTTCAAAGTCATCCTCCATCTTGCGGCCACAATAGAACTTATAGGCTGCAGCCAGGTTCCTGCGCTCCATTTTGTGGAAGATGGTCTGCGCATCAATGAGGCGGCACTTCGAGAAATCAAAGTCAACACCCGCACGAAGGAATTCTTCAGCCAGCAGGGGCACATCAAAATGATTGCTGTTGAAACCAGCGAAATCGCATCCCGTGAACTTTGCCGACAGCTCGGCGGCAATCTGCTTGAAGGTCGGGGCGTCTTTCACATCGTCGTTGCTGATGCCTGTGAGCTGCTCGACCTCTGCGGGGATAGGCTTCTCGGGGTTGATAAACTTGTTGACGCGCTCTTCCGAACCGTCGGGATTTACCTTTATGTAAGATATCTGGATGATCCTGTCCTTAACAAGATCAAGCCCCGTTGTCTCTAAATCGAAGACAACGAGGGGCTTTGTAAGGTTTAATTTCATTGCTGTCTATCTGAATTAATCATTCAAGAGCATGGGCATGATAAGCATCAGGATGTCTTCGCCGTCGGGCTGCTCTGCCGGAAGAATAAGGCATGGACGTGAGGGGTCGGCCAGCTCCAGGGTGACCTCCTCGCTTGAAAGGTTGTTAAGAATCTCGGTGAGCGACGGACCCTTGAAACCGATATTCATGCTCTTGCCTGTGTAGTCGCAGGTGATTTCTTCTTTGGCACTTGTCGAGAAATCGATGTCCTCTGAAGAAACCTCAATCTTTCCGTTCTCAATGTGCAGGCGTACAAGCTGGCTGCTCTCGCTTGCAAACGGGAGCACGCGGCGCAAGGCACCGAGCAGCATCTTGCGGTCAACGGTCAGCTGGTAGGGATTGTCCTGCGGAATCACGGAATTGTAGTTGGGATAGCGACCTTCGATGAGACGGCAGCTGAGAACAGAGTCTGTGAAGATGATTTCAGCATTCCGGTCGTCAAAGCGAATGATGACATCGCTTTCGTCCTTGCCAAGAATATTCTTCAGGAGCGTAGCCGGTTTCTTGGGCATGATGAACGAACGGGGCTGCTCGGTCTGAATCTTGTAGTTCTTGTTACGAACCAGCTTGTGGCCGTCGCTGGCTACAAATGCCAGAGCCTCGGGCGTAAGGTCGAAATAAATGCCGTTCATAACGGGGCGCAATTCCTCCTGGGCAGTTGCAAACAACGCACGCGAGATGCTTTCGGCAAGCGTAATGCTGGGCAGAACGAGGCTTGTGCATCCTTCCGACATCCGCTGGACGATGGGATATTCGTCGGCGTTCTGAGCCGTGAAGTTGTAAATACCGTTCTGGTATATCACCTTAATTATATATGTTGAAGTTTCAACATCAATTGTCAGGGGCTGCTCGGGCAGCTCTTTCACGGCGTCAAGAATGGTACGGTTGTTGACGGCAAACTTTCCTTCGCCTTCTGCATAATCCAGCGGCATAGTGGTCTGCAGCACATTCTCACTGTCTGAGGCAGTAATCGTGAGCTGCGAGTTGGCTACTTCGAACAGGAAACAGTCTAGGATAGGCATGCCGTTCTTGCTGTTGATCACTTTTGACAAGATTCCGAGACGGCTGCTGAGAGCTGAACTTGATAATGTTATTCTCATTGATATTTTTGTTTTTAGTTATCTTTATTTGAGGTACAAAATTAAATAAAAAATTGGTGCTTAGCAAAAAAATAGGAGAAAAAGTTTCGCTTGTTAGAACTTTTTTATTAATTTCGCATGCTGAAAACATTATATACAATATTTATTATGGAAATTGAAGGAAAAATCATTGCCGTTCTCCCAGAGCAGGGAGGTGTCTCGGCGCGTACAGGTAATCCGTGGAAATCGCAAGACTATGTAATCGAAACTCACGACCAGTTCCCCAAGAAGTGCGTATTCCGCGTATTTGGTGCTGAACGTATTGCACAGTTTAACATACAGGCCGGTGAAGAGCTCCGTGTAAGCTTCGACATAGATGCCCACGAATACAACGGACGTTGGTTCAACGATATTCGTGCATGGGCCGTGGCTCGTGTAGACCCCGCAGCCACACAGGCCGCTGCACAGGGCATTCAGCCTGCACCCATGCCCGATGCTCCATTCCCGCCTGCCCAGCCAGCTGCGCCTGCCGGTGGCGCAACCCCATTCCCGCCAGTTCAGCCTGCAGGAGCTGATAGTGCCGACGACCTGCCGTTCTAAATATACAGCAATAAAGAATACCGTCCTTGATGATGACATTATGTCTGATTAAGGACGGTATCTTTATTTTATTGATTCAGATAGTTCCAAAAACGGGTATCCATATCCTGCGGTAGAATGCCAGGAGGTAGCGGCGGATGGGGTAGAGGCGAGTCCACAGCCAGGAATAGACGCGCCATTTGCGGCCATCGGTACGGTCGAGTGTTTCACGGCCTTTGCGATAGAAACCAATGACAGCTCCTTGCACATCCTTCAGTTTGCAATTCTCTGTACCGAGGTTTCCATCGCCTCTTAGCGTAACGTCGTCGCCTTTGATGCTGATGATTCTGTGAAGTACAAAATGCTTCGGGGCGATTTCTGCCAGTACGGGGTCGCCCACTTTGGGATTTGTGGGTTTGGTGAGCAATGCCTTGTCGCGCCCGTCTTCCAGAAAGGGGCGCATGCTGAATCCTTTAAGCCTTAATGTCACCGTATGCCCCTCGTTGAGCATTTTTACGATTTCGGGCAGAAGGATGGCATTGGCAAACTGTATTTCCTGGATTTTAATTTCTTTGTCGGGCATTGTCAGTCTTTAATGGCGATGGCAGAATTACATACACGGGCAGCCTCTTCGTTGGGAAGGCAATGAAGGGTGTAGATGCCTACCCGCTCTATAACCTTGGTGACATTGGTGCAGATGGCATTGAAAATATCCTTGTCCCATTTCATGGAAGAGCAGGAGGGCAGGAAAGAGGCAAAGGCCTCGATGGGCGGCAGTTTCTCGACGCTGTTCTCGGGAGCGCGGTCGATGCGTGTGATGGCTCCAAGGCGGGCTTTCACATTGCGATAGCAGGGGGTCTTGCCGCTCCATGGACTGCCGTAGATATATACTTTGTCATCGACAAGCCTGACAATGGGATTGTCGTCGTTCATCAGGTCGCAGCCTGGAAGATACCTGAGCCACATGCTCACCTGGGTGCTCTTACCCGTTCCGCTCTTGGCGATAAAGGCATAGCCGTAGCCATTCTGGCGAACCAGCGAGGCGTGGATGAGAAGCGTCTGGCGGAGGCTGCCGGCAAAAGCGAATATGAGCATCAGGGCATTGTTCAGGCCGAAGCAGCGCATATTGTAGTTGCCGTTTAATGCCACGCGGCAATCGGAAAAGTCTTTGTTGGACTGGAGCAGACAGCAGTCGGCGCCATTGATGTCTTTGATGATATACTGGTAGCCGCCAGAAGGCAGTCGGTCAACAATGGTGTCGCCATTGCCGGTATCGAACTTACCGATTCTCTCGCGCCCTTCTCCCTTTATGGCTGGCAGGGAATCGTCGACGGTGAGCTGGAAGAAAAGGTCGTCGTCTGTGAATTGCCCAACGCGGAAAGGTTCAAACGACGGAAGGAGTCTCATGCTGTTATAGCGAGACTCCTTGAATATAATTCTTACGTTAAGATCAGCAATTCTGAAATTGTTGGTATTATCCATAATCCACTATCTGCGGCGGGCTTTTCACCCTCTGATTTTCTTGCCCTTCTTTTTCTTCTCCTTCTTGTCCTTCTTCTTTGTTATTGTCGTATTCTTGTCGTATACTTCAGTTTCCGAAGGTTCCACGCACTTGAATTTGAATTCGTCTTCCTTAATCAGCCTGATGTCGTATTTGCCGTTTTTGGAATAGCTGTCCATCATTTTGGTAAATTTCTTCTTGGTCTTCTTCAGTTTGGAAGAATAGCAGATGATGCAGGTGCGGTGCTCCATGCCGAGGTCGGACAAGTAATCGCGCAACTGATAGGAGTAATTCTCCCTGCTTTCAAGGAAATCCTTGTCGTCGAGCCAGGTGCTGTCAAGTTCCTGGATATCGGTGAAATGTATGATGGAGTCGTTGAATGAGGCTGCAAAGCCGAAGGCATAGGTCTTAACCACCTTGCTCTTAGCCTGGCTGATGGTGGCCAGAAAGAAAAGGCAGCTGAGAATACATCCTGAAATAATAATCTTTTTCACTTTACCGTTTATTTATGTAATACTATTTATTGCCCAAGATATGTCTTAAGCATTTTGTTCTTCGTGTTATGCCGCAGGCGCCGGATGGCTTTCTCCTTAATCTGGCGCACACGTTCGCGTGTCAGTCCGAAGCGTTCGCCAATTTCCTCGAGCGTCATTTCCGGCTGTCCGATGCCGAAGAAGCATTCGATGATGTTGCGCTCGCGGTCGTTCAGCATGGAGAGGGCGCGGGTAATCTCGTCGCGCAATGATTCCATGACCAGCGAACGGTCAGCCAGGGGAGCATCGTCGTTGACCATGATGTCGAGCAGACTGTTGTCTTCGCCCTCTACAAACGGAGCGTCCACACTGATGTGGCGGCCGTTAACCTTCATGGCGTCGATAATCTTGTCTTCGGGCAACTCCACCTTGTCGGCAATCTCGTCAACACTTGGCCTACGCTCGTTTTCCTGTTCAAATTTGTTGAGAACGCGGTTTATCTTGTTTACCGAGCTTACCTGGTTGAGCGGAAGCCTGACGATACGGCTCTGCTCGGCTATTGCCTGCAGGATGCTCTGCCTGATCCACCACACGGCATACGAGATGAACTTGAATCCGCGGGTCTCGTCGAATTTCTCTGCGGCTTTGATAAGGCCGAGATTTCCTTCGTTGATGAGGTCGGGAAGAGACAATCCCTGGTTCTGGTATTGCTTTGCCACAGAGACAACAAATCGCAAGTTGGCCTTCGTAAGCTTCTCGAGAGCCTTACGGTCGCCTTTACGAATTCGCTGGGCCAGCTCCACCTCCTCGTCGACGGTGAGAAGGTCTTCATGGCCGATTTCCTGTAAATACTTGTCGAGAGATGCGCTCTCTCTGTTAGTTATCGATTTGCTGATTTTTAGTTGTCTCATGAGGCATGTAGATTTTAAAGCAAGCGCAAAAATACAACATTTTACCCTAATAACAAAAAAAAATGGGAAATATTTACAAAAAAAGCGGAGAATCAACTAAGATTCCCCGTTTTTTATAGTCGTTTGAAGTTCAAAAATCTAGAATTTCTTGGAAATTCAGCTTATTTTCCTTCTTCAAGTGGCACGGCATAATAAGCCTTCTTGCCAGTTGGGAAGATACCTTGGATGAACAGCACCGGCTCTTTGCTGGTGGAGGCGCTCTTCACGGCTTCCTGAAGTTCGTCGAGGGTCTTCATTGGCTGGTCGTTTACCTTCTGGATGATAAATCCTTTGGGAACACCGGCATTCTTCAGGGCGCCATTGTTCACCTTGGTTACTTCCAGGCCGTAGTTCACGCCCAGCTGCTCTTTCTGCTCCTTGGTGATTTCGCGGAAGTTGCCACCCAGCACATCAAGGTCGGCGGTCTTCACAACGTTCGTGTTGCCCTGTGCATTCTTCAAGGTCACGGTTGCGCTCTTCTTGTTTTTCTCGCGCAGATAAGTGATAGTGACTTTGTCGCCTGGACGCTTGTTGGCGAGATATTCCTGAAGCTCAGCCATCTTTGAGAGCTGCTTGCCGTCGATGGCTGTGATGACATCGCCTTTCTTCAGGCCAGCGGCTGCACCGGCACCGTCTTCGGCAACTTCAGCCACATAGATACCGTTGATGGTACCGAAGTCGGGTACTTCCTTGCCCTGCTGCTTCAGACCATCAGAATAGCTGCTGAGGTCGCTGCCCTGAATACCGATGAGTGCGCGCTGAACGGTTCCGTAGGTTTTCAGGTCGTTTACCACCTTGTTCATAATCGTGGTGGGAATGGCAAATCCATAGCCTGAATAGCTGCCCGTCTGGGAATAGAGCATCGAGTTGATGCCCACGAGCTCGCCATTGGTGTTCACCAGGGCACCGCCCGAGTTACCGGGATTGATGGCAGCATCGGTCTGGATGAAGCTCTGAACGCTGTTGCCGCCGCTCATGGAGCGTGCCTTGGCACTTACGATACCAGCGGTAACGGTTGTTCCGATGTTATAGGGGTTACCGATGGCAAGCACCCATTCGCCGATTCTCAGTTTCTGGCTGTCGCCAATGGTGATGGCAGGAAGGTTCTTGCCGCTCACTTTGATAAGGGCGAGATCGGTATTTTGGTCGTTACCAACAATGGTAGCGCTGAATTCGCGGTTGTCTGTCAGGATGACAGTTATTTCGTCGGCACCTTCCACAACATGGTTGTTGGTGACGATATATCCGTCGGCAGAGATAATCACGCCCGAGCCGGAACCCTGTTTCTTAGGCGTCTGTACTCTTTGCTTGCGGGTGCCGCCCTGACCTCTCTGTCCGAAGAAGCCAAACGGGTCGAAAAAGTCACTGAAGGGATCTTCCACTTCGATGGTCTGTGTCTTCGAGTTCTGCACCACTTTCACGGTGACTACCGAAGGGAGCGCCTTGTCTGTTGCATAAGTCAAATCGACGGGCTGACCGGCAGCAGGTGATGATGCCGGCGACGACGAAGGTGCATTACTTGCATAAACCTTAGCGAAAGATGCGGCTGAAAAAGCGATTGCCACGATACAGCTCGCATAAACCAAATAGTTCTTTACGTTCTTCATATTCATTTACTTTTTTGTTATGATGGTTCAAATATACAATTTTGATGACTGCAAAAATAGGCGCAAAAATTGTTAATCTGACATTTTGTCCTATTGTTTTGTCCACTTTTAACACAAAGAAAGTGCCAATTAAAACATATTTACGAGAGAAAGTCGGATTTTTACATTCATTTAATGAAAATATTTATTACTTTTGCAAGCAGAAAGCAGTGTTCCGGTCTGCCGCTGGTCTTCGTACGCATTGTCCTGCATGGGATTTTGAACGGCGATGACGGGAGGAAAGTCCGGGCAGCACAGGGCACCCCACTTCCGAAAATAGAAGCTGTTGGCGACAGCAGGTGTCGGCAGAAGAGAATGACCGCCCGAAAGGGTAAGGGTGAGAAGGTGGTGTAAGAGACCACCAGCCGCCGGGTGATCGGCGGGCTGTGCCATCTGGGGGCTGCAAGTTCGCGTAAACCGTTGCCTGAGGGTTGCCCGCCCGAATCCGTCAACTCCTCACACGGGGAAAGTGACGGATGCAATGGAGGGTAGAATGCTAAAGCCGTGGGGTGACTCACGGATTAGATAAATGGCAGACATTATAACAGAACCCGGCTTACGGGAGCACTGCTTTTTTGATTTGAATGTTGAATCTTTAATCAATATAAGACTATGGATGTACCTGATTTCATGCAATACAGCAACAAGTTCACCAAAGGCGAATTTGTAGAGAAGATTTCACGTATAGCTAAACGGGCCGGTGCCAAGCTGGTCTATGCCGCCCTGGTGCTCTTCTATACTTTGCAGAGTGATAAGGTGACCCTGAAAGACAAGGCCATTATCATCGGCGCCCTGGGCTATCTCATCAGTCCGCTCGACGTTATTCCCGATGCCATTCCCATTGCCGGCCTTTCCGACGACCTTGGCGTGCTCATCTTCGTGCTTCAGAAAATCTGGGGCGAAGTGAACGAAGACGTGAAGGAGAAGGCACGTGCCAAATTGTCACAGTGGTTTGACGAGGATGAAATAGAAGAAATCAACACCCTCTTCGACAAAGAATAGTTCAGTCCTTATTCTTCGGATAACGATTGCCGGCGCCTGAATTCAGCGCAGGTGATGGCCGTGGCAACGGCCACGTTCAGACTTTCAGCCGTGGGTCTGCCCATGGGGTAGGAGGGTATGAGCAGCCGTTTGCTGACAAAGGCCTCTACCTCTGGCGATATCCCATTGCCTTCGTTCCCCATCACGATGATGCCATTGGCCAAGCCGGGCTGCTCGTAAATGTTGCTCCCGTCAAGAAAGGTTCCGTAAACGGGCACTTTACCATCGAGCTGGCGGAACAATTCCGATAAATCCGTGTAGTGAAGCGTCACCCTGGCGATGCTACCCATAGTCGACTGAACTACTTTCGGATTGAAGGCATCGGCAGTTGCCATGCTGCAGAAAATATGCCCGATGCCGAACCAGTCGGCCAGCCGGATAATCGTCCCCAGATTGCCAGGGTCTTGAACTTCGTCGAGTGCCAGCGACAGCGTCTGGTCAAGCCCAGGGGGAATCATCTCGTCAGGGTCGGGAAGGGGAAACAAAGCCATCACTTCCTGCGGATGCTGAAGGAAACTTATTTTCCGCAATTCATCTTCAGTTACCACGACATCCGCTTCAAAATTGTTCTGGCTATACCAACTTTCGGTGGCAATAATCCGCTTCGGTTCGCTGATAGCCATCAAGTCGTGCACCACTTTGGGCCCCTCGGCAACGAACAATTGTTCGCGCCTGCGGTATTTCTTCTGCTCAAGACTCTTGACGAGTTTAATAAGATTTTTGGATATCATGCTGCAAAAGTACAAAAAAAATGTTACCTTTGCAACGAAATAGCGTTTTTTAGTGAAGAAGTCCATCTCTATATATTTCCTGCTCTTCGTGGCAGTATTGATTCTCGCAGGTTGTTCAGCACAGAAATTTGTGCCGGAAGGCCAGTATATGCTGCACCGTGTGGAAATAAAAAGCTTGGACCGCCACCTTGACCCCGCTTCGCTTGAGCCGTACATCCGACAGAAACCGAACTCAAAATGGTTCTCCATTTTCAAGGTGCCACTGGGAATGTACGCCTTATCCAGCAAAGACACCACCAAATGGATAAACCGCACGTTCCAGAATATTGGCGAGGCACCCGTCATCTTCGATTCGCTGCAGGCCTGGCAGACCAGGGACGACCTTACGCAGGCCCTTCACAACATGGGATATATGAATGCGCAGGTGGATATCGAGACCAAGGTGAAGAAACGCCGGCTTGACGTTATGTTCATCCTGAAACCCGGTACACCTTATTATATAAATAACCTGACCTACGACATTCAGGACGATTCCATCGCAAGAATTCTGCAGCTGGAAGATGCCCGGCAAGGCCTTCTTCACAAGGGCGACTACGTTACCGTGGATCTGCTCGACCGCGAACGAAAGCGCATCACTCAGCAGCTGATGGATACCGGCTACTATCATTTCAACAAAGACTTCATTCGGTTCACGGCCGATACGGTCAGCGGAAACAAGGGCGTCGACCTGACGCTTCACCTGCAGAAATATCGCATTGGCAGTTCCACGGACGAGACCCTGCACCCCCGCTACAGAATAGGCCGTATCAACTATCTGAGCGACGACTCCACCTCGTTGCCCCTGCGCATGAGTGTGCTGAAAGAGAACACCTGGCTATCCGAGGGCAGCTATTTCAGTTCGCGTGGACTCCAGCAAACCTACAATGCCCTTGGCCGTCTTAACGCCCTGCGTTACACCAATATACGTCTGGTTGAATCGAGCGATTCTTCCTTGCTTGACTGCAACATACAGCTGAGTCCCAACAAGCGCAACAGCATCAGTTTCCAGCCCGAAGGCACCAACACTTCGGGCGACCTCGGTGCGGCGGCTTCCATTACCTATTCCAACCGGAATATCTTCCGCGGTTCCGAGACATTCAGCCTGCAGGTGCGTGGTGCCTACGAGGCCATCACGAGTCTTGAAGGCTATCAAAACCAGAACTACATAGAATATAATGTGGAGGCCAAGCTGCAGTTCCCCCGTCTGCTGACCTTCTTCATGGGCAATTCCATCCGCCGCCGGCATCCGCTGGCCACCTCCGAAGTCAGCTTCAGCTGGAATGTGCAGAACCGTCCTGAGTTCCATCGCCGGTTGTTTTCTGCGGCATGGAGATACCGCTGGGAGAATACCCGCAACCGCCGACTTTCGTGGCGTTTCGACGTGCTCGACCTCAACTTCGTGTCGATGCCCTGGATTTCAAGCACCTTCAAGCACGAGTATCTTGACAGCGTGACCAACCGCAATGCCATTCTGCGCTATAACTACGAGGACCTGTTCATCATGAAGACAGGTTTGGGAATGTCGTACAGCAACGGGGTGACAGCCGTGAAGGCCAGCGTAGAGACAGCCGGCAACCTGCTGCGCGCAGTAAGTGCCTTGTCGGGTGCCTCCCTGAACCAGCAGGAGCAGTACACCTTCCTTGGCATTGCCTACGCCCAGTACGTAAAGGCCGATGTTGACTATACCCACCTGATAACTTTCGACCGTAACAACCAGTTGGCCCTGCATGCAGGATTCGGCATAGCCTATCCCTACGGCAACTCCACCATGCTGCCCTTCGAGAAGCGCTATTTCTCGGGAGGTGCCAACTCTGTGAGAGGCTGGAGCGTGAGGGAACTGGGACCGGGAGGCTATCAGCGGAGCGACGGCAGGATTGACTTCATCAACCAGACCGGCGACATGAAACTTGACCTGAATGCCGAACTGCGGTCGAAACTGTTCTGGAAACTATACGGAGCATTCTTCGTGGATGCCGGAAACATCTGGACGATACGCGACTATAGCGGTCAGCCCAACGGACAGTTCTCGCTCGACAAGTTCTACAACCAGATAGCCGTGGCCTACGGAATAGGCATCAGGTTCAACTTCGACTATTTCATCCTGCGCTTCGACATGGGCATGAAGGCCATTAATCCCGCCTACGACAGCGGCAAGGAGCACTGGCCCATCGTGTATCCGAGGCTCAGTCGCGATTTCGCTTTTCACTTTGCGGTAGGCCTTCCATTCTGACCTTCCACTGTCCTCCTTCCGGCTGCGTCTGTTCCAGCATCAGCCTGAAGCTGGCTTTCTCCACCAGATGGCCTTCCGTTCCGATAGTATCCATCCGCAGGAAATCCCTGACGACCACCCGTGCCGACGGCGTTTCTGCATCGTTCACGTCAATTTCCTCCACTTCAACCGAGGCATCCTCCTTGTCGCGCAACAGCTTAATGTCGGCCTCGTGCACCTGACTGGCAGCATAGCGGAGCCACACCTGTGAACTGTCGGTCACGAAACGGGCCGCCTTCTGGAACTGCCAGTTGAAATAATAGGTGGCAAAACTGTCGGCCGCAGCCCTTGCCGAGCGTTCTTCCTTAAAGTGCGATGCCGACTCACAACCTGCCACTAAAAACGCTGTGAGAGCTATGAAGAGATATTTTAAATTCATATAAAATTATTAAAAGTGATGCAAAGGTAGCGAATTTCTTTGGTAATGATGCCGATTTTACTTACTTTTGCATCAAAATAACAACTAAAATGCTGAAATTTTTATCCTTTGGCAGTGGCAGCAGCGGTAATTGCTACTATCTGTTCACTGAGAAGGAGGGTATACTGATAGATACAGGAATTACAATACGTTCGCTAAAGAAGGGTTTTTATAACTATGGCTTGAAACTCGACGACGTGAAGGCCGTACTTGTAACCCATGACCATGCCGACCACGTGAAATACGTGGGAATGCTGAGTCAGGAATTCAACTTGCCCGTGTATGCCCTCCATAATGTTCACGTAGGCATAGAGAACAACTATTGCGTACAGAGAAAGATTGCCCCTGCCAATGCAAGGGTAATCGAGAAAGGCTCGACCTTCCAACTGGGTGATTTCAAGATTACATCGTTTGGCGTTCCTCACGACAGTTCCGACAATGTGGGCTACCGCATCGAGGTCGATGGCGTGGTGTTCTGCCTGATGACCGATGCCGGCTATGTGACCGACGAGATGAAGTCGTACATCAGCGAGGCCAACTACCTGGTGCTCGAGGCCAACCACGACGAGGAGATGCTCATGTCGGGACCTTACCCGCAGCACCTCAAGATTCGCGTCAGGGGGCCAAGGGGGCACCTCTCTAACAAGGAATGCGCCCAGGCACTGGCCGAGAATGCCACCCCCGACCTGCGCTACGTTTGGCTCTGCCATCTCAGCGAAGAGAACAACCATCCCGAGCTGGCCCGCAAGACCGTCGAGATGGTCCTGCGCCGCTACGGCATCATCCCAGGTAAGGATTTCCAGCTCGAGGTGCTCAAGCGAAAGGTGCCCTCCGAGGTTTTCGAGTGCAAACCTGTTTTGTAACCATAGGAAATGCAAGAAGACAACGTACAGCTCAACTCTGCCAAGGCCTGGCTTTTGGCAGCACGCCCGAAAACACTTTCCGGTGCGGCCGTTCCCGTCGTGATAGCCTTGGCGCTGGCCTGGGCCGACGCTTCTGCCGCCCGTCCCTTCCTGTGGATTCCTGCCGTGCTCTGCCTGCTGTTTGCCTTCATCATGCAGATTGATGCCAATTTCGTGAATGACTATTTCGACTTCATGAAAGGAACCGACGACGAGACTCGCCTGGGCCCCCGCCGGGCATGTGCAAGCGGATGGGTCACGGCCAGTGCCATGCGCCGTGCTATGGCGTTGACCACGATTCTCGGGTGCTGCCTGGGCCTGCCGCTCGTCTTCTATGGCGGATGGGAGATGCTGCTGGTGGGCGCCTTGTGCGTGCTGTTCTGCTTTCTCTACACCACCCATCTCAGCTACATGGGACTGGGCGACCTGCTGGTGCTTGTGTTCTTCGGCATAGTGCCCGTCTGCGTCACCTATTATATCCAGCAGCACAGCCTTACTTGTGAGGTGTTCATCGCGTCGCTGGCCTGCGGATTCGTCATCGACACGCTGCTGCTCATCAACAACTACCGCGACCGCGATAACGACCGCCGCTCAGGCAAGCTCACGCTCGTGGTCAGGATAGGCTGGCGCGGCGGCGAATTGGCCTATCTGTCGGCAGGAATCGTGGCCGTCGTTCTGGGGCTTGTGTTCCTTGTCTATGGCCATCCCTATGCCGCATTGTTGCCTTTAGTCTATTTGTTGCTGCACATTCAAACCTATCGCAAGATGAAAAAGATAAACCACGGCCGCGAACTGAACGTCATCCTTGGCCAGACGGCCCGCAACATGTTCATCTACGGATTGCTCGTTGCTGCCGGACTGCTGCTTTCGCCCGCCGAGGCCAAGGCCCAGCAGTCGGAACTCTCACACGTGCGTGTCACGATGAACGACGGCAGCCAGCGCGAAGGCTACGTTACCCGCTATTGGAGCGATGGGGGAGCCTTCAGGGTGATGAACCGCAAGTTCCGCATGATGGAGGGCGGCAAGGAGCGCGAATATACTGCCGATGAGGTGAAGGCCGTGAACTTCGTCGTGAAAAATCCCTCCAGCGAGCTCAACGAGGACGTGGTCACCGCCGATGTGGCCAACCCCTCCACCTTCCGTCCGCGCAAGGTGAAGCGCCAGTTTGTGCATTTCGAATGCTCGTCCCCGGACGGCGAAATCTTCTGGTGGAACGCCATCGACAGTCAGCAGATGCAGCTGGGGTCATTGACCGTGAGCACCATCTTCGGCATCCGCCTGAAGGGCGACGACATCATCATCCCGTTCATGACGGGCAATGTCATCTCGCTCAACGCCATGCGCATCTGCTATAAGAAAACGCCCCGCGCCGACATGGTGGAATATCTCGACAAGCAGGTGCTCCGTGGCGGCAAGCGGCTCTGGACCAGCATCCAGCAGGAGCCCTCGCTCTTCCTGGAAATGATTGACGAGTATCAGAATAGTCACCCAACCCCCTAATCTCCTAAACTTATAAACTCATAAACTTAAAAAATATAGAACAATGATGAGGTCAAGAATGTCGAAATGGTTCGAAACCAAAGTAGAGTTTGAAAAGACAATTGAAGACGGCTCGCAGAAGAAAGTCAAGGAAGCCTACACCGTGGATGCCCTGAGCTTCACCGAGGCCGAAGAGAGAATCACCGAGGAAATGTCGGCATATATCAGCGGCGAGTTCAACGTGAAGAACATTGCCGAGGCCAGCTACAAGGAGATATTCTTCAGCGACCTTGCCTCGGCCGACAAATGGTACAAGGCCAAGCTGCAGTTTATCACCCTCGACGAAAAGACCGACAAGGAGAAGCGCTCCAACGTGTACTACCTGGTACAGGCAGGCAGCTTCATGCAGGCCGTGAAGAACATCGAGGAAGTGATGGGCACCACCATGATCGACTACGTCATCAGCAGCGTGGCCGAGACCGCCATCATGGACGTCTTCGAGCACAACGCCAAGAAGGAAGCCGACGACAAGCCCGAGTACGAAGAAGCACAATAACCCGCCACGCGTATGTACGACGTAAAGCAGAACCTGCGCCAGGTGCTCGGCGACCTGCCTGAGGGCGTCCGGCTGGTGGCCATCAGCAAGTACCACCCCAACGAGTACATCATGGCCGCCTACGAAGAGGGCCAGCGCATCTTTGGCGAGAGTCACGAGCAGGAACTCCGCCAGAAGGTAGAGTCGCTGCCCCGCGACATAGAATGGCATTTCATCGGCCATCTGCAGACCAACAAGGTGAAGTATATCGCCCCCTACATCTCGATGATCGAGGCCGTAGACTCGCTGAAGCTGCTGAAGGAAATCGACAAGCAGGCCGCCCGCAACAACCGCGTCATCAAGGTGCTGCTCGAGCTTCACATAGCCGAAGAGGAGACCAAGTACGGCCTCACCCTCGATGCCTGTCGCCAGTTGCTCGAGGGCGGCGAGTGGCGGTCCCTGCAGCATGTCCAGATCTGCGGTCTGATGATGATGGCCTCGTATGTGGAAGACACTGCCCAGATACGCCACGAGATGACCCTTGCCGCCGATTTCTTCGACGAAGTAAAGGCAAAGTATTTCAGCGATGCCGCCACCTTCTGCGAGCGCTCCTGGGGCATGAGCCACGACTACCACATAGCCACCCAGTGCCGCAGCACAATGGTCAGGGTAGGTACCACCATTTTTGGGCCGAGAGTGTACTAAAAAAGGAGGAGCCTCCCCACAGCCCCACAAAGGGAAGAAGACCCTCCCCCAGCCCCTCCCTATAGGGCGGGGAGAGAATGGTTTAGAGCCTTGAAGGTATACTTCCCCTCCTTAGGGCGTCTCGTAGATGACGGCCTTGTCCATGTGGCGCATGGCGTACTCGGCAATCATCAGCGAGTCGGCCTTGTCGTCCTTGCCCTTGCGCACGCCCATGCTGCGCTTTATCTGAAGCGCACCCTCACGCCAGATGTCCTG
>JAFWQT010000013.1 GCA_017508965.1 Prevotella sp. | reverse complement strand
GATCGTCCTGATTCACAAGCTCACGGCCGCTCTTGCCAGAGGCGGCGCGCTGCTCGGGGGTACGAGAGTCGACATGGATCTCGGAGCAGGGACCGCAAGGACCCGTATCGCCCATCTCCCAGAAGTTGTCGTGCTTATTGCCGTTGATGATATGATCCTCGGGCACATGCTTGGCCCAGTATTTTGCGGCCTCGTCGTCACGGGGGATATTCTCCTCGGGAGAACCCTCGAACACCGTCACGTAGAGGTCTGCGGGATTCATTTCAACACATCCACGAGATATTCCCAGGCCATGTCGATGGCACCCTCTTTGAAGTAGTCGCCAAACGACCAGTTGCCTAGCATCTCGAACATGGTGTGGTGGTAGGTGTCGTGGCCCACTTCCTCGAGGTCGTTGTGCTTACCGCTTACGCGCAGGCATTTCTGGGAGTCGGCACGGCGGCGCGGCTCGGGGTCGCGTGTGCCGAGTATAATGTCTTTCCACTGGTTCATACCTGCGTTGGTGAACATCAGCGTGGGGTCATCCTTGATAACCATTGGTGCCGATGCTACGATGGCATGACCTTTCGACTCAAAATATTTCTTATAGGAGTCACGGATTTCGTTAGCTGTCATCATGTTTTTTGCCATTTTGTAATCTTCGGAATTTTTTATTTTCAATAATTTGGCTGCAAAGGTAGTCAAATTTTTAGTATTTAGAGATACTGAGGCACAGAGAATTAATAAAAATAAAGAAAAATCTTCGTTCTTCGTTCTTTATTGCTGATTTTTTTGGAGTTAGGAGTTAGGAGTTTGAAAAATAAAACTTGTTTTTATTTGCATTTGTTCTCACTAATTCGTATATTTGCACCCAAATCACTATAACAACAATTCAAGATGGCACTGAATACTGAAAAGAACCTGAAGCTCTACTATTCCATCAAGGAAGCAGCAGAGATGGTAGGCCTGACGGAGAGCAACCTCCGATTCTGGGAGAAAGAGATTCCTTCGCTCAAGCCGAAGACCACCGGCAACGGTATCCGCCAATACACGGAAAAAGACATTGAGAACCTGAAGGCCGTCTATAACCTGGTGAAAGTGCGCGGGTTCAAAATCGCCGCCGCCAAGAAAATGCTTGCCACCAACAAAGAGGGGGTGGAGAAAAGTGCGCGTGTCATAGAGGGACTGATGAAGGTGCGCGACGAGCTGAAAGAGCTGAAGCACCAGCTGGATTATCTGGTGTGAGGTGTTGGATGACAGGTGATGGGTGTTGGGTGATGGTGGATACCAAATAGGATTATCAGAAACCACTAACACCCAACACCCATCACCTAACACCTTATCGCTTTACCGCATAAACGAAATCATCGAATATCGCTGTGCCTTGCGCGGCGATATTATTGTATGCATAAAGGGCAATGCGCGCGCCTTTCCAGTTACCCCATCGCATATAGAATCCCTTGCCCAGCTGACGGTAGTGGCGGCCGTTGGTGCTGTATTCGAAACGATAGACATTATTTGTGGCATCCAATTGCAGGCGCAGGAAAACCTTTTTTCCTTTTAAGGCGATGCTTGTCTCTTCCTGGAAATTGTCTTCCACGTAGAGCCACGCTTGGCCATTTTCCTTCTTAACGCCAATCAGATGGTTTTTCTTTCCCATGCAGCCAAGGCCACAGCGCATTCCATCGGCCGCCTGACTGAAATCGAGCATAACGGAAGCTGTTCCGTGATAGCCTAAGGTTCTCAGCGTAAGCGTGTTGCGGGCAAGCATAAAAGCAGGCGACTGCTGCGCGTAGAACGTCATTCGGCCGGGATTCTCCGTCAGCGACCAGGCCTCGTCATTCGGATTATGATTCCACTGCCATTCGGGTTTTAGGACCGTGCTGCCGAAATCATCCTTCCATACCACATCACCTGTTTTTCTTTTACTGCTGTTTCCGAGCGGCATCTTCCATCCGGCAACTGGTTCGCCAATGCCGTTACCGTCAGCGTCGACACCCATCAGCGGCCATCCGTCTTCCCAGCGCACGGGCTGCAGATGGACGATACGACCCAGCGGACTCCATTCCTGGAAATGGTAAAACCACCAGCTGCCGCCGGGGGTGTCAACGATGGCTCCCTGATGAGGACCGTTGATGTCGGTTGTGCCTTGTTCGAGGACCACCTTCCGCTCATAGGGACCATAGATGCTTTTGGAGCGCAGAATGGTCTGCCATCCGCAGCAGACGCCACCTTCGGGGATGCTCATATAGTAGTAGCCATTCCATTTGTGGATTTTCGTTCCTTCGGCCACAGGGCCTGTATAGACCGTGGTGCCGTCGTCGAGCAACTGCGTGCCGTCGTCGCTCATGCGGTGAATGATGATAGGACCAGCGCCATAGAGGCTATGCCCCAGGTATGCTTTCCCATCGTCGTCCCAGAATGGACACGGGTCTTCCCATTTCGCGACGGCCTTCACCAAATGTAATTGGCTCCATGGTCCTTCCGCCCGCTCGGCACTGGTCATGAAAAGTCCTTCGTCGGGCGTGCAGAAATACACCCAGAAGCGCCCGCCGTGCCAGCGGATGCTAGGAGCCCACGAACCGCCGGCATAATGTTCCATCGTGTCCCATCCCGGAAAATCGAAGCGGTGATAGAGCTGTGTCACGACATGCCAGTTCACCAAATCGTCGGACTCCAGAATCTGCATGCCCAGGAAATGAAAATCGCTGGCCACCATATAGTATTTCTCCCCTACCCGAATCACGTCGGGATCGCTCAAGTCGGTTGGCAGGATAGGGTTGCGGAAAGTACCGTCGCCTTGGTCTCCCCAATGTTGTGCCTGCAGCGAGACGGCAATAGTCAGAAGAAGGATAGTGAATATTTTTTTCATGTTGCAAAGATAATAAAAAATGAAGAATGAAGAGTGAAGAGTGAAGAATTTATGTAACTGGTTCAACTCATTTCCGATTTTTTTATTATCTTCGCAGCATGAAACAAATACTGTCACTATTACTGCTGACTTGCGGCCTTCAGGCTGAAGCTGCCGTCTATAACATCAGGGATTTCGGTGCTAAGAATGACACCACGGTTCTTTCCACAAAGGCCATACAAACCGCCATCGACCGTTGCTCGCAGGAAGGCGGCGGACAAGTGCTGGTGCCTGCCGGCCACTACAAGATAGGAACCATCGTGCTCCGCAGCAAGGTGAACCTGCATTTGGAGAAAGGAGCCGTACTCTTTGGCAGTACGGACATTAATGACTATACGCCACAGCGCACCAGCTATGTGTCCCTGCGAACGAACACGCCTACCGTGCAGCTGATATGGGCAGACAATGTAGAGGACGTCACCATCGATGGCGAAGGAGTGATAGACGGACGGGGCAAGTCGTTCCCCAAACTCTCATGGAATGATGAAGGTATCACACGTCCACACCTGTTGCGGTTCGTGCAGAGTCGCGATGTGCAGCTGAAGGGTATAACCCTCCGCAATTCAGGCTGTTGGATGCAGCATTGGCTGGCCTGCGACCGCGTGAAGATTGACGGCATCACGGTCAACAACCGCAACAACTACAACAACGATGCACTGGATCTGGACGGCTGTCATGAAGTGACGGTGAGCAACATGATCTGCGACTCCGACGACGACGGCATCACACTGAAGAGCACTTCGCCAAGGCTTTGTGAAAACATCTGCATCACGAACTGCGTGGTGAGCAGCCATTGTAATGCCGTGAAACTGGGCACCGAGACCAATGGCGGCTTCCGCAACATCACGATTCAGAACATCTGCGTGAAACCCAGCTACGACCAAAGTTCGCAGTTCTTCGGCCATGAGTCGAAACGTGGCACGAGTGCCCTCTCGCTGGAGATTGTCGATGGCGGCGTGATGGAGAATGTGAACATCTCCGACTTTACGGTGGAAGGTACTGAAAGTCCAATCTTTGTACGTTTGGCCAATCGCGCCCGCAGTTATTGCGACTCGGTGAAGATTACGAAGGTGGGGAGCATCCGCAATGTGCGCATCTCCAACTTCATGGTCAGCAATGCAGGGCCTACGGGGTGTTCCATAACAGGCATGGAGGGCCATCCCGTGGAGAACATCTTTCTGCGCGACATCTTTATCACACAGCAGGGAGGACAGCCCGAAACGGCAGCCCCCACCGATGAGAAACTGGCGGAATATCCCGAAGCCACGATGTGGGGCATCCTGCCGGCCAAAGGATTCTGGGTGAACCATGCCCGCAACGTCCATTTCGACAATGTCTGCGTGAAAACCCTCAGTCCCGACCAGCGCCCGCTCTTCTTCAAGCAGGACTGCGAATAGGGGCACTCAAGCCTATGCGGTGTTGTTTAGAGTTTAGAGTGTAGAATGTAGAGTGTAGAGTTATGATTACAGTTGGAGGCTAAAATCTTCTACATAACTTTAAACTCCAAAGGGTATACGAGTTTGCGGAGATAATATCCTAAAAAAGGCCCGCCGAGGCGAGCCTTTTTTAGGATATTCACAGTGTTTATTCGTTCTTGAAACCGTAACCATTGGTGAAGCCACCATTAGCGAGCACGTTCGGAGTGAACGGCCAGAGATGGATAGGAGCTTTCACGTAGTCGTAGTCGAGGAATAGGTACTTGTAGTACTCGTCATCGTTGTTGACGAGGTCAATACCCCATTTCTGCTTCTTGTAACCATCGGCCTCCAGAGCGGCAATCTCATTGTCGGAGAGTTTTTCGAAGAGACCCTTGATAGCCAGGTTGGGTGCATATCCTTCAGGAATCTTCAGACCGTATTTGCTCCAGTCGTTGTTCACGCCACGCCAGCCGGGATACATCACGGCATTGCTGCGCATGTCGGCGGGACACTCCTGAGTGAGGCGTGCTCCTCCCCATTCCTTGGCAGAACCATCCACTGACTTTGTCCATACATAATTGGAGATGGTGTTGCCGTTGTCGAATGTATAGTAGCCGTCGTTTTTCAGTCCGTCAAGCATCTTGCGTGTGAGTTCCTTGATGTACTTGATCTTTGCAGGCAGCAGACCTGTACGGATCAGTGTGTTGCGGCGGTCGCCCTCACCGGCAAACTCAAATCCACGCTCCTGGATGATGGCGTTCAACAGAGAACCTTCCTGAGCAATGAAGGCATCGGTCTTGGCTGCTGCCGCACCGCCGAAGGCACGGTTGCGGATGATATCAAGGTAGGTGCGGGCATTGGTGTTGTCACCCAGGGCAGCGCAAGCCTCTGCATAGCCAAGATAGATTTCAGACATGCGCATGTAGGGACCATTGATGCCCGACTTACGCTGGTTGGCAGTCCACACCACATCCTGACGGTTCTCATCCCATTTGTTGAATGCGATACCACCGCCCTTACCCTGAGAACCGGGTACGAAGGGGAGCAGGATTTCCGTGCCAGTGGCACCAGCCGTGGCCGTCACGGTGCAGCTTACGTCACGGCGCATGTCGTTAGGATCGAACACACCATAGTAGAAAGCAGGATTGATGCGTCCCTGACCGTAGTTCTTGCAGGGATAGTTGTCCTTGCTGCCACCAGTGGTGGGACGGCCGAAAGAATAAGGACGTGCATCGTTGCCGGCGCCCTGCGAGATGGCCACCTCATAGATGGATTCATCGGCGTAGGTCTCATCTGGCATGTGCATCTGCTGGAAGAACACCTGATAGGGGTTCGGTGTGGTGCGTCCGTCGGTGGTAATGAACTTGGCCGAGCCAGGATTGTCGATGACAGCCTTGAAATACTGCTGTGCCAACTGGTAGTATGACTTCCAGTCGCTGCGGCGTCCGTATGTGGCACCGTTGTTCTCGGTTCCCATGTTCTCGAAGGAGAGGGGATTGCCGTTTCCGTCGACGCGCTGGATGTCGCCACGACGGGTCTGGTATCCACCGGCCTCCAGGGCGATGCGTCCGATAAGGCCCTCCACGTAGGTGCGTGAGAAGTAGTTCTTGCCCGTAACACCGGGAATGGATCCCACACGGTACATCACGGGAGCTACCTTCTGCAGTTCAGCGAGGATGACGTCGTAGATGGAATCACGGCCCACAAGCCCATCGTGGTCGGTGCTCTTGCCGCTGACGTAGGGCACGTCGCCAAAGTATTTGATCAGTTCGCGATAGGCTGTAGCCTTCAGGGCAACTGCCTCGCCATAGAGTTGGCCGGACGTGCTTTCCGTGCCGGATGCTATCATCTCGTCGAAACCTTCCGACTCCTCAACAAGGTTCATCACGATGCAAGCCTTGCTAATGACTTCATAAAGAGCTGCATAGGTATCGTTCTCCTTCTGGTAGCTCAACAGAGTGTACTGGCCGGCGAAGTTGCCGTTCTGATAGAACTGTTCGGGATAGTGGCGGCCGGGTTGGTTGGCAAAGTTCTCCGGGTGGCGCTCAATGTCGGAACCGGCAACGTCGGCTGCATAGAAGAGACCGTCGCCGAACACTTTGTTCTGTGCAGCGTTAGCCCATGAAGAGTAAGCACCGTCGATGGCGGCACGTGAAGTCTCAGTGGTGGAGAACACGAAAGCAGCATCGGCCTTTGAAGGCGTATCGGTCTCCAGATAATCACTGCATGAAGTATTCAGAGCGAGAACGCCTGCTGCAAGAGCGAATGAATATATTATCTTTTTCATATTTGTTTTCTCCTTATGATTTAGAATGTTACGTTAAGACCGAAGGTATAGGTTCTTGCCCGGGGGTAAGAGTTCCAGTCATAGTTAGGAGTGGGGAAACCGTTGTTGCCGCCGGGACGTGTGTTCACGTCGGGGTCGCTTCCGTCGTAACCTGTGATGCAGAAGAGATTACCACCGGTGAAGTAAACGCGCAGGTTGCTGATGCCCACTTTCTTTGTCAGTGCGCGTGGCAGCGTGTAGCCCAGGGTAAGGGTGTTCAGTCGGAGGTAAGAAGCATCTTCGATAAACTCAGAAGAAACGAGACCGTACTCTGCATAAGGCAGGGCATGAGCTGCACCGGCATTCAGCGCAGCGAGGGCGCTCGGGTCGGTCACGGCATAGAGATCGCCGCTGGCATCGACGTCATAAATCTTCCAGCAGTCGGAGATGAGACCGAGACGGTTCCATCCGAAGCTGGTGTCTTTGTTACCCATCATGGAGTGCATGGCATTGGCGTTATACACATCACCGCCAATCTGATAGGTGAAGCCTGCCGAGAAGTCGAAGCCCTTGTAGCTGGCATTGAGATTGATGCCGCCGGTGTGCTGGGCCATGGTGTGGCCTACCACCTGGCAGTCTTCCTCGGTGATGGTGCCGTCGCCGTCGGTATCTTCAAACTTGACCATACCCGGGAAAGCCACCTGACCTTCGGGAAGGTTGTAAAGTGCGGAGACGCTGCCGGGATAGTTGGTCACGTTGCTACCCATGTCGGCCACCCCAGGCTTCAGCGTCCATACGCCGTTGCTCACGGTAAAGTCGTCAACGGTATAGAATCCAGCGCTCTTGTAGCCGTAAATGGTTCCCACGGGCTCACCTTCGCGGATGATATAGTCGTTGTAGGGACGTTTCATGGAAGAACCCCAGTTGGTGTTGGTGTCGGCATTCACGCCTTCGAGCACCTTCTCCACATTATTCTTATTGTAGTTGTAAGTGGCATTGACGCTCAGATTGAAGTCCTTCGAACGGATAATCTCATAGAAGATGGCCAATTCGACACCCTTGTTTGAGGTCTCGCCAACATTCTGGTACTGGTAGCTGTGACCGGTGCTTTCGGCAACGGGGACGCGCATCAGAATATCCTTGGTGGAATTCCAATACACATCGAGGCTACCGCGCAGCTTACCGTTCCAGAAACCGAAGTCGATACCGAGGTTGCGGCTGATGGTGGTCTCCCACTTCAGGTCGGGGTTAGCCAGCACAGCACCGGGCGAGAACGTCACCTTGCGGCTGCCGCTCGACCAATCCACTGCGGGTTCCCAATATTCTTTCCAAAGCGAAGCGTCGATGTTGTCATTACCGGAAGTACCGAATGAGAGACGCAGTTTCAGGTTGTCGAGCCATTCCTTGCTGCTTTCCATGAAAGGCTCATCGTTAATGCGCCATGCCACGGCAGCTGCAGGGAAGTAGCCCCAGTGGTGGTTGGGGGCGAAGTTAGAGCTACCGTCTGCACGGAACGTGGCGGTAAAGAGGTAGCGCCCAAGGAAATTGTAGTTGGCACGTCCGAACCAGGAGAGCGTGTGCTTAGGCTCACCGATAGTATAGGTGGAGTTGGTAACCTTCTGGGCGGCGCTGGCAATCTGGCTGTCGCCAATCATGTTGAACATCTGGAAGAAACCGAATGCCTGATCCTGAGTGTATTCCGCAGGATAGCCTGCACCAATCATGCTGCTGCTGTTGGATTTCGAAGCAAGCACCTCGTTACCGGCCAGGAAAGAGAGGTCATGATTTTCGCCCAGGCCTTGCACCTGATAGTTCAGCGTAGAAGCCCAGCGGACGCCGTATCCGTCGCCTTGTGTCAGGGTAGCCTTGTTGTAGGGAGTGGATGACTTTCCGCCGTCCCACTCTTCACGCTTGCTCCAGTTGCGGCTCAGCGAGAGTTCCGTCTTGGCCGTGAGACCCTTGATAACGTTCCAGGTCAGCGTGCCCATGGCGCGGATGCGCTGTCGGCGGTTAACACTGCTGTAGTTGTCGATGATCGACAAAGGATTGCTAATGTCCTCGACGCTGGCACTACCCATACCGAGGTCGGAAGGCTCACCGCTGCCCAGCGGATTGTCGATGGGACGGAAACCGTATACCGAGTTACCGGCGGCATAGTCGAAACTGGTGCCTTCGAACTTCATTTCCGAATAGCGGAGGTCGGCATCGAAGTTCAGGTTCTTTGTAATCTTCTGGGAAATCTTGAAGTTTGCATTCCAGCGGTTCATACCGGTCTTGATTCGGTTACCTTCGTCGGTCACGTAGTTGAGGGATGCGTAGTACTTCGTATTCTGGTTACCACCAGAGAGAGACAAGTCGTGGTTCCAGGAATGGGCTGTCTCCAGGACATCGTCCACGTAGTTGTGAACGCCGATGTTCTTGTATTCGTTCAGGTGGTTGCCGTTGGCACTGCCAAGTCCGAAATAAGAAGCCACGCCCTGACCGTAGGTCTCACCGTATGCCTTGGCATAACTCCAGTTGTGGAGCACATAATCGTAGGCATCCTGCACCTCGGGCTTGTACGACGGAGTCTTAATCTGATAATACATATTGTACTTCACCTTGGCTGTTCCTTCACCCTTTGAGCCCTTGGTAGTGACGAGAATCACACCGTTGGCACCGCGGGCACCGTAGATGGCCGTTGAGGCAGCATCCTTCAGCACGTCGATACTCTCGATGTTGTCGGCAGGGATGTCGCTGATGTCGCTCACCTGTACACCGTCAACGATAAACAGTGGGTCGTTCGACTGGGTGATTGAACCACCTCCACGTACACGGATTGACATGGTGGCACCCGGGCGTCCGTCCTGTGCGGCTACGCTCACACCGGGAAGCTGTCCCTGGAGTGCCTGTGCCACATTGGATACAGGGTTAGCGGCCAGCTTTTCACCCGTTACTGATGCCACGGCACCAGTCAGGTCGCGGCGTTTCATCGTGCCGTAACCGATCACGACGACGTCTTCCAGCGTGGTGTTGTCTTCCTGCAGCACGATGTTCAGCGCATTGCTGCTGCCCACCTTGACGGTTTGCGACTTGTAACCCACGTAGGAGATGTTCAGCACTGTCGATGGCGAGGCATTCTGAATGGTGAAGTTACCATCAATGTCGGTAACCGCACCAGTACCTGTGCCTGTGGCAATAGTCACACCAATCATGGGTTCTCCATTAGCGTCTTTCACTGTACCCGTCACTGTCTTCTGCGCGAACGCCACGAAGCAGAACATGGTCAGGAGTGAAGCCATAATGGCTCTTCTGATTTGTTGATACATAGATTTTTGTTTTAGTTATACTTAGGTTTGTTAAATAAAATCGCGTTAGGGCAATCTTAATTCGGATTTGTCCGTTGTAGTAGCATGTTTTGTAGTGCAAAGGTACGAACTTTCTTTTGATTAATCAAATATTTTTATAGTTTTTTTTAGTTTGCCTATTATAAAAGGTCATTGTTGCATTTATAACGTCGAGTACAAACTAATTTAGTTTGTTCTTCAACTACGCATCGGATGACCTGCAAAACATCATCGGATGGAGAACAAAGTAAATTAGTTTGTACCCGGTCTGCTTATTCCTTTAGATGCAAGGGATGGAAGGATGACTCTCTATCTCTTGATCTCCCAGTCGCCCATGACGGCCTGGAGGGTGATTTGCTGTATTTCCTTCTTAGTGAGTTGGCGGGCCCATGACACACGGGCTTTGGCATTGGCTCCGGGGCCTGTGCTGCCATATTCAGCATAGCGGGCTGTCTTTTCGTTTTCGGGATTGCGCCAGTTTTCCCATCCTTGGGGTACAATGTGGCTGCCCATTTCTGTATTTATAAATAAGGTGTAGGCGTAGGGGCGCCAGGGACGGCCAAGGAATACTTTGTCGGCTCCCTCGGCGGCAATTAGTTTACAACGATTGAATACGTAGCCGTATTTCACGTCCTTTGGCGTGGAGGCGGCGGTGATGTACGAATTGGCCTTGCTCTTAATTGTGCACTGCTCAAACCAAGCGGTGCTAGGACCGAAGATGAAGTCGGTTGTTCCCTCGATGTAGCAGTGGTCGAAATAGCAGCGGGTGCCACCCACACCAGTATAGACCGTGTCCTGATGGCCGAGGAAGCGGACATTGATGAACTTCAGACGGTCGCCCTCGGTATGGAGTGCCACAGCCTGGCCCAATCGTGCCGAATTATTCTCGATGGTGATGTTCTTGAAAGTGATATCCTGCCCCTCTACTTTGACAGTGTAGGTACGGAAGGTTCCCATGGGCTGGGTGGCAGCTCCCTCGTCGCCGATTTTCGGAATGCGGATATTGGCATGGTCGTCGTAGGTAATGATGGTCTGCTGGGCATCCTCGCCACAGATCTCAATGTTGGTAAGCCATGAGGGAATAATGACTTTTTCCTTATAGACTCCTTTCTTCACGAAGATGACCTTATGATATTCCATGAAGGCACGACACACCTCGACGGCCTCATTGACGGTGCGGAATTCTCCGGTGCCGTCGCGTGCCACGAAGAGCGTATCAGGATTGTCGTACTTGTTAGCGGCCGTTGAGCTGACAGCTGTGAGCAGGGCAGCGGCAAGAATCAGTAGTTTGTTCATAATGGTAGTTTATTTTTAGATGATCTGATTGATTTCCTGAAGTCCATTGATGCCTTTCAGCAGAGAGATGATGGTGGTCACGTCTTCGCGGTCGTGGATGCGGAGCTCAATTTTCCCGTTGAAGATGCCCTCGTCGCAGGTGATGTCGATGCGGTGGATGTTAACGTTCAGTTGGCCGGAGATGACCTGCGTGACTTCGTTGAGCAGTCCGATGCGGTCGATACCGCTGATGGTGATGGTGGCATCGAAGAAGAGGCGCTTGTGCATGTCCCACTTGGCGTCGAGGATGCGCTTGCCGTAGGTGGACTTCAGCTTGGAGGCCACGGGGCAGTTGCGCTGGTGGATGACGATGCGGTTGCGGCCGTCGATGAAGCCGAGCGCATCGTCGCCGGGGATGGCATGGCAGCACGAGGGGAAGATGAACTGGCCGAGGTTCTCGTCGGTGATGACAACAGGCTTCTTGCGGTTGAAGTCCTTGCCCACGACGAAATAGCTGCGGTCGTCTTTTTCCTCCTTCTCCTTGTCGCTTTTCTTCTTGCCCACGAAAGGCACATAGCGGCGCCAGCCCTTTGACTTCTGCTCGCCGTCGCGCGAGCGCCGGCCGTAGATTTCGTCGATGTCCTTGTCGCCGAGGATGATGTTCTTCAGTCCGATGGCCAGGAAGAGGTCTTCGTGGCGGCGCACTTCATGGAGCTCGCAGAGTTTGTCGAGAGCCGAAGTGGTCACTTCCATGTCGTGGCGGGCCAGGAATTCAGTGAGTATGCGCTCGCCCTCCTTCTGCGACTCACGGTTGTCGCGGCGCAGTATGGCCTGTATCTTGCCCTTGGCCTTGGCCGTAGACACGAAGTTCACCCACGATGGATCCACGTGCTGAGAGTTGCTGGTGAGGATTTCCACCTGGTCGCCACTCTCGAGTTTGTGGCTGAGAGGCACGAGTTTATGATTGACCTTGGCGCCAATACAATGGCTGCCCAGGAAGGTGTGTATCTGGAAAGCGAAATCGAGGGCGGTGCAGCCGGCGGGCATGGTCTTGATTTCACCCTTGGGCGTGAACACGAAGATTTCGGATGCAAAGAGATTGAGCTTGATGGCGTCGAGGAAATCCATGGCGTCGGGCTGCGGATCGTCGAGTATCTCCTTGATGGTGGAGAGCCAGTCGCCCAGCTCGCCTTCGTCCTCGGTGATCTCTGCGCCCTCCTTGTATTTCCAGTGGGCGGCAAATCCCTGCTCGGCCACTTCGTCCATGCGCTCGGAACGAATCTGCACCTCTATCCAACGACCCTGGTTCGACATGAGCGTCACGTGGAGCGCCTGGTAGCCGTTGGCCTTGGGATGGTTGAGCCACTCGCGCATGCGGTCGGGATGGCTCTTGTATATCTTGGAGAGTGCCACGTAGATATCGAAGCACTCGTTGATTTCCACTTCCTCGCTGCTGGGGGTGAAGATGATGCGCACGGCAAGTATGTCGTAGATCTGGTCGAAGTTGACGTGCTTGGCCTGCATCTTGTTCCAGATGGAATAAGGAGTCTTGACGCGCTTCATGATGCGATACTTCAGTCCCATCTTGTTGAGGGCGGCCTCGATGGGTGCGATGAAGTCGTTGAACAGCTCGTTGCGCTTGCCGGCGGTCTCGCTGAGCTGCATCTCTATCTTGGCATATTCCTCGGGATGCTCGAACCGGAAGGAGAGGTTCTCCAGCTCCGACTTGATCTTGTTGAGGCCGAGACGGTTGGCCAGCGGCGCATAGATGTAGAGCGTCTCGCCGGCAATCTTATACTGCTTGTTGGCGGGCTGCGAGGCGAGCGTGCGCATGTTGTGCAGACGGTCGCATATCTTGATGAGGATGACGCGGATGTCCTCGCTCATGGTGAGCAGCAGCTTCTTGAAGTTCTCGGCCTGTGCCGATGCCTGCTCGCCGAAGATGCCGCCCGAGATCTTGGTCAGTCCGTCGACGATTTGTGCTATCTTCGGCCCGAAGATGTTGGAAATGTCTTCCACGGTGTAGTCGGTGTCCTCGACCACGTCGTGGAGCAATGCAGAGCAGATACTGGTGGAGCCCAGTCCCATTTCGGAACAGGCTATCTGTGCCACGGCGATGGGGTGCATGATGTAGGGCTCTCCCGAGAGACGGCGCACACCTTTGTGTGCCTGACGGGCGAAGTGGAATGCCTTGGTGATGATGTCCACCTTCTTTCGGTGAGGCGATGCCACATAGCTGTCGAGCAAATGCTGGAAAGCCTCGTCAACCATTTTCTCCCCCTCTTCCTCTGTGATGGGGTATTGTTTCTTCTGCTCTTCCATAAGTATAGTCTCTTAGTTTGATGTTTAAAGAACAAATGCGGCAGCCGGCCCAGCGGCCTGAGGGCTACTTCACCTTCAGCTTCTTGCCGGCGCGGATGTTAGAGCCCTTGATGCCATTCAGCTTCTTAAGCTTGTCGACCGTGGTGTGGTTCTTGCGTGCTATCTCGGAGAGCGTCTGGCCTTCTTTGATAGTGACGCTCTGGCTAACCTCGCGCTTGCCCTTGCCGCGCTTACCTTTCTTGGAATGACGGTCCTCGCGGTCGGCCTTGTGTTTTGAGCGACGTTCCTCTCTCGACACCTTGCGGTCGTGGCGGGAACTCTTGTTGCTGGCGGCAAGTGCCCTGCGCTCATGACGACTCATCTGCCTGGGGGCAGTATAGGTGGTCGGAGTATAGCGCATCACTTCGGGCTTGGCTTCCTCTACGGCTACTTCCGAGCGCTTGGTGAGCAGCGTCTCCGTATTGTAGTTGTAGATGGAGTCCTCGTAGTCGATAAATGTATTGACAGCCATTTCGGGCAAACGGATGATTGATGGAGCTGAACTGCCGTTCACGATGTCGCGGCGATACTGGGGGTTCAGCGTGCGCAATTCCTCGAGAGAAAGCTGGCAGACGGCAGCCACCTGCTTCAGGTGCACGTCACGGTTCACCACTACGGTATCTGACTTTGCGGGCAACTGAGTGCGCATAGGACAGATGTTGTGCTCGCAATAGTAGTTCATGATATAGTTGGCTGCGATGAAGGCAGGCACATAGCCGCGCGTCTCCTTAGGCAGATAGGGATATATCTTCCAGTAGTCGCGCTCTCCGCCAGCACGGTGTATGGCACGGTTGATGTTCTCTGGACCGCAGTTATAAGCGGCAATCACGAGATTCCAGTCGCCGAAGATTTTATAGAGGTCGCTCAGGAAATGGGCAGCGGCATACGACGACTTAATGGGGTCGCGGCGCTCATCGACGAGCGAGTTCACCGTCAGTCCGTACTGCTTGCCTGTGACGAGCATGAACTGCCAAAGGCCTGCAGCACCTACGCGTGACGTTGCTTTTGGGTTCAGTCCCGACTCGATGACGGGCAGGTAGCGCAGTTCGAGCGGCATGTTGTAGGTCTCGAGTGCCTGCTCGAAAATGGGCATGTAGAAATTGCTGGCTCCCAGCCAGTAGCCCACGGCCCTGCGCATCCGCGAAGCATAGCGGTCGATGAACTTGCGCACCACTTCGTTGTAGGGCATCTCCATAATATTTGGCATGCGCATGAGACGCTCCTTGTACACCTCATCAGAGAAATAGGGATTCTCGTCGCGATACTGACAGTCACCATCGGGTGTCAGATACATTTGCGAGTGATAGAGTTTCAGCAGCGAGTCCACCTCGTTGGTCAATGCTTCGGGCACCTCGAACACCTCCTGCTGACCGTTAGGGTCGATAATAGTTATCTCATCGTCATTATTCTGTGCGCTTGCCGCCAGTGGGGCGATAGTCAAGACGCAGACGGGCACCAGGCTTTTTAAGCCTTGGCCTAACTTTTTAATCATATTGTTGTATATCATAATTTCTTAATTGGTTGCTGATTTATAGTTGCCGGGAATCAGAAGTGTATGGAGCACTGCAGTCCGAGTGCCGACGACTTCAGGGGGTTGGCCGATGAACGGTCATTGATGATGGCTGGCTCCACTTTAAAACTGATGTCGTCGCTGATGTCGAATTCCGAGAGCGAGGCATCCACATAGGCATCAATCACCGAGAGTGCATAGACACCGATGAGTATGAAAATGCTCATGTCGCGGTAGCGCCGGTAGTAGTCTTTACGCTTCTTGAACTTGTTCTGCCAGATATCCAGCTGCTCCTTATTGCTCATGTCGATGCTGGTACCCAGATGCAGGAAACTCTCGTAGCTCTTGGTGTTGGGGTCATCGTCCATGATGTCCATGAAGGCCTGCGAGTAGTCGTGATACATCATGTTGTTCCATCGCCACGCATAGATACACCCCACGAAACCGCCGTAGATGATGGGAAGCTTCCAGAATTTGCGGTTATAGATCTGGCCTGCACCCGGAATCACTGCTGCCAGCCACATGGCCCGCTTCGAACTGGGACGCCATTTTGTCCAGTCGCGCGGCGTCTTCACCATCTGAATGGTGTCGCCCATGAGCGTGCCCACCAGCGCAGTATCGCTGATGATTGCCATCTCGTCGTCGGTCAGCGTGATGACGGAGTCGCCCACTTCCGTCTGGGCTTGGGTTCCCACCGTCCATAGCAGCGCACAGGCCATGAAGAAGTATCTGATGATGTTGCTGAACGTTTTCAAGATACAATTCTAATTTTCTTTAGTTCTTCAGTTTGTCGAACACATTCATGATATGCTCCAGTTCCTCTTCATTGCTGAACGGAATACTGATTTTTCCCTTGCCCTTGGCCGAGCAGACCAACTGCACCTTAGTGCGGAAGAAATCACTCAGCCGGTTCTTCAGCATGGTGAACTCTTCGGGCATCGAAGTCTTTGCAGCAACCTTCTTCTTGGCGGTATCCGTGTCGTCACCATTGTTCAGGCTTTTCACCATCTCCTCCACCTTGCGCACGGAATATCCGTTCTTCTCAACCTCCTTGAAGAGCTTGATCTGCATGGCCGGCGAATCCAAGGCAAGTAATGCACGAGCATGCCCCATGTCGATGCTCTTGTTCTGCAGAGCCATCTGCACCTGGGCCGGCAACTTCAGCAGACGCAAATAGTTGGCCACTGCGGTACGGCTCTTGCCCACACGCTCGCTCACCTTCTCCTGTGTCATTCCGGTGGAATCCATCAGGTGCTGATAGGCCAGTGCAATCTCGATGGCGTTCAGGTCTTCGCGCTGGATGTTCTCCACCAGCGCCATCTCCATCACGTTCTCGTCGTTGATGGTGCGAATATAGGCGGGAATTGTCTGCAGTCCCACCATTTGCGAGGCCCGCCATCGGCGCTCTCCAGCAATAATCTGGAAGCGGCTTGTGTCAACCTGCCGCAACGTGATGGGGGTGATGATGCCCAGTTCGCGAATACTATTGGCCAGCTCCTGCAGCGCCTCGGCATCGAACTCCCGACGAGGCTGGTTGGGGTTGGCTTCTATCTGACTGAGCGGTATTTCGTTAATGGTCGACGAGCCCTGGGGCTTCACTTCCTCGGTAGAGATGAGGGCATCGAGTCCACGACCCAGTGCGTTATATTTCTTATGTACTGCCACGGTAAAATGATAAATAAAACGACCTGCGGTCAGACGGCCGCGGGTACTAAATCCTACATGTTTTTGTTAATAATCTCCTTGGCCAGGGCCAGATGGTTCTTGCTTCCTGTCGACTCTGCGTCGTAAAGAATGGCTGGAAGTCCGTGAGATGGTGCTTCCGAGAGTTTCACGTTGCGCTGGATGACAGTCTTGAACACCAGTTCCTGGAAATGGCGCTTCACCTCATCGTATATCTGGTTGGCCAGACGCAGACGCGAGTCATACATCGTCAAGAGGAATCCCTCAATCTCGAGCTTCGGGTTCAGCTTGCTCTTGATGATGCGGATGGTGTTGAGCAACTTGGATATACCCTCTAATGCGAAGTACTCACACTGCACAGGGATAATCACCGAGTCGGCGGCTGTCAGGGCATTTACCGTAATCAGGCCTAGCGAGGGCGAACAGTCGATGAGTATATAGTCGTAATCATCCTGAATGGGGGCCAGCAGGTTTTTGATAACCTGTTCACGGTGGTCGATGTTGAGCATCTCGATTTCGGCTCCGACCAAGTCGATATGGCTCGGAATGATGTCCAGTCCATCAATGTCGGTTGTATACATCGCATTACGAACGTCGGCATTGTCGATGATACATTCATAAAGAGAACAGTCCACTTCTTTTGTGTTCACGCCCAGTCCGCTCGAGGCATTGGCCTGAGGGTCGGCGTCGATGACGAGGACTTTCTTTTCCAGAGTGGCCAGCGAGGCTGCCAGATTAATCGTCGTGGTGGTCTTGCCCACGCCGCCCTTCTGGTTTGCTAAAGCTATAATCTTTCCCATATTACAATCTAAAATAGGTTGCAAAGTTACAAATAATCTATGAGAATCGGTTATTTTCATTCAAAATTTAGTAAATTTGCACCCAAAACTTGATATATTTATGAAAAATAAAACACCGTTAATACTTATTTCGAATGACGACGGCTATCAAGCAAAGGGCATCAACTGTCTTGTAGACATGGTGCGCGACCTGGGCGACATCATCGTCTGCGCACCCGACGGCGGCCGCTCAGGCTATGCCTGTGCCTTCTCCGCAAAAGACTATCTGCGGCTCGAACAGGTGAGCAGCGAACCTGGCGTAGAGGTATGGACATGCACAGGCACGCCTGTCGACAACTTGAAGATTGCCCTCAACCGGGTGGTGCCCCGCACGCCCGACATCGTGCTAGCAGGCATCAATCATGGCGACAATGCATCGGTGAACACGCACTACAGCGGAACGATGGGCGTAGCCATGGAAGGATGCATGAAATACATCCCCAGCATCGCCTTTTCCCTCTGCGACTTCAGCGAAGACGCCGACTTCGAGCCCCTTCGTCCCTACGTCAGGATGCTCGTCAAGAAGATACTGTCCGAAGGACTGCCCAAGGGTGTCTGCCTGAACGTCAACTTCCCGCTGGTCGAGCAGTACAAGGGTATCAAAGTGTGCCGCATGGCTTTTGGCACATGGGGTAAAGAGGTCGTCAAGTGCCGCCATCCCCGCGGCTACGACTATTATTGGATGGTGGGCGAATACACCAACGATGAGCCAGAGGCTGACGATACCGACAACTGGGCGCTCACCCACGGCTACATCGCCATCACCCCCACCCAGATGGACGTCACCAACTATCCCCTGCTGGAGAAACTCAAGAAAGAGTTAAGTGAAGAATGAAGTTTGGTGTTCTGCGGTCGCACCGCAGAACAATCATTAACCTCAAAATCTCAAAAAAAATGAAATACTACCTCATTGTGGGCGAAGCCTCTGGCGACCTTCATGCCAGCCATCTGATGCAGTCGCTGAAGACATACGACAAAGCGGCTGAGTTCCGCTACTTTGGCGGTGACCTGATGACGGCCGAAGGCGGAACACGTGTAAAACATTTTCGCGAACTTGCCTACATGGGATTCATCCCCGTGCTGCTCCACCTGCCCACCATCTTCCGCAACATGGCCATGTGCAAGAAAGACATCCTCGAATGGCAGCCCGACGTGGTCATACTTGTCGACTATCCCGGTTTCAATCTCGACATAGCCAAGTTCGTCCATAGTCTCACACCGGATAACAGCGGAATGGCATGCAGACCGCAGGTTTTCTACTATATTTCACCCAAGATATGGGCTTGGAAAGAATACCGCATCAAGCGTATCAAGCGCGACGTCGACCAGCTCTACTCTATCCTGCCCTTCGAGGTTCCTTTCTATGAGCAGAAACACCACTACCCTATCCATTATGTGGGCAATCCCACGGCCGATGAAGTCCGCAAGTTCCGTACTCAGCACGAAGAGACATTTGACGGGTTTTGTAAAAGATATTCATTACAAAACAAACCCATCATTGCCCTATTGGCAGGAAGCCGCAAGCAGGAAATCAAAGATAACCTGCCCGCTATGATCCAGGCTACAGCCGACCTAACCGCCGACTATCAGTTGCTCCTGGCAGGCGCACCCAGCATCCCGCACGAGTACTATCGGCAATTCCTGGACAACGCCCCCATAACACTTATAGACAACGACACCTACGCCTTGCTCTCCCAGGCTCAGGCCGCGCTCGTCACCAGCGGGACGGCCACCCTCGAGACTGCCCTTTTCGGCGTTCCGCAGGTGGTGTGTTACGAGACTCCCCTCCCCCGTCTCATCCGCTTTGCTTTCAACCACATTATCAAGGTAAAATACATCTCATTGGTCAACCTCATCGCTGACCGCGAAGTAGTGCAGGAACTACTGGCCGACCGTTTTACCGTCGACAACATCCGCACCGAGCTCCGCGCTATCCTTCCAGGAGGCAGTAAGCGCGCACAGATGCTCGCCGACTACCAGCACATCACTGATATGCTCGGAACCGAAAGCGCCCCCGACAATGCCGCCCGGCTGATGACCGAAGAACTATGTAAAGTGAAGATATAAAATGAAGACCGAACAAGAAGCACTGGCAACTCTTACCGCTCTCTGCGCCCGAGGAGAGCATTGTTCACAGGAGATGCTCGACAAGATGGCTAGATGGGAGGTAGAACAGACTGCCCAGGCCCGCGTCATGGAATACCTCACCCAGCATAAGTACATCGACGACGAGCGCTTCACACGCGCCTTCGTCAATGACAAGATTAAATACAACAAATGGGGACGGAGGAAAATCGAACAGGCACTTTGGGCAAAACGTATTCCCCAAGAAACTATGAACAGTGTACTCAACGAGATTGACAATAGCGAATACCTCAGCGTGCTGCGCCCGCTGCTCGCCGCCAAACGCCGCAGCATCAAAGCCGCGAATGCCTACGAAGAAAAAGTGAAACTAATGCGATTCGCCCTCAGCCGCGGCTTCACTCCCGATCTCATCTACCAATGCATTGACGGTGCTGAGGAAATCCCCCTTTAATTCTTCATCACCAACTCCTATCTCCTAATTCCTAACTCTCCATGCCTTCTCTTCTTTCCCGTCTGCTCGACCTCATTGCTCCCCGTTCCTGTGCCATTTGCCAGCGGCGGCTGGCCATCGGAGAAGAGGTGCTTTGTGCCAGTTGCACCCTGCATTTGCCGCGCACTAATCACGCTGAATCGCCTTACGACAACGAACTATCACAACTATTCTATCGTACGGTGCCTGTTGAGCGCGCTGCCGCCCTGTTCTACTATGAGCCTGGTTCTTGCGTCACCCGCGTTGTCAAGGAGATGAAATACCACAACCACCCTGACTATGGCGTTTTTCTTGGAAGATTGGCCGCCACAGAATTCTCCCGCTACGGATTCTTCGAAGGCATTGAGGTCATTGTGCCCATGCCACTGGCTCCAACCCGTCTGCGTCAGCGCGGTTTCAACCAAAGCATGGAGCTAGCAAAGGGAATCAGCGGGATAACGGGACTGCCCATAGCTGCCGATGCTGTGAGGAGAACAACCTTCAAGGTCAGTCAGGCACGCTCAGCCCACACAGAGCGAGAGGAGAATGTGAAAGATGCATTCGAAAAGGGGGATGGCGACCTGGTGAAAAACCGCCATGTGCTATTGGTGGACGACATTGTGACCACGGGCGCAACGATGAGCGCCTGCCTCAGACAATTGATAGAGGCAGGCACTGAAAAAACGAGTATTATCTGTATGGGCTTGGCCAGAAGTTGACCGGACGGCACTAATGGCCCTCCATGAACTCACGCGGCGACATGCCATATACGGTCTTGAAAATCTTGGAGAAGGTGCCAGCATTAGAGAAGCCGCAGGCATAGGCCACCTCAGTGATATTCATGCCTTGGTTGGTCAACAGGTTGGCTGCCTGTTTTAGACGGATGTTGCGGACGAAATCGTGAGGTGTCTGTCCCGTCAGTTCCTTCATCTTACGGTGCAGGTGCACACGGCTGATGCCAACCTCTTCGGCAATCATATCTACGTTAAGGTCGGAATTGGTGACATTCTTGTTGATGACACTCATGACGCGCTCCAGAAGCTTCTCATCGGGCGACTTCATTTTCACTTCTGTAACCTGTTGCTCCAGCGGTTCGGTCTTGCGATACTTCTGCTGCAAAATCTTCTGCGAGTGCAGCATATTAATAATGGTGTGTCGCAGAATATCCATGTTGAAAGGTTTCACGATATAGGCATCGGCGCCAGTGGCAAGTCCCTCCAGTTTATCTTCGTCACGGTTCTTGGCCGTCAGCATAATGACAGGAATATGACTGGTGACGCTGTTGGCCTTGACCTGGGCACATAGGGCGTTACCGTCCATCTCGGGCATCATCACATCTGAGATGATGACATCGGGACGGTTGCGGTAGATGATGTTCAAGGCCTCTCGACCATTTGTGGCGGCATACACGTCGTAGTCGGCAGAGAGCTCAGTCTCCAGGTAACGGCGTATCTCGTCATCGTCTTCGGCAATGACGATGGTAGAGCGCTGTCCCTTCGGTGATTTCTGCTCTTCGGCGGGAGCAGGTTCTGGAACGGTTCCCTCCCAGTCCATCATCACCTGTTCCTGCTTTGGTGCCTCGGTAATCATCTCCTCAGGCTTCAAGTGGGCATTGCCCAGTGGAATAGTGACAACGAACTCACAACCCTTGTCGAGGTTATGCACGCTGATGGAACCATAGTGGAGTTCTACGAGCGAACGTGTCAGGTCGAGGCCGATGCCTGTACCAACGTTGCGAGACTCGGACGTGGAATGATTCTGATAGAACCGCTGGAAGATTTTCTCCTGCTGGTCCTCGGGTATCTGTTCGCCGTTGTCGCTGATGGCAATGCAGGCCTGCTGGTCGTCGTGGGTGACATTGATGTGGATGTCGCCACCCGTGGGGGTGAACTTGAAGGCGTTGGAAAGGATATTGACAATGACCTTGTCGAAGTTCTGACGGTCAATCCACACAGGCAGGCTTGGCACGTCGTGATCGTAACGCAGTGTGATGCTGCGGGCCTTAGCCTGCTGCTCGAAGAGTGAATGGATGTCGCCTACAAAGTCCACAAGGTCGGTCTCCTGCATGTGCATGCGCATCATACCCTTGTCTATTTTACGCAGGTCCATCATCTGGTTGATGAGGTGGATGATACGCTCGGCATTTCGCTTAATGGTCTTATATACGCCCTGTCGCTGTGGGTCGCTGTCTTGTTTCATCAGTGAGAGCAGCGGGGTAACGATAAGCGTCATAGGGGTGCGAATCTCATGACTGATATTCATGAAGAAACGCAGCTTGGCCTCGCCCATCTCCTCGGCATGGATATGCTCCTGAAGACGTAGACGTGTCTGTTCCTTTCGGCGACGGTCGTTGTATAAATACCACACAAGGGCAGCAGCCAGCAAAAGATAGAAGGCATAAGCCCATGGCGTACGCCACCAGGGTGCACGGACAACGACGGTGAACTCGCGCTCGGGTGTCTTCTGGTTGTTGCGCTCGGCAATTACCTTGAAACGGTAGGTGCCAGGTGGCAGGTGGGAGATGGTCAGCTCGTTAGTACCAGGTTGCAGTCGCGTGTAGGACTCATCGTTGATACTATAAAGATAGGTGATGTGCTCAGGACTGTCGTAAGTAAGCGTAGAGAAACGGATAGAGAACGAGTTGTCGTTGTGGGCCAGCACGAAGCGTTTGGCGGCAATCACGGTGGTGTCACAGATTTGATAGCCTGACTCGAGTTGGGGACTGCTGACGGAGATGCCGCCGACAAGGAAGTCAACAAGACTTACTTGTGCGTTCCACTTGGTCTGTACAATGTCTTCAGGATGGAACCAGGTGATGCCACCCACACCACCGAAGATATGAACCACCCGGTTGTCGAGCTTTACGGTGTAGGAGGCACCGTCGCTGAACTCATTCGACTGCAGGCCGTTGTCGACAAAGAAACTCTGGGTGAGGCCCGTATTGGGATCATAACAGCAGAGACCGTGGTCGGTACCAATCCAGAGGCGACCCTTCAGGTCCTGCTCGATGGAGGAGATACCATTGTCAGCGAGTCCCTCCTCGGTAGTGTAAAGGTTCAGTTTACGCTGTTGGAAGTTGTAGCAGTAAAGTCCGTCGTTAGTACCTATCCACAGACGTCCGTCGAACATCTTAACGATGCGGCAGGGCGTCCCGTAGTTGAGACAATTCTTTCCGAAGGCGGTGGTCCAGCTGTCTTTCTGGATGTCGTAACAGCAGGCACCCATCGTGGTGGCAATAAAAATGCGCTTGCCGTCGGGCGAGACAGACATCTTCGAGATATAGTCGTTGACGATACTGTTGGTCTGCGGCTTTTCATCGGCGAGTCGCTGCATGGTATAGGCTTTCTTCACGGTGCCAGACTTACTATCGATGCGCAGGAGTCCCTGGCCCATGGTACCCACCCACAGTTCATCGCCAGCAGTGACGACCATAGAGAAGCCGCTGACATTTTGGTAATGCGGGAACTTATGGTAACTGCCTCCGCCAGCATCGATATAGCCAAATCCCTCGCTATAGCTACCCACCCAAATGCGGCCTGACGAATCCTCGACCATGCTCATCACCGAGGCGGGGAAACCATTGCCCACATAGTGGTGGAGAAGGTTCTGGTTACTGTCGAGACAATAAAGGCCGTCCTTGTCGGTACCCACCCAACAGCGTCCGCGGCTGTCAATCATAGTGCTGATGACGCAAGCCTGACCGATAATGTTCTTATCGCCTATTTTGTTGCCTATATAGCGGAAGGTGGAGATTTTCTTCGGCTGCATGAAGACACCTTTCTGCAGCAGTCCGAGCCAGACACAACCGTTGGAATCTTCAACAATGCTGTAGACCTTGCTTTTAGAGAGGTCGACATCGCGACTGAAATAGGGATTGTCGGTCATTTCACCGGTCTGGGGATTATAGATGCTCACACCGTTGCCGTCGTAGCCTATCATCAGCTGTCCGTCGTGAGTGGAATAGAGCGAAGAAACATGTTTGGTGCCAGTCACGTCGAGATGACGGAAATCGGCAGCACCTGCAGGGCGCAGGAAGATTCCCCTGTCAGAGGTACCCACATATATATTGTCTTTTGCATCGATGCAGATGCGCACCATTTTGTCTTTCATGACTTCGTCGGCAAAATGCCGCTTCACGGTCTTGCCGTCATATTCGAGGAGTCCTAGGCTACGGGTGACAATCCAGATATGTCCGCGCTTGTCTTCAGCCAAGGCATTGATGGTCACGATTTCTTTCAGCGGTCCGCCTATCTGTACGGCATGGCGGGTATCGGTTATTTCGAGCAGTCCGTGACCTGACGTGCCGGCAAGAATCCGTCCGTCCTTGCGTTTCAGGAAGCAAGTGATGTAGCTTGGCACCGTGCGGCCTTCGAGGTCTTTCACCTCAACGTCGTGAAACTCACGCCCGTCGTAGGTCTGCAGGGCGCCATACATTCCAAGATAGAACAGTCCGTTGTCGTCTTGAATGACATTGTTGACATAGTTGCTGGCCATGCCACTCTTCTTGGCCAGTTCCTTTTTGATAATCTGGAACTGATAGCCATCGTATTTGTTCAGGCCGTTGCGCGTGGCAACCCAGATGAACCCGTCGCGGTCGAGATAGACCTGACTGGTAAAACTGCTGGAAAGCTGTTTGTCGGTATCGAACAGCTTCCCGGTCTGGGCAAAAGATCCGACAGTTGCCAACGAGAGGAAAACGGCAAACGACAGGCCGTATCGTCTCGCATGTCTAAGAACCCTACATTTCATTTTCCTTCGAATAATAAAAATACACGAATGTTACAATTTTGACTGCAAAGATAATTGAATATTGGGAAAGTAACAAGAAAATGTTACATTTTTTCCATTTTTGAGGAAAAAACAGGCCGCATAGGTTTCATTACAGATTCATAATATCTTGAACATATGACACGCGCTGATACAATAAGACCCGTCTATGATACTTATAGATGAGCTAATTATAAATAAAATATGTAATTTTGCAACGACAAGATACTGTGCAGAAATATCCTCTTCTCCATAAACCGATGGGGGTATGCCTGCCATGCAGACTACCCGCCCTCAGAAAGGGCTATAGCCCATCGGCAAGCCATTGTCCATTTTTGGGCAATCTAAGAACTTTACATTGTGCGGAGTCCGGGCTTGGGAAAGTCCGGACTCTTTTTCAGAAAAAAAACAAAACAGTTATATATGAAGAAAAACTTACTTTCAATCGCATTGGTAATCTGTGGCTGCATGAACGCAACTGCACAGACGCCACCCTACAAAAACACAGCTTTAAGTGCGCACGAACGGGCCGTTGACTTGTGTTCACGGCTGACGCTCGAAGAAAAAGCCATGCTGATGCTCGACGAGAGTCCTGCCATTCCACGCATGGGCATCAAGAAATTCTTCTGGTGGAGCGAAGCACTGCACGGTGCCGCCAACATGGGCAACGTCACGGTGTTTCCCGAACCCATTGCCATGGCGTCGTCATGGAACCCGACGCTGGTGAACAAGGTGTTCGACGCCGCCAGCACCGAGTTCAGGGCACAGTACAACGAACGAATGTACAGGGGTTCGGGTGAGGACGAGAAGTTCCACAGCCTGTCGGTATGGACACCGAACGTGAACATTTTCCGCGATCCGCGCTGGGGACGCGGACAGGAGACCTACGGCGAAGACCCCTATCTGACCTCGATGATGGGACATGCCGTGGTGACTGGACTGCAGGGACCCGAAGACGCCAAATACCGCAAGCTGTGGGCCTGTGCCAAGCACTATGCCGTGCACAGCGGTCCTGAGTATACGCGCCATACGGCCAACCTGGCCGATGTGCCCGTTCGCGATTTCTGGGAAACCTACATGCCCGCCTTTAAATATCTTGTCGAGAAGAGCAAGGTGCGCGAGGTGATGTGTGCCTATCAGCGGCTCGACGACGACCCCTGCTGCGGTTCAAACCGACTGTTACAGCAGATTCTGCGCGACGAATGGGGATTCAAATATCTCGTGGTGAGCGACTGCGGAGCCGTCACCGACTTCTATATGAACCACAAGAGCTCGTCGGACGCCGTTCATGGTTCATCGAAAGCCGTCTTAGCCGGCACCGACGTGGAATGCGGTTTCGACTACGCCTACAAGAGCATTCCCGAAGCCGTCAAGCGCGGTCTGCTCACCGAGGCTGAGGTCGACAAGCACGTCATCCGACTGCTTGAAGGCCGCTTCGACCTTGGCGAGATGGACGACCCGTCGCTCGTGGAATGGTCGAAGATTCCCTACTCTGCCATGGACTCCAAGGCACACCGTCAGCTGGCACTCGACATGGCACGCCAGACCATCGTGCTGCTGCAGAACAAGGGCAACGTGCTGCCATTGCAGAAAAACAAGGAGAAGATTGCCGTCATCGGTCCAAATGCCGACGACAAACCGCTTATGTGGGGTAACTACAACGGAACGCCCAACCACACCGTCACCATCCTCGACGGCATCAAGGCAAAACAGAAGAAACTGGTGTCGTTTGCCGGCTGTGACCTCACCTACGACAAGGTGATGGACTGTCTGATGGCATCCAACTGCGCCATAGGCGGCAAGAAAGGACTGCGCGGAACGTTCTGGAACAATGTCAAGATGGAAGGCAAGCCTGTCACCACCCAGTATTACACCACGCCGCTGGCAGTCACCACTGCCGGTATGCACAACTTCGCCCCGGGCGTGAAAATCGAAGACTTCTCGGCCAAATACGAGACGGTGTTCACGCCGAAGGAGTCGGGCGAATATGTAGTGAACGTTGAGGGATGCGGCCACTTCGAGCTATACATCAACGGCGAGCGCAAGTTCGTGCAGCACACATGGCGCACCACACCGACACGCACGGCCATCCAGGCCGAGAAAGGCAAGTCGTACGACATCGAGGTTCGCTTTGAGTTCGTAAAGACATGGGGTGCCAACATGAAAATCAACATTGCCAAGGAACTCCAGATTGACTACCAGAAAGCCATCGCCCAGCTGAAGGGTATCGACAAGGTGATCTTCGTAGGTGGTATCTCTGCCGCCCTCGAAGGCGAGGAAATGCCTGTCAACATCGAAGGTTTCAAAGGCGGCGACCGCACGAACATCGAACTGCCAAAGGTTCAGCGCGACTTCCTCAAGGCACTGAAGGCTGCCGGCAAGACGGTCATCTTCGTCAACTGCTCCGGCTCGGCCATCGCCCTGCAGCCTGAAACAGAGAGCTGCGATGCCATCGTTCAGGCATGGTATCCCGGCCAAGAAGGCGGAACGGCTGTAGCAGAAGTTCTCTTCGGCGACCTAAACCCCGGCGGCAAACTGCCCATCACCTTCTATAAGTCGACGGCACAGCTGCCCGACTATGAAGACTATTCGATGAAAGGCCGCACCTACCGCTACTTCGACGACCCGCTGTTTGCCTTCGGCTATGGCCTGAGCTACACGACGTTCGAAATCGGCGAGACCAAGGCCATTCCCTGCGACCCCAGCAAGAACCCCGACATGCTCTACACCCTGACCATACCGGTCAAGAACACAGGCAGTCGCGCCGGAACCGAGATTGTGCAGGTATATATCCGTGACCTGAGCGATACGGAAGGACCGCTGAAGTCGCTGCGCGGTTTCCAGTCGTTGAACATCGGAGCGGGTAGAACCGCCGAAGCCCAGATACAACTATCGAAAGAAAGCTTTGAGTTCTGGGATGCCGAGAGCAACACCATGCGCACCAAGCCAGGAGAGTACGAAATACTCTACGGTACCAGTTCACAACCCAGTGACCTGAAATCCATAAAGGTAAGCATCAAATAACTGCAAGCGGTCGGGCATCCAAATGAGGGTGCCCGACTTTTTTCATACAACAACCGACATAAAACTATCAGCAAAACCTGCTTAAAAAAGGGAAACAGAACATACAATAAAGTGGGTATATCAAACGTTATTATTGAAATGTAAAAATAGAAATTACCCAAATACGAATAGTTATTAAAAATTACACTGAAAAAAATGAAGAAATCAATGACAAGACTGTTCATTATGCTCGTGGCTTCAGCTACGGGATATTCTGCCCATGCCGAATCGGTCACCGACTCTCTGACCTTACAGGAAGTGGTAGTGACAGGAACACGTAATGCTACCGATGTTCGCCACCTGCCTATGACGGTGACAGTCATCGGGCGGGAAACACTTACGGAGCAATATCAGACCAATGTGCTGCCCACGGTCATGCAACAGGTACCGGGACTCTTTGTCACCTCACGCTCAATGATGGGCTATGGCGTTTCTACAGGAGGCTCTGGCGGCATCAACCTGCGCGGTATTTCCGGCGGTGCAGGCCAGCTGCTCGTGCTCATCGACGGGCACCCTCAATATCAGGGCATCTACGGACATCCCATTTCCGACAGCTATCAGACGCTGATGGCAGAGCGTGTTGAAGTGCTTCGCGGTCCGGCATCGGTGCTCTACGGCTCGAACGCCATGGGCGGCGTGATGAATATCGTGACACGTTCGATGAAGGAAGACGGCATGAAGACCAGCGTTAATCTTGGCGCCGGCAGCTACGGCACCGTTCAGGCAGAAGCCTCCAACCAACTGCGAAGCGGCAAGTTCAGCAGCACCGTCTCGGCACAATACGGACGCACCGACAACCACCGCCCGCGAATGGGTTTTGAACAGTATGGCGGTTATCTGAAACTGGGTTACGACTTCAACGACCACTGGAATGCATATATCGATGCCGATATCACCCACTTCAATGCCTCCCACCCCGGCACAACGACCAGTCCGCTGTTCGATGCCGACCAGTGGATTACACGCGGCGTCATTTCAGCCGCACTCGAGAACCACTATGGATGGACAAGTGGTGCCATTAGTGCCTATAGCAATTTCGGACGCCATAAAATTGACGACGGAACGGCCGACCCGACAAAACCTACCGCACGCTACTTCCGTTCGAAAGATGCGCTGACGGGCATTTCCTGGTATCAGAGTGCTCAGCTCTTTGAAGGGAACCGGCTGACCGTCGGCATAGACTACCAGAACATCTACGGCAATGCCTACTACACGTCAAAGGAGACGGGCGACGTGCTCGACACTCCCAACAAGCAGAGCGGACGTTCTTACCGTAACGAGATTGCCGGCTACGTGGATTTCCGCCAGGACCTGCTGTCGTGGCTCACCGTCGATGCCGGTATCCGCCTCGACCATCATTCCGTAACAGGCACCGAATGGATTCCGCAGGCAGGCCTCGTTATCCGGCCTGTCAGCACAGGCGAACTGAAGGCCATGGCAAGCAAGGGATTCCGCAACCCCACCATGCGCGAGATGTATCTCTATCCCCCATCGAACGAGGAACTGGAACCTGAGCGCATCTGGAACTACGAACTGTCGTGGCGCCATCGTATTGATGCTTTCAGCTATGGCCTGAACATCTTCTATATCAAAGGCGACAACATGATTCAGACCATTCAGCGCAAGAACGTGAATACGGGCGAGATTGAGAACTATGGCGCTGAGATTGAAGCCACATGGCGCGTCAACAGCAACCTTTCGCTCACCACCAACCACTCGCTGCTGCACATGGAGCACAAGATTGTAGCTGCACCAGAATATAAAGGATTCCTCGGTGCCAGCTATCACCAGAACCGTTGGACGGCCATTGCAGGACTGCAGTTCATCAGCAACCTCTACACCGAAGTCGGCGACCAGGAAACCAAGGAAAACTTCTGTCTGCTGAATGCCAGCGTCAGCTATGCCCTGACAAAAGCCTGCTCGCTGTGGGTGCGTGGCGAGAACCTGCTGGCCCAGAGCTACGAAATCAACCTGGGCTACCCCATGCCGCGCGCGACATTCATGGGTGGAGTGAATCTGAATTTCTGAAACATTAAATATGACAACAACGAATTCAACGAATTATACGAATTGCTACGCTCGGATAATCGTGAAACCTGTGATATTCGTTTAATTCGAAAAATTCGTTGTTTGATTTGTTACTTAACATAATAACCGTACACAACATGAAAAGACTTTTCATCCTATTGTTTCTCTGCTCGCTGACAGCAGTCATGGGAGCCGTCGAGGTGCCCCAAGTAACCAATGTGCTGAGCCGTGAGTCGATGTCGCTCAACGGCCAGTGGCACTACATCGTAGATGTGCAGGAAGAAGGCTACTACGACTATCGCATGAATCCGACGCGCTGGGGATTCTTCCGCAATGCCAAGCCGCAGCGGCCCGAAGACCTCATCGAGTACGATTTCGACAAGTCACCCACCATGCAGGTGCCAGGCGACTGGAACACACAGGACGAGAAACTCTTTTTCTACGAGGGCACGGTATGGTTCAAAACCAGTTTCCAGGCCCAGGTTCCCATCGAGAACTACCGCACGATTCTCTATTTCGGTGCCGTCAACTACGACTGTCGTGTATGGGTTAACGGTCACGAGGCAGGGCATCACGTAGGCGGTTTCACACCCTTCAACTTCGATGTGACCGAGATGTTGCAGAACGGAGAAAACACTGTCATCGTGAAAGTAGACAACAAGCGCAAGGCCGAGGCCGTGCCCACACAGATATTCGACTGGTGGAACTATGGCGGCATCACACGCGACGTACTCCTTGTAAGGGTATCGCCCACGTATATCGAGAATTTCAAGCTGCAGTTGGAAAAGGCTGATGCCAAAGCCCGCCAGCGTGAAATAACGATGACGGCACGACTGAACAAGCCGATGGCTGGTCAGAAGCTGACGCTGAAAATACCTGAACTGAAGGTGAAGCAACAGTGCACGACCGATGCCGAGGGCGCTGCCCGTCTCACGGTTCGCGTGCCGGCAAAGCGACTCTCGCTGTGGAGTCCCGATAATCCTAAATGCTATCGGACGGAACTGTCGCTCGACGGAAAGGCCGCCGATGGTTCTGCTGTCAGCGATTTTGTAGCTGACGAGATTGGTTTCCGCACCATCGAAACACGTGGCAAGCAGCTCCTGCTCAACGGCCAGCCCATCTTCCTGCGCGGCATCAGCATTCACGAGGAGAAAGCAAACGGTGGCGGACGCGCCAATTGCACAGCAGATGCCCACACACTGCTCAGCTGGGCAAAGGAACTTGGCTGCAACTTCGTCCGACTGGCTCACTATCCACACAACGAGTATGCCGTGCGCGAGGCTGAGCGTATGGGAATCCTGGTGTGGTCGGAGATTCCCGTTTACTGGACCATTGCATGGAAAAACCCCGAAACTTTCAAGAATGCTGAACGGCAACTGACCGACATGATTCGCCGCGACCAGAACCGTGCCAACGTGATTATCTGGTCGATTGCCAACGAAACTCCCCACTCTGCCGAGCGCGACCAGTTCCTGGGCCGACTGGCACAGCATGCCCGCAGCCTCGACACATCACGCCTAATCTCGATGGCCATGGAAGTTACCTCGGCCTCGAACTATAAGAACCGCCTGCAGGACAACATGAACGCCCACGTGGATGTAGTCTCGTTCAACCAATACATCGGATGGTATCGCGACGTGAACGACGCGCCGAAGATGCAATGGGAAATCCCCTACGACAAACCCGTCATCATCAGTGAGTTCGGTGGCGGAGCAAAATACGGTCTGCACGGACCCGCCAACCAGCGCTGGACCGAAGAGTTCCAGGAGAACCTTTATCGCCAGAACCTGCAGATGATAGAGAAAATCGACGGACTGGCCGGCACCACGCCTTGGATTCTGAAAGACTTCCGCTCTCCACGCCGTGTGCTCAACGGCATCCAGGACTACTACAACCGGAAGGGAGTCTTCTCCGACAAAGGTGAGAAGAAGAAAGCCTTCTACGTGTTGCGAGAATGGTACGAGGGAAAGAAATAACCAATATTCAACACAATAATCATTTTAACGATATGAAGAAAATCACATTCATCATGGCGGCACTGCTTGCAATAAGTCTGAGTGCCTGCTCACAGAGTAAGAAACCAGAACAGAAAAGTATGAAGACATTAGTAGCTTATTTCTCGGCCACAGGCGTTACCAAGGGTGCCGCCCAGCAACTGGCTCAGGCAGCCGGCGGAACGCTCTACGAAATCCAGCCCGAGCAGCCCTACACCGATGCCGACCTCGACTGGCGTAACAAGCAGAGCCGCTCGTCGGTAGAGATGCAAAACAAGTCTTCGCGTCCGGCCATCAAGGGCAAAGTGGACAATATGGCCGACTACGACATCATCTTTGTGGGCTTCCCCATCTGGTGGTACACCTGTCCTACCATCATCAACACCTTCATCGAACAATACGATCTGAAGGGAAAGACGGTCATACCGTTCGCCACCTCTGGCGGTAGCGACATCGACAAGGCATGCAATGACCTGAAAGCCGCCTATCCCGACATCAACTGGAAACCGGGAAAACTGCTCAACGGGACAACACAGGAAGAACTGCAGGAATGGGTAAAAAGCCTATAATATCCCGTTTCTTTCCTGTTTTTTGTAAAAGCTGAAACACATAAAAGGCCTGGCAGAACGCTTATCTGCCAGGCCTTTATTAGTTAGAAATAGCTGAAAAAAGTTATTTCTGCTTCATAGCTTCCATGATTTGTGCTTCCAGTTCTTCGCAGAGCTCGGGATTATCGCGTAGAAGCGCCTTCACGGCCTCACGACCCTGAGCCAGTTTGCTGCCTCCGTATGAGAACCAGCTACCGCTCTTCTGGATAATGCCATAGTCGACGCCAAGGTCCACAATCTCACCAATCTTCGAGATACCCTCGCCAAACATAATCTCAAACTCGCATTTGCGGAAAGGAGGAGCCACCTTGTTCTTCACCACCTTCACACGCACCTGATTACCGATGACGTCCTCGCCGTCCTTGATGCTGGACACACGACGGATGTCAAGACGTACGGATGCATAGAACTTCAGGGCGTTACCACCGGTAGTAGTCTCGGGGTTACCGAACATAACACCAATCTTCTCGCGCAACTGGTTGATGAAGATGCACGTAGTGTTCGTCTTCGAAATGGTGGAAGTGAGCTTGCGCAAAGCCTGACTCATCAGACGAGCCTGCAGACCCACGGCCGAGTCACCCATGTCACCCTCAATCTCCTTCTTCGGAGTAAGGGCGGCCACAGAGTCGATGACCACGATGTCAACGGCAGCCGAAGAAATAAGCTGGTCGGCAATCTGCAGGGCCTGCTCACCATTGTCGGGCTGCGAAATCCAGAGGTTCTCCACATCCACTCCCAACTTCGCTGCATAGAAACGGTCGAAGGCATGCTCAGCATCGATGAAGGCAGCAATACCGCCGGCCTTCTGTGCCTCAGCAATGGCATGGATAGCCAATGTAGTCTTACCCGACGACTCCGGACCGTAGATTTCTATAATGCGTCCCTTGGGATAGCCGCCCACGCCGAGCGCAGCATTCAGTCCGATACTACCGGTTGGGATAACCTCCACATTCTCAACATGTTCGTCGCCCAGCTTCATAATGGAGCCTTTACCAAAATCCTTGTCAATCTTGGCGATGGCAGCCTGCAATGCCTTCAGTTTCTCGCTTTGAGGGTTCTGAGCCCCCCCCTCTTCAATTTTCTTTGCCATATCGTTAATTTACATTTTTAGATTATTTCATGCAAAGATACAAAAAGTTGAGAGCAAAACAAAAGAATTTATTCTTTTTTTTGCCGAGACCGAGTATCTTCACGGAGGAACGACGTAAAATACAACAAATTCACCGATACACAAAAAAATCCAAAACTTTTTTCGCGGCAGGAACAAATTGTAGAATGACATAAAGATACAACAAACCATAGCACTCTTTACATCATTGAAAAGTGTGTGAAAACGCTTAGCGGAATCACCGAAATCAAGAAATATCGCTTATTGCAGTAACCTTTTTCAATCAAAATTTGGTTATTACAATAAACTTTTATATTTTTGCCGTTGAAAACAAGAGTAGTTAAGTATGGAATCTTTATTCAAAAAGCATCGTATATTAATCTCGCAGACAAGTACGGAGATTGTCCGCGAGTTGATGAGGTCTGTCAATTGGGAGAAACAACTTGTATCGATTCGTGGTTCACGTGGAGTTGGCAAGACAACACTCATGCGCCAGTATATCAAACAGAAATATGGTGTCAATGCAGGTGAGGCTCTCTATTGTGTGATGGACAGCATGTATTTTACCAGCCACACGCTTCTTGAAACGGCGGAGCGTTTCCATATTATGGGCGGAAAACACCTATTCCTCGATGAGGTTCACAAATACCCCACATGGAGCAAGGAGGTGAAAGAGATCATCGACCTTTGGCCTGACATGAAAATCACATTTACAGGTTCGTCGCTTATTCAGATTCTCAATGCCGATGCCGATTTGTCGCGTAGAGTGCTCAGTTACGACATGGCAGGCCTGTCATTCCGGGAATACCTGCATTTTTACAAGAACATCGAACTGCCCGTTTACTCTCTGGAGAAGATACTGAAAGATGCAGATGGCGTGTGCGATACAGTTTGCGCTCTTTGTCATCCACAGGCGCTGTTTGAAGAGTATCTCCGTGTAGGCTACTATCCTTTTTACGATGGCGATGAACAGGAATACTACAGTCGGTTAGAGAATGTGGTCAGTTTTATCATCGACCAGGAGATGACTCAGTTTTGCGGAGTGGAGGCTTCCTATACCCGCAAACTGAAGGCCATGATGCTGTTTCTAGCCAACAACCTTCCCTACGATGTGAATATAGCCAAACTTTCCTCCTATTTGGAAATCAACAAGACCACAGTCCTGAGTTATCTCTCAAGCATGAAAAAAGCAGAATTGTTACATTTGCTATATGCCGACAACAAATCGGTAACTAAAATGCAGAAACCCGATAAAATCTATGTCCATAATCCTAACATGCTTTTTGCTCTTGGGACAGAACAGAACGTCGGCACCCTGAGAGAGTGCTTCGTCGTGAATCAACTTTCAGTAGGCCACACAGTGGAATACGGAAAGACCCAAGGCGATTTCCTGATAGATGGTAGCATTACCCTTGAGGTAGGGGGAAAAGACAAGACTTTCGATCAGATAGCTGACATTCCAGACTCATATATCCTGGCCGACTCCATGGAATTCCCGGTCGGCAAGAAGTTGCCTTTATGGCTTGTAGGCCTATTGTACTGAGGTCTCACACTCGGTAAAGAAAGTCTGCAATTTCGCCACGCCTGACTATTTTTCAGCTTTTTCCATATATAATTTTTCCCGTTTGAGGGTGTAAGGGTGCTAAAACCCCGATAAACACAGGGCTTGCACCCTATTATAGAGGGTGTCAAGGGTGACAGGAGGGTGTAACCCCCACCCCAGCCCTCTTTAAGGGAGAGAGTTAATACCTACGTGCCTTGATTAGAAGCCCAATAAGACTACAACTCTGTGAAATCCGTTTGCTCAGCGTGAGAACAAACATAATTTTCTAGAGAATTTATTCCTTCCGATGATAGTTTGCAGCCCTTCCGATGATGTTTTGGCGAAAATTCTCTAGAGAATTTTCAACGCTAACCCAAACCCTAACCCTAACAATAAACTCCCTCCCTATTCAGGGAGGGCTGTGGTGGATATACTCCTTACACCCTTATGACACCCTTGACACCCTCTGAATAAGGGTGCAAGCCCAGTGTTTATCGGGGTTCCGCACCCTTACACCCTTAAAACGAAAAATTCTATACCAATATTTTCACCAAAATCGCCCGAAAATGCCACTAATGCCACCATAATGCCACCGCGCGAACCCTGATAAACACCGGGCAAGTGGCAAAGTGGCATTTTTTTTGAAGAAAATACTTTTTCGTGCGCGCGAAGGCTTATAGGCACATGCGTTCCCCTATTTAGGAGAACGCCCGATTGTCGAACTGGTGTTGTTATGTTTCTAGGAAATCAGTCTTCTTCAAGATTCGCATCGCACTTCCTCATAATGCTTTATTTCCTGCTCAAACATAGTTCATCACAACTAATTGTTTGGCAAAGATACGAAAATTTCGGATAAATGAGAGTAAAACAAAAGAAATTATTCTTTTTTTTGCCGAGAGCGAGTATCTTCACGGAGGAACGACGTAAAAATACAACAAATTCACCGATACGCAAAAAATAATCCGATATTTTTTTCATAGGCCATGCAAATAGCCAGCAAATACTATTGTTTAATGACTTGCATGTCCATAACAGAATTCTAAAGTTTACTTTGCAAAAGCAGCAAACAATCCTGAACTAAACTTCATAATAACATAAAAAACATACATCCTACATTAAAACCTCCAAACCGCCTTTATTTACAGGCAGTTTGGAGCATATATGTTTTTTCAACTATTATTCTGTATAAGGCAGGTTTTTAGTCGGGCTGCAATTCTTTCAGGAACAGGCAGGGCTGGCGGAAATACGCTATAGCAGACGGGATGGAAATGTGAGCCTACTTTGCCAAGGGTGTAAACCAGATAGCAGTCGTCACTCTCATCGAGGAAATGGCTTGGATGCTCACACTCTTCGGGATCCTCTTCCATTTGGTGGTAAGTGTCTGTTGTGAGAGGCTGGGCACCCACGATGCCCAGGTCAGAATAGTTCCCGTCAATGGTCTCCACAATGTCGCCCACTTTGAAGCGGATATCCTCTTTCTTGCGACCACGATACAATCCCATCTCATCCAATGCGACAAAGTCATTGAGTTCCCCATCTGCGTTAAAAGAGAAACATTTCTGAGGCCGTTCGTTCCTATAGAATGAGCTTTCCCTATTATGTACAAACTGCTCAAGCAGAAAGAACCCGAAACAGTCCTCATAGTAATTCTTCCTCCTTTCCTGACATACCCGCTTTTGAAACTCGATAGTCGAAAGCATGGCATCCTCGGCATGTTCCTTCGTGTCGAAGAAACCTAACCGCTGCTGACAGATTCGCCGGCGAGGATACCGATGTCCCTCGATGCGAATCTGCAGCAGTTCAAAAATGGGGAAAGACTTAACGATGACTTTTTCCAATTCAGCCTTTTTCATTATCTTTGCTTGCCTTCGGCATCGTTTTTCAGTTAGACTCCGCAGCCTGGTTCTTCGGCTTTGTAGAAGATACTACCCACAGAAAATTCAATCAATCCTCCAAATTGGTTTCTATACTG
>JAFWQT010000088.1 GCA_017508965.1 Prevotella sp. | reverse complement strand
CCGCTATTATCAGACCGTTGGCAAGAGCGTGAGCTATCCCTTCGGCTATGGTCTGAGCTATACCACCTTCGAGTATTCCAAGCCTAAGGTAAGCAAGAAAGGCAAGGGATATGTGGCTGCCATTACCGTGAAGAACACGGGAAGCGTGGCCGGAAAAGAAGTCGTGCAACTCTATATCACGGCTCCAAAGGGTAAACTCGAGAAGCCCGCAATGGAACTGAAAGCCTTCGGCAAGACCCGCAGTCTGAAGCCCGGCGAGAGCCAGCAACTGCTGCTCACATTCTCCGGCTACGACCTTGCCTCTTACGACACCGACCAGCAGGCATGGGTAACCGACGGCGGCGAATACACGGCCAAGTTCGCTGCATCAGCCGAGGACATCCGTCAGACGGTGAAGTTCAAGGCCAGTGCCGAAACGGTGAAGTGCCATGATGTAATGAAGTAAAAAAAAAGACCCACCCCTTCCCTCCCTATAGGGAGGGGTGAAATCTTTATGCCTAAACAATAAACTTTAAACTATAAACCTTAAACTATAAACTATCACCTCGTCTGCTGCCGGAAATCGCTTGGTTTCTGCCCAGTCTTGGTCTTGAACTTTGAGGAGAAATAGTCGGGACTCTCAAAATAGAGCTGATAGGCTATTTCCTTGATGCTCATGTCGGTGGTGGAAAGCAGTTCCTTGGCGCGCTGCAACTTCAGGTCCTGCTGATAAAGGGCGGGGGAAATACCTGTGAATTCCTTGAAGAGTTTGCGGAAATTGCTGTAGCTGACGCCCATCTCGGCGGCAATCTGCTGAATGGTCAGCGGACTCTCCAAAGCCTCGCGGATGCGCAGTCGGGCACGGTTCACCATCGTCACCCGGTCGCTGTCCTTGCTGAGGATAATGTTTCGCTCCAGAGAATACATCAGTCCGATAAGGTGGTTCACGATGCCAGCCAAAATCTGCTGCACATAAGCAGCCTCTTCGCGGGCAGCATTCAGCGCCGAATCGTAGAGCGACACAATCATACCGCTGTAGCCCACATGATAGATGGGTTTCTCGGGCGACAGGAATCCAGCACGCACACGGTCGTCCATATTGCGCCCCTTGTAGCCTATCCAGTAGCTTTTCCATGTCTTATGCGACACCGGATAATAGTTGTGCCACTCGCCGGGAAAGAGCAGGAAGATGTCGCCAGCCTTGATTTTTGTGGGTTTCTGATGAGCAGACGTGAAGATGCCCTCCCCTTCCACAAGATAAAGCAACTGGTACTCGTTGAGAGTTCGCCCCTTGCTGACGTCGAAGAAATAACCGTCGGGATGGTTGGTGGTGGGATAAGACTCACCGGCAAGCACTTCGTCGTAGCCCACCGTGCTGACTGTGAGCCCCCATCGTGCATCGCGTTCGTTGGCAACCATGTATTTGCTCTCTTGCATAATAAATCTTATTTGTTAGTTAGAAATTCTGAAATCTGTGTCGAAGGCCAGTTCACCAGATAGAGTTGTCCGGTGGCCCGGGTAAAAGCAGTGTAGAGCCAGTGGATATAGTCGGGCGTGAGCATGTCGTCGCTCATATATCCCTGGTCGATATAGACGTGTGCCCACTGGCCGCCCTGCGCCTTATGGCAGGTGACGGCATAGGCATATTTTATTTGCAGGGCATTATAATGACGGTCGGTTCGCACGGCTTTCATGCGGTCGGCCTTCAGCGGAATGTCGGCATAGTCCTCCAGCACCTTCTGGAACAGCTGGTCGCTCTGTTCACGGGTAAGGGCGGGTGCCTCGGCCGTCAAGGTGTCGAGCAGCACAATGGTTTCCATCTCGTAATTGTCGTAGTCGGGAAACACCAGCGTGGCATCGGCGAAATGAAACCCGTAGAGTTCGTGGATATTGCGCACCCGCTGCACCTCGCAACGGTCGCCGTTGGCGATAAATGAAAACCCACCCCCTGCCCCTCCCGAAGGGATGGGAGTATTTGAAGCCTCACCCTTGGGGGGAGGTTGGGAGGGGGCTCCCCAGTAGTAGTTGTTTTTCACCACCATCAGCTGGTCGCCGCGGTTAAGTGCTTCCTCACGGTCGAGGATAGTGTTGCGGATGCCCAGGTTATAGATGTTGGCGCGCTTGTTGCTGCGGGTGATGACTATCGTCTCGTCGATGCCCACGCGACTGTAGCTGCTGTTAAGCTGTTCAATCAGTTCGTTGCCGGGCACCACATGGATGTCCTGGAATCCCTTGAAGCGGATTTTGGGGAGGACCGTAGGGAAGTATTCGCCATCGCCGGACAACAGCTGGCGAATCTTCGTGGCGTTCCAAAGGATGCCCGACTCCTGCGACTGACGCAACACTTCGCTGAGGTCTGACTCATAGACGCGCAGACCGTAGCCCTGCAGCACGCCGCTCATCAAGGCAGGCGACTCATCCTCGCCCACCGGCGGCAGCTGTGCCTTGTCGCCAATCAGCACCAGGCGGCAGTTCTTTCCCTCAGAAACAAACTGAACCAAATCGTCGAGCAGATTACCCGAACCAAACGATGCCTGCTCAATGAAAGAGGTGCCCGTGCTGATCATAGAGGCCTCATCTACAATGAAGAGTGTGTCGCTATGAAGGTTGGCATTGATGCTGAATCCCGACATGTCGCCCGTGAATGCCTTCTGGCGGTAAATTTTGCGGTGAATCGTGTAAGCAGGTTGACCGCTATTGAGCGAGAACACCTTGGCCGCACGTCCCGTGGGAGCCAGCAGCACCACCTTCATCTTGAGTTCCACCAGCGAACGCACAAAAGCCCCTGCCAGCGATGTCTTGCCCGTGCCGGCCGAACCGCGCAGAATCATGGCCGTCCGGGGGCGGCTGTCGGTAATGAAATCACAGAATACCTTGATAGCCTGCACCTGCTCAGGCGTAGGACTATACTTAAAGCACTGACGCACACGGTATTCTAACTCATTGCTTATCACAGCGCAAAAATACAAAAAAAAACGCTCACCGAAATGCTGCGGCACACAGTTTTAATAAAAATAAAGAAAAAAAACTTTATTCTTCATTCCTGATTCTTCTTTTTTTAATTACCTTTGCAGCAAGAATGGAAAATAACAACAGCAAAATCATCACCAGGAAACCCCGTCTGACCATCAGGATCACGCAGGGCGGCATGTCGTTCTCGGCAGCCGACCCCGATACGGAGAACCAGATTGTCTATGAGAACTACGTCGTGAAAAGCGGAATCTCACAGGCTGCCAATCTGCGCGAAGCCTTTCGCAACAACGACCTGCTGGCCTCAGGATGGACGCGTGCGCTGATGATGGTTGACACTCCCGTGGTGATGATTCCCGTGGAGATGTTCTCTGAAGACCTGAAAGACACATACTATCACCATGCCATCACCGGACACGAATCCGACCTGGTCATGCATACGGTAATTCCGTCGCTCAACGCCGTGGCCCTCTACAGTTTCAACAAAGACCTGAAGACGGTGGCCGACGACCATTTCGACGACGTGAAGTTCACTCATGTATGTGTACCGGTTTGGAATCATCTCCACCGTCGCTCGTTCACGGGCAACCGCCAGAAGCTGTTCGGATATTTCCATGACAAGCAGCTCGACATCTGCGCCTTCCAGCAGAACCGCATGAAGTTCCAGAACAGCTATGCTGCCAGCCACGCCCTCGACGCCGTGTATTTCCTGCTCTATGTTTGGAAACAGTTAGGACTCGACCAGCGCCGCGACGAGCTCCACCTGATGGGAACGCTGCCTGACAGGGAAAAGATGACCGGGGAACTGAAGAAATATCTGAAGAACGTTTTTGTGAACAACCCGGCAGGCGAATACAACCGCGCTCCCATCACGCAGATTAAGGGTATCCCCTACGACCTCGTTACGCATTATCTTAAATAGTGTAGAATGGAGAGTGGAGAATGTAGAGTTATGATTACCATGCAAGCCCGGGAAGATAATCAACCACCCCTAGCCCCTCCTTTCTAAGGAGGGGGAATGCAACAACCTAAGAAAAAAACTCTGTAACTCTGTATCTCTGTGTTGAAAAATTAAATCAATAAACTCCTGAACTCATAATGAGAATCATCACGGGAAAATACAAAGGCAGGCACTTCGACATTCCGCGCTCGTTCAAGGCACGGCCCACTACCGATTTTGCAAAGGAGAACATCTTCAACGTGCTCAATGGATACATTGATTTTGAAGATGCCACGGCGCTCGACCTTTTTGCGGGCACGGGCAGTATCTCGCTTGAACTGCTTTCGCGAGGATGCAAACAGGTGGTAAGTGTGGAAGCCGACCGCGACCACTACCGGTTCATCTGTGAATGTCTGAAGAAACTTTCACCCGACAATTCCCCATCCCATCGGGAGGGGGCTCAGGGGTTGGCTACTCCTATTCGGGGTGATGTTTTCCGCTTTGTGAAATCATGCCACCAGCAGTTCGACTTCATCTTTGCCGACCCGCCCTACGCGCTGCCGGAGCTGGCAAAGATTCCCGATTTGATATTTGAAAAACAACTGCTGAAAGAAGATGGGGTATTCGTCTTCGAGCACGGCAAGCAAAACGATTTCTCCGCGCATCCCAACTTTGTGGAACACCGCCAATACGGAAGCGTGAATTTCTCGATTTTCAAAGCAACGGCGAAACCAGCCGAATCAGACTCTCCCACAGTTGCTTAAAGTATGAGCGGCGCCCTAAATCCTTGACATCTTCGAGCATCACGCTGTCGCGCACATCCTGAAGAAACACCTCCTTCAGCCGGCGTGCCATCTTCTGGTCGTAGATAAAGGCATTGGCCTCGAAATTGTTTTCAAACGAGCGGAAGTCGATATTGGTGGAACCCACCGTGCAGAGTGCATCGTCGCTTACCAACAGCTTGGAGTGATTGAATCCGGCCTTGTAGAGATACACCTTCACACCGCTCTCCACCGTCTGCTTCACATACGAGCGGCTCGCCCACTCCACCACTTTTGCATCTGTCTTATAAGGTATCATAATGCGTACGTCGACGCCCGCCAGTGCAGCCGTACGGATGGCAAAAAGCACCGACTCGGTCGGCAGGAAGTAAGGTGTTGCCATATAGACATACCGCTTGGCCTGCATCAGTATGCGCACATAGCCCTGCATGATGTCGGGCCATTGTGATATCGGACTGCTGGTCACAATCTGTATCAGACAGTCGTTCTTCGGCTTTTCGCTAAGCTCTGGATAGTAACGCCGGCTGCTGACCAGCGTACGGTCTACAAAATACCAGTCAACCAAGAATGCCTTTTGAATGCCATAGACGGCTCCGCCACGAATGCGCAGATGGGTGTCGCGCCAGTCTTGTCCGTTG
>JAFWQT010000087.1 GCA_017508965.1 Prevotella sp. | reverse complement strand
TTGGCGGGATCCTGGTTGTAGAGCTCCTTGATCTCGTTGAGATACTTCACGGAGTCTTCCTTGGTCTTCAAGGTAGCCTTCATGGAAAGGATCTTGATATCCATGGCATCCTTGGCAACGGCGGTGTCGCCGATAGCGATGCTGGCGTAGCGGCTTGCTGCTGGATAGTCCTGAGAGTTATAGGAAGCCAGCGAAGCAAAGTATGCTACCTGTCCGAGAATCTGATCCTTCGAGAAATCGTAGTCAGAGAAGAGAGGATTATTCTTGCAGTCCACATAAGCGGCAAAAGCAGCGGCTGCAGTCTTGAAGTCCTTATTGTTGTAATAATCCTGTCCGGCATTGACAAGTGCGTTGCGGGCAGAAGCCAGACGCTCCTGATTCTTCTTGTGGAACTTAGGCTTCACCTTACCCTTTTCGTTAGGCAGCTGGTCATACTTCTCACACTCGAAAGCAGCCTGTACGGCCACGCGGGCAGCCTCGGTCATGCCTTCCTTGTCGTATGGATCTTCTTTCTTCATTGCCTGGTTAGTGATCTGCACGGTCTGTTCCTTATCGAACTTGGCGAGAGCGAGGTCAACAACCTTGTTCCAAGACTTGGCTCTTTCCTCGTCGTTCATACTTGAAAGATTGCTTTCAACGAGGGACTTGGCCTCCTTGAAGTCTTTCGCATCCATTACCTTCTTTACTGCATCAGGATTCTGAGCATTAGCTGAGACAACCATACAGGCAGCTACGGCCATCAAAACGATTTTTTTCATAATCTTTTTTAATATTAAAAGGTTCGTATCTTTGACTATTATAATGATAAAAGGTTTAATTGTTATTCTTGTACTTCATTGTCGTCCTCCGCTTCTTCATCCACGAAGTCCACGATGTCCTCATCGCTCTCCTCCTTTTCCTCTGAAGAAAGTTCCTTGCGGAAGTTGTCGTTGTTCTGATTCCACTCTTCGCGGCTCTTCTGCTCGGCAATGGCCTCGAGCTCGCTACTCATCACCTTGCACACGCTGGCGATGACGTCGTTCTTCTTGGCCAGGTTGATCAGTCGCACGCCCTGGGTGGCACGTCCCATCACACGGCACTCGGCCACCGAGAGGCGAATCACGATGCCGCTCTTGTTGATGATCATCAGGTCGTTGTCGTCGGTGACGTTCTTGATGGCCACCAGACGGCCGGTCTTCTCGGTGATGTTGAGCGTCTTGACGCCCTTGCCGCCGCGGTTGGTGACACGGTAGTCTTCCACCTGCGAGCGCTTGCCGTAGCCTTCCTCGCTGACCACCATCACGGTTTCCTTCTCGGGATCGTTGACGACAATCATGCCCACCACGGCATCGTCTTCGCCGTAGAGTCGCATGCCGCGTACACCTGTGGCCACACGGCCCATGGTGCGTACGGTGTTCTCGTTGAAGCGCACGGCACGTCCGTTGCGGTCGGCCATGATGAGCTCGTTGCGGCCGTTGGTCAGACGAACGTCAACCACTTCGTCGCCCTCCATGATGTTGATGGCAATCACGCCGTTGGCACGCGGACGCGAGTAGGCCTCCAGGCGGGTCTTCTTCACTGTACCGTTCTTGGTGGCGAACACCACATAGTGGGAGTTCACGAACTCGGTGTCTTCAAGTCCCTTGTTGCGCAGGCGCATGCAGGCGTTGACGGCATCGTCGGCCTCGATGTTGAGCATGTTCTGTATGGCGCGTCCCTTCGAGTTCTTGTCGCCCTCGGGGATTTCGTAGCACTTCAGCCAGTAGCAGCGGCCCTTCTTGGTGAAGAACATCATGGTCTGGTGCATGGTGGCGGGATAGATGTATTCGGTGAAGTCGGCGTCGCGCGAACGGGCTCCCTTCGAGCCTACTCCGCCACGGGCCTGCTCGCGGAATTCTGAGAGCGGCGTGCGCTTGATGTAGCCCAGGTGGCTGATGGTGATCACCACGGGGTCGTTGGGATAGAAGTCTTCGGCGTTGAACTCGTGCTCGGCGGGCACAATCTGGGTGCGGCGCTCGTCGCCATAGCGGGCCTTCACTTCCTGCAGCTCGTCTTTCATCACCTTCTTGCACACTTCGGGATCGTCGAGGATGGTCTGCAGATATTCAATCTGCTTCATCAGTTCCTCGTACTCGTTGTGCAACTCTTCCATGCGGAGTCCGGTGAGCTGGCTCAGGCGCATGTCAACAATGGCCTTCGACTGCAATTCGTCTAGCTCGAAGCGGCTCTCCAGGTTGCGCTGGGCATCGCTGGGCGTCTTAGATGCGCGGATGATGTGCACCACCTCGTCGATGTTGTCGCAGGCAATGATGAGTCCTTCCAGTATGTGGGCGCGCTCCTTGGCCTTGCGCAGGTCGAACTGCGTGCGGCGGATGGTCACGTCGTGGCGGTGCTCGATGAAGTAGCCGATGCATTCCTTCAGCGTGAGCAGCTTCGGCGAGAGGCGCGTCTTGTCGTTCTTGCCGGGCACCAGTGCGATGCAGTTAACCGAGAACGAGCTCTGCAGGGCGGTCATCTTGAACAGCTTGTTCAGAATGACGTTGGCGTTGGCGTCGCGCTTCACGTCGATCACGATGCGCATGCCCTGGCGGCCTGTCTCGTCGTTGGCATTCGAGATGCCTTCTAGCTTGCCTTCCTTCACCAGGTCGGCAATATATTCGATGAGCTGCTGCTTGTTCACGCCGTAGGGAATCTCGGTAATCACGATCTTGTCGTGGTTCTCGCCGCTCTCAATCTCGGCGCGGGCGCGCATCACGATTCTTCCCCTACCCGTCTCGTAGGCATCCTTCACGCCCTGAAGGCCGTAGATGAAGGCTCCGGTGGGGAAGTCGGGTGCGGGAATATACTGCATCAGTCCGTCGGTGTCGATGTCGGGGTTGTCGATATAGGCGCAGCATCCGTCGATCACTTCGCCCAGGTTGTGGGTAGGCATGTTGGTGGCCATACCCACGGCAATGCCGTTACCGCCGTTCACGAGCAGGTTGGGCACCTTGGTTGGCATCACGGTAGGCTCGGTCAGCGTGTCGTCGAAGTTGTTGGCCATGTCGACGGTGTCCTTCTCCAGGTCGTCCATGATGTGCTCGCCCATCTTCGAGAGGCGGCACTCGGTGTATCGCATGGCGGCAGGTGAGTCGCCGTCGATGGAGCCGAAGTTACCCTGTCCGTCGACCAGCGTGTAGCGCATATTCCAGTCCTGGCCCATGCGCACCAGGGCGCCATAGACCGAGCTGTCGCCGTGGGGATGATACTTACCCAGCACCTCACCCACCACGCGGGCACATTTCTTATATGGCTGTGTGCTCACATTGTTGATGCCTTTCATTCCGTAGAGAATGCGGCGGTGAACAGGTTTGAAACCGTCGCGCACATCAGGAAGCGCACGGGCCACGATGACCGACATGGAGTAGTCGATATACGAGCTCCGCATTTCCTCCTCGATGTTGATTTTGATAATTCTGTCGTTGTCTAATGTCTGATTCTCGTCCATTGTTTATATTTGTTAATTTTCTGTCTTACGCGGTTTTTTTTCGTTCTGAGGCGAAATGCCCCCTTTTTTAACCATGCAAAATTACTTAAAAACTTCGAACTATGCAAGCATTTAAGCAAAATTAAGCCTAATATAAGCTATAATTCAACACAAAGGCTCGGAGGGGGTGATTTTATTATCTTTTTGGTCGGGCTACGCCCTCGAATTTATATTAAATTAAATGAGTCGCCTACGGCGAGAAATCTAACAAATATAATCAAAAATAATCAAAATAAGCTGTTTGATTTTGGATAAGATTTTTAGAATTTCTGCCCTGAAAGGGCACTCAGTTCGGGCGAATTTGAAATTGCTTTACCCTTCGGCCAGCGACCGTTGGTTCGACCGTAAGGAGTATCAGGATTTGTAATCCGAGAAACGGCAGCTGATTTAATCGCATTGCAAATGCTTATACTCTCGGCAGTCGCATTACAATGCGACTGAACAGAGGGCACTTCGGAAAGTGAAGAATCTTTTGGTCGGGCTTCGCCCTCGAAATTAAATTAAAAATTAAGTTTAAAATTCCTCTGGGATAATTCTAAATATAATTTTAAAAATAATTTCGAGCGAAGCGACCAAATGAAGAGTTATCGGAAAAAAAAAGAAGAACCTAACAATCACTGCCAGGTCCTTCCCACATGAAAACTATAATCTTATGCTTATGGATAATATCAAATCCTTATGGCATGGGGCGGCGAGGACGGTTCTGACGCATCTGCGCCATTCTTTCCTCGTAGGCCTTGAACTGGTCGGCTGTGAGGATGCCCTTCAGCTCCTTGTTGTAGGCCTCCATCTGGGCCCTGCGCTCAGCAAAGCGCTTCTCCATTTCCTCGCGCGAGGGGCGCTGCTGGCCGCCAGCCTGTGCCGAAGCTCCCGAGTTGCCATCGGGACGGGGCTGCATGCCAGGACGCGGTCCATGATTACCATTACCATGGTGCCCGCGACCGCGGCGCTGAAGTTCCGGATACTTAGCGTTCAGTTCTTTCAACTGTTCTGCCTGTTGTGCACTCAGTCCCAGTTCCTTCACCATCCACTCGGTGCGGTCACCACGTCTGCTATCCCTTTCATCTTTGTTACCTTCCGTCTGTGCTGATGCGCTTGCGATGGTCATCAGAGCCACAAACATTAATACCAATTTCTTCATTTAATCTAAATTATTTTTTTGTTATACTTAAAGTTACATTCGTTTCTTTGACTCGCTGATAATGAGCAAGTTTAATCAAGCCCGAAACATTTAAGTTTTAAAAACATTTTTTCAGAATTTCAGCTTCTGGTTTACTTGATTTTACACTTTTACATTTTACACTTTTACACTTTTACGCGAAAAGACGGTAAGCTGCATTAAGAATCACATTATAAAAAAAGAGAGCACCTGTAGTAAGGCACTCTCTTAGTATGCTTGGCGGAAGGTGAGGGATTCAAACCCCCGATACCCGAAAGGGGTATACCGGATTTCGAGTCCAGCGCGATCGATCACTCTGCCAACCTTCCTTTTCGGAACAGCTGTTGCTGAAACCGGATGCAAAATTACAATTTATTTTTGGAACTGCAAAATTTTCTACTCAAAACTTAACTTCTTGAGCCTACTTTCCAGTTCTTGGGCCAGCGATTGGCGGATTGCGAGCTTGATTTGGCAGGTGTTGTCGAAGTTCTGACTGACTATGCGCGGCTGCATGTCTTTCACGATTTTCATCACCTGGTTCATCATCACATAGGGGAAGTCGTAGGTGATGACGGTCTCGACAAGCCTCTCCTCTACCCTGCTGTGGGCAAGCGCGTCGGCTGCCGCCTCGCGATAGGCCACGATGAGTCCGCTGGTGCCGAGGTTCACGCCGCCATAGTAGCGCACCACGACAATGAGCACATCGGTCAGTCCGTTCGACTTTATCTGCCCCAGGATGGGCTTGCCGGCCGTGCTCGAGGGCTCGCCGTCGTCGTTGGCCCGGAAGTCCAGCCCTTCGGGCCCCAGCATGTAGGCATAGCAGCAGTGGCGCGCATCGTAGTACTTTTTGCGGTAGCGGTCGACGATGGCCTTCACCTGTTCGGCGTCTTCCACATGATGAGCAAAAGCGAGGAACTTACTGCGTTTTTCGGTGTAGTATCCCTCGCCTTCGCCTGCTATGGTCTTGTAGCTGTCGGCCATCATCAGCTGAGTTTGTGGATGACGAGTCCGCTACGCAGTTTCGGTTCGAACCATGTGGCCTTTGGCGGCATGATTTTCCCAGAGTCGGCAATGTCCATGATTTGCTGCATGGAGACGGGATAGAGGGCCAGGGCCGTGCGCATCTCGCCACTGTCAACGCGGCGCTTCAGCTCGCCCAGGCCGCGCAGTCCGCCAACGAAGTCGATGCGGTCGCTCGAGCGGAGGTCCTTGATGCCGAGAATCTCGTCGAGAATCAGTCGGCTCGAGATGTCAACGTCGAGCACGCCGATGGGGTCGCTGTTGTCGTAGGTGCCTTCCTTGGCCTTCAGCGAATACCACTCGCCGTCGAGATAGAGCGAGAACTCATGCAGCGATGCGGGCTTGTAGATGTCGGCGCCCTTCTTCTCCACCTCGAAGTTCTTCTGGAGTGCCTCGAGGAACTCGGCCGACGTGAGTCCGTTTAGGTCGCGAATCACGCGGTTGTAGTCGAAAATCGTCAGCTGGCTTGCCTGGAAGCACACGGCCATGAAGTAGTTGTACTCCTCGTCGCCGCGGTGGTTGGGGTTCTGCTTCTGCTTTTCAGCGCCTACCAGTGCTGCCGCTGCCGAGCGGTGATGGCCGTCGGCGATATAGAGCGACGGCATCTTGGCAAACTCCTCGGTGACGGTGCGTATGTCGGCGTCGTCGGAAATGATCCAGAACTTGTGGCCGAAGCCGTCGATGGGTGCGATGAAGTCGTACTCGGGCTCGGTCTGTGCGTATTTCATGATGAGCGCGTCGAGCACCTTGTTGTCGGGATAGGCAAAGAACACGGGCTCGATGTTGGCATTGTTCACGCGAACGTGCTTCATGCGGTCTTCCTCCTTGTCGCGGCGGGTGAGCTCGTGCTTCTTGATGACGCCCGTCATGTAGTCGTTGACGTAGGCACCCACCACCAGTCCGTACTGCGTCTTGCCGTTCATCGTCTGGGCATAGATGTAATACTGCTCCTTGTCGTCCTGTACGAGCCAGCCGTTGTCCTGGAACTTCTGGAAGTTCTCGGCGGCCTTCTCGTAGACGCGCGGGTCGTACTCGCTGGTGCCTTCGGGGAAGTCTATCTCGGGCTTGATGATATGATACAGACTTTTCTCGTTGTCGCCGGCTTCCTGGCGTGCCTCCTCAGAGTTCAGCACGTCGTAGGGTCGGCTCTCCACCTGCTCCACGAGATTCTTCGGGGGGCGGATTCCTTTGAATGGTTTTACGATTGCCATGAAAAAATATTATTGTTTGTTACTATTCAGTCGAGAAGAGTGGTAGAACGCACACGCGAGAGCGTCTCGGGTGTCATCTGCAGATAGCTGGCGATATAGACCAGCGGCGCGCGGAGGGCCAGCTGCGGCGACAGCTTGCACATGCGGCGGTAGCGGTTCTCGGCGGTCTCGAAGCGCACCAGGTCGGCATGCACCTGCGAGAGGATGAGACTCTCTTCGAGTATCTTGCGGTAGAGAATCTGGATGTTCACGTTGTGAAGGGCCACCTCTTCGAGCCGCTTCTTCGGGAGCGCATAGATGACGCAAGGCTCCAGGGCCTCTATCTGGATATGCGAGGGCTGCTCCTTGAACAGGCTCTCGATGCTCATCATGATGGAACCTTCGACAGCCAGGTACTCGGTGACTTCCTTGTTGTTCTTGGTGTAGAACTCGCGAGCCAGTCCCCGGTCGATGTAGATAATTTCTCTGCACACCTCGCCCTCGGTGAGAATCATCTCGCCCTTGGCATATTTACGGTGTACAAGCACGCTCTCGAGTATGTCGAGCTCGTCGTGCGACATCGTGCTGTACTTTCGCGCCAGCTCTCTGGCAATGTCGCGCGTTGTGTTCTGCAGTTCTTTCATATTCAGGATAATTAGTGTAGTTGATTAGTTGAGAGTTGTTTTTAATCGAGTTTAAGAACGGCCAGGAATGCCTTCTGCGGCACCTCCACGTTGCCTATCTGCTTCATGCGCTTCTTTCCCTTCTTCTGCTTCTCCAGCAGCTTGCGCTTACGGCTGACGTCGCCGCCATAGCACTTGGCCGTGACGTCCTTGCGCACCTGCTTCACCGTCTCGCGGGCAATGATCTTGGCGCCGATGGCTGCCTGGATGGCAATGTCGAACTGCTGGCGCGGAATCAGCTCTTTCAGTTTTTCGCACATGCGGCGTCCGAAGGTGACGGCATTGTCCTGGTGAGTAAGCGTTGAGAGTGCATCCACGGGCTCGCCGTTGAGCAGGATGTCGAGCTTGATGAGTTTCGACGGGCGGAACGAATCGATGTGGTAGTCGAACGAGGCATAGCCCTTCGAGATGCTCTTCAGCTTGTCGTAGAAATCAATCACGATTTCGCCGAGCGGTATCATGAACAGCAGCTCCACACGGTTGCCGCTGACGTAGTCTTGCTTGATGAGCTCGCCGCGCTTGTCGAGGCACAGCTTCATGATGGGGCCGATGAAATTAGCATCGGTGATGATGGAGGCCTTGATATAAGGCTCCTCGATATGGTCGATGAGCGTCTGGTCGGGCAGTCCGCTGGGGTTGTGCACCTCACGCTTGCCACCCTGCTTGTCGTAGACCATGTACGACACGTTGGGCACGGTAGTGATGACGTCCATATTGAACTCACGGTCGAGTCGCTCCTGCACAATCTCCATGTGGAGCAGGCCGAGGAAACCGCAACGGAAGCCGAAACCTAGGGCAACCGACGACTCAGGAGTGAACGTCAGCGAGGCATCGTTCAGCTGCAGTTTCTCGAGCGATGCACGAAGGTTCTCGTAGTCGGTAGGGTCGATGGGATAAACGCCGGCAAACACCATGGGCTTCACTTCCTGGAATCCCTCGATGGCCTTCTGGCAGGGGTTGTTCACATGGGTAATGGTGTCGCCCACCTTCACTTCCTTGGCATCCTTGATGCCGCTGATAATGTAGCCCACCTCGCCGGCCGAAAGTTCGGTGCGAGGCACCATGTCCATCTTCAGCACGCCCACCTCGTCGGCATCGTACTCCATCCCCGTGTTGAAGAACTTCACCTTGTCGCCCTTTCGGATGCGTCCGTTCTCAATCTTGAAATAGGCAATGATGCCGCGGAAGGAATTGAAAACGGAGTCGAATATCAGCGCCTGGAGCGGAGCTTCGGTGGAGCCTTCGGGATGGGGCACACGTTCCACGACGGCCTTCAGTATTTCCTCGACGCCCTCGCCGGTCTTGCCACTGGCACGGATGATGCCGCTGCGGTCGCAACCCAGCAGGTCGACGATTTCGTCTTCCACCTCGTCGGGCATGGCGCTGGGCATGTCGATTTTATTGATGACGGGAATAATCTCGAGGTCGTGGTCGATGGCCATATAAAGATTCGAAATGGTCTGTGCCTGAACGCCTTGCGTGGCGTCGACCACCAGTATGGCGCCCTCGCAGGCAGCAATGGAACGGCTGACCTCGTAGGAGAAGTCAACGTGTCCCGGGGTGTCGATAAGATTCAGTTTGTAGGTCTCGCCATTGTATTGGTATTCCATCTGAATGGCGTGACTTTTTATGGTGATACCACGCTCTTTCTCCAAATCCATGTCGTCGAGCATCTGGCCCTCCGTAATCTGGATGGTATTGGTGAATTCCAGCAGACGGTCGGCAATAGTGCTCTTACCATGGTCGATATGAGCAATGATACAAAAGTTTCTTATATGCTGCATTTGTTTTTACCTTTTAAAGTGCAAAAATACGAATTTTCCATCTTTTTACAACATTTTGGCGGGGATTTTTTGTAATTAGATAGAAAATTTCTAATTTTGCAACATATATGAAGAAGATTTTTTTAGTTGCCATAATGGCTGCCGCGCTGACGGCCTGCCATGAAAACCTCGACGAGAGGGCTGCCCGCGAGGCGCAAGAGTTCACCCGTAAGTCATGCCCCATGAAGATTGGGGAGGGTATTGTGATTGACAGCATGACCTTCGACAACACCTCGAAGACCGTGCGCTATATGTATTCGCTCAGCGGTATGATGGACACCACCATCACCGAGGAAATCTCGAAAAAGGTGGAGCAGCAGATGCTGGAGGATGTGCGCAACAGTCCGCACCTGAAGGTTTACAAGGAGGCCGGCTATCGCTTCCGCTATACCTTCTTCTCGACCAAGCAGCCCCGCCAGCTCATCCTCGACTACGTCTTCACGCCCGAGCAGTATAACGCAAAGGAATAGTTGTTCCAGAAACTTTAAGTATAAAAAGAATCCTGCGACTCATTAGTGAACCGCAGGATTTTTTTTGTAAATGGAACTCAATTCCCCTCTTTGGGACAGGTGGCGGGGCAGATTACTCTTCAACAGCCTCGGGCTTCATGTTAGTGTACACCGTCTGCACGTCGTCGAAGTCTTCCAGTTTCTCGACCATTTTATCGATGGTCTCGCGCTGCTCGGGAGTGACATCCTTCAGGTCGTTGGGGATGCGGGTGAACTCAGCACCGGTTACCTCGAAGCCATTCTCCTCGAGATGCTTCTGGATGGCGCTGAACGACTGCGGGTCGCCATAAATGGTGATGCTGCCCTCTTCCTCATCCTCGTCGAACTCATCGTCAACGCCGTAATCGATAAGGTCAAGAATCAGTTCATCCATGTCGATGCCATCCTTCTTCTTGAAGGTGAAGCAGCTCTTGTGGTCGAAAAGGAACGACAGCGAGCCCTGGGTGCCCAAGTTTCCGTTGAACTTGTTGAACACCGAACGAACGTCGCCCACCGTGCGGGTGGTGTTGTCGGTAAGGGTTTCCACGAAGACGGCCACGCCGTGAGGGCCATATCCCTCGTAGGTGACTTCCTTGTAATCGCTCTGATCCTTGCCCATGGCGTTCTTGATAGCGCGCTCGATGTTGTCCTTAGGCATGTTCTCGCGCTTGGCATTGGCAATACAGGCACGGAGTGCAGGGTTCATGTCGGGTTCCGGACCGCCAGCCTTCACGGCAATGGCAATCTGCTTACCAATCTTAGTAAATGTCTTGGCCATGTGGCCCCATCGCTTCAGCTTTGCTGCTTTACGATATTCAAATGCTCTTCCCATTGTTTGCTCTTATTTTATGTTTCTACTCTTTGTCAAATTGTGAAATTGTGAAATGGTCCAATTATCTCAGCTCGGCTCCAATCTGCTTCTTCAGACCCTGAATGATTTTCTGCATCACGGCGTCGATGGCCTTGTCGTTGAGCGTTTTCTGCTCGTCCTGAAGGATGAAGTTCACGGCATAGCTCTTCTTGCCCTCAGGCAGGTTCTTGCCCTCGTAGACATCGAAGAGTTCAACTTTCTTCAGCAGCTTGCGGTCGGCAGCGTATGCCACCTGTTCAATGCGTGCAAACTCTACGTCCTTGTCGATGAGCAGGGCGAGGTCGCGGCTCACGGCAGGATACTTGGAAATCTCCTTGAAGCCCACCTTCTGCTTGCTCACGGCCTTCATCAGCTGTGCCCAATGCAGGTCGGCGAAATACACTTCGTTGTCGATGCCGAGCTTCTTCTGAATGGAACGTGCCACGACACCCATTTCGACGAGCGTCTTGCCACCACGGTTCTCAACGGCAATGCCCTTCGAGAAGATGTTGTTTTCGCTGGACTTGAATACCACGGCACCAAACGGCAGTCCGATACGGTTCAGGATATTCAGCACATAGGCCTTCAGCTCGTAGAACGAACTCTGCTCGTCGGGATGTGCCCATGAGCCTTCCACGCGCTTGCCTGTCACCCAAAGTCCCAGATGAGTCTCCTCGGAATAGGCTTTCATCGGATTCTGTGCATCTGCCTTTTCGTTGAAATGGCTGTAGGTATTGCCGAACTCAAAGAATTTCAGGTTGGGGTTCTTGCGGTTGGCATTGTGGGCGATGCTCTCCAGTCCGCCAAACAGAATTGACTGGCGCATCACGTTGAGGTCGCTCGAAAGCGGATTCACGATTCTGACGAGATTGTCGGCAGGATAGCTGTTCAAAGCGTCGTCGTAGTATGCCGACTTTGTCAGCGAGTTGTTCAGAATCTCGTTGAATCCTGCACCAACAAGCATCTCGCCCACCAGGTTCTCCAGCTTGTGCTTCTGGTCTTCCTGACCTTTGATGACGAGGCTCGACTTGAGCTGCTCGGGCATTTCCACATTATTATAACCATACACGCGCAGGATGTCTTCAACCACGTCACAAGGACGCTGCACATCCACGCGATAGGCAGGAACTTCGAGTTGCAGGCCTTCGGCATCTTCGGACTTAATCACCATCTCTAACGAGGTTACAATGCTCTTGATGGTATCGTGCGGAATCTCCTTACCGATGAGTTGGTGTACATAATCATACTTCAAGTCAACATTGAAGTTGGGCAGCGGCTCAGGATAGATATCCTTGATTTCCATCGACACCTTTCCGCCGGCCAGCTCCTTGCAGAGAATGGCAGCCTGCTTCAGGGCATAGATAGTTCCATTAGGATCAATGCCGCGCTCGAAACGGAACGATGAGTCCGTGGAAAGTCCATGGCGACGGGCACTCTTACGAATCCATGTGGGATGGAAGTAAGCCGACTCTAAAACAACGTTGCGGGTTTTCTCGTAGGTACCACTACCCTTTCCACCAAACACGCCGGCAATACACATGGGCTCTTCGGCATTGCAGATGGCCAGGTCGCGCTCAGAGAGTTTATGCTCTTCGCCGTCGAGTGTGACGAAAGGTGTACCCTCGGGCATGGTCTTCACCACAATCTTGTGGCCCTTCACCATGTCGGCATCAAAGCAATGCATAGGCTGTCCGTAGGCCATCATCACATAGTTCGTGATGTCCACGATATTGTTGATGGGACGCAGTCCGATGGTGTTCAGCTTGTTCTTCAGCCATTCTGGCGATTCCTTTATCTCACAGTCGGTTATGCTGACACAAGCATAGCGCTTGCAGGCCTCGGTATTTTCGATTTCAACCTCCACGGGAAGGTCGTGGTTGTCAACAGCGAACTCTTCGTCGGAAGGACGGTGAAGGCTGGTCTTATAACCATTCTGAACGAGCCACGCATACAAGTCGCGGGCAACGCCCCAATGCGAGAGGGCATCAGCACGGTTAGCGGTGATGTCAACCTCAATGAGCCAGTCGCTCTCCAGGTTGTAGTATTCAGCAGCAGGCTGTCCTACGGGAGCATCTTCGGGGAGCACGATGATACCGTCGTGAGAGGTTCCCACGCCGATTTCATCCTCCGCACAAATCATGCCGAGGCTCTCCACACCGCGGAGCTTTGATTTCTTAATCTGGAATTCCTTGTCGCCATCATAGAGCACACAGCCCAAATCGGCCACGATGACTTTCTGGCCGGCTGCCACGTTAGGCGCTCCGCAGACAATCTGCTGGGGTTCGCCCTTGCCGAGATCCACGGTCGTCACGTGCAGATGGTCGCTATTGGGGTGCATCTCGCAGGTGAGCACCTTACCTACATAGAGACCTTTCAATCCGCCACGGATTGACTGTACCTCTTCAAGTGCGTCGACTTCAAGTCCCTCTGAGGTGAGTGCATCGCACACTTCCTGGGGAGTCAGGTCGAAGTCAACATATTCTTTCAACCATTTATATGAAATATTCATTGCAATGTATTTTTATAGAATCCTATTTTAAAACGGGTGCAAAATTACAAAAAAAACTGATAACCTCTGCACGAATGCCCGAAAATATGGAAAAATGCCAATGATTCGGGCCGGCAGGTAGGCTTCTGCAATCTTTTTGTCATTCCACAATGCCAGCCTGACGCCATTGCTCAGCGAGCTGCTTGGCATCGGTATAGGCGGTATCCTCGTCTACTTCATACTGTTCGAGCAGCAGCTTGGCGAGGTCTTCGTGGGTGAAGCTTTCGAGTTGCTGTACTTCCTTCCACAAATATGCCGACGACTCGTTCATGCTGATGATATTGCTGAAGTCGATGTTTTCCTTGCCCTCAGCCACGATAATCTGCTCTCCACAGACGTTTCGCAAATTAAAACCTGGTTTTGCTTTCACTTTTATCTTATTTTAATGTTGAATCATACGGGATTGTTAGCCGCAAAGATGGCCATGCGCTCGTCGAGCAGCTCGTACTGGTTGTCGTTGATGAACGACGTACATACGCGGAGTCCTTCCTGATGGCTGCCGGTGGTAATCAGGCAGATGGCACTCACGCCATAGTACATCAGTTCGTGGGCCAGCTGACCGCTGGTCATTCCAGGATAGCCGATGGTGAAATAGAAGCCGTCGGCAATCGGTTCATCGAGGTCCTTGTCGTAAACCACATAGAAGTTATGACGGCAAAATATTTCTTTAAGCTTGTGGGCTCGGTCGCCATAGACACTGATTTCCTTGCGGAAGTCGTAGTCGCCATCGGTGGCAGCCTTCAGCATGGCAGCCATGGCATACTGGGCGCTGTGGCTGGTTCCCGACGAGAGTGCATAAAGCATGCGGGTAGAGAACACCAGACCGAACGGAAGTCCTTCGTAGCGATTGCTGAGCGCAGGATAATGGCGATGGAACAGTTTGTCGGAAATGCACGTCACACCAATACGCTCACCGGCATAACTGAAAGCCTTGCTGCCGCTAATCAGAAGAATATAGTTGTCGGTATAGCGGGCAACGGTAGCCTGATAAGGCGCCTCGAAGGGAACGCTCAGGTTCTTGCGGAAGTCCATGGCAAAATAGGCAAGGTCTTCCATCACTACTACATCGTAGCAGGTGGCCAGCTGACCTATCACCTCCAGTTCCTGTTCGTTCAGGCAAATCCAAGCCGGGTTATTCGGGTTGCTGTAAACGATGGCACAGATGTTTCCCTTTTCAAGATAGCTCTCCAACTTTGCTTTAAGCTTAGAACCGCGGTAATCGTAAACATCGAATGTTTCGAACTTCACTCCCATCACCTGCAATTGCATCTTCTGAACGGGGAAGCCGGGGTCGATGAAGAGTACGGTGTCTTTCTTCGGGTCAGCCTGACTGCAGGTCAGGAATGATGCAAAGGTGCCCTGCATGCTGCCGCTCACGGGGACGCATCCCTCGGGGGCAATGTCAACACCGATGAACGCCTTCACGAAACGCGAGGCCTCTTTCTTCAGTTCGGGATAACCCTGAATGTCGGGATACGAATGTGCAATTCCGTCGTTCAATGCCTTTATCTGTGCCTTAACGCCAACCTCGGCTGCAGGAAGACCGGGGATGCCCATCTCCATTTTGATGAATTCTATTCCCGAAGCCGCTTCCGACTTGGCAGCCACCTGCTTCACTTCACGGATAGTGGCTTTGGCAAAATCTGTGATGCCAAGTTGTTCGATAAGGTTGTCGACAATTTGCCTGTCGATGGGTGTCTTGTTTTCTTTCTTTTCCATTTTCTGATTATTTCAGGTGTTCGGCTGGGCAGCCTTGCCGATGGCAAGTGCCTTGATGTTCTGCTCAACGATGGCTTCTCCCTTGCGGGCAAACACTCGCTGAATGGCTGCTTCCAACTTGTCGTACTCGATGCCAAGTGCCTTCTGGGCAGCGCCAAGCAGGATGACATTAGCCGAACGTGGAACGTTGTTCTCTTTTGCCATCGACTCGATATCGATCATGATAACGTGGTCGAGCTTCTTATAGTCGGCCTTGATGGTCTCCATGTCGGGATAGTTGGGGATGTTCACGAAAGGAGCGCTCGAAGTGATGATCCAGCCGTTCTTATTGAGGAATGGAAGATAGCGCAGCGCCTCCATGGGTTCCATTGAAATGATGACATCTGCACCACCGAGGGCAATCAGGTCGCTGTTGATGGGGTTGGAAGAAATACGCAGATTGCTCTGCACGTCACCACCACGCTGTGACATGCCGTGGACCTCGGCCTGCTTGATATACAGATTTTCCTTCATGGCGGCCTCGCCGATAATCGTGGCGATGGAGAGGATTCCCTGTCCGCCTACGCCACACAATATAATGTCGGTTTTCATTATGCTTGATTTTATATGGATTGTTATTATTTTGCAGCCTTCTCGGCAGCCTTCTTCTGCTTGAGGTGGCGCTGAAGCGTCTGCATACACTCACGACGCGGGATAATCACACTGACACCCTTATACTCGATTTCATCGCGAAGAATCTGGGTAATCTCGGGCATATTCTTCGGAAGTGGAACAACCACTTTCAGATGTTCGTTGTCAAGTCCAAGGCCGCGTACAATTGCCTCAAACTTGTTGGTGCCTGCAGAGTCTTGTCCGCCGGTCATACCGGTCGTGAGGTTATCGCTGATAATCACAGTGATGTTGGCATTTTCGTTGATGGCATCTAAAAGGCCCGTCATTCCGCTGTGAGTGAAGGTAGAGTCGCCGATGATGGCAACGGCAGGCCACTGACCGGCATCGGCAGCACCTTTGGCCATCGTGATCGAAGCACCCATGTCTACACAAGAGTGAATAGCCTTATAGGGAGGCAGGAAACCAAGCGTGTAGCAACCAATGTCGCCGAATACACGTGCATTAGGATAATCTTCGAGCACCTTGTTAAGTGCTGTATATACATCGCGATGACCGCAGCCCTGGCAAAGTGCGGGCGGACGCGGGGTAACATCTTCGCAGGGAGCAAAGACTTCATCCGACGGTATACCGAGTGCTTTTTTCACATGGTCGGGATTCAGCTCACCCGTGCGGGGAAGTTCTCCAGTAAGTCGTCCCATGATGTTTCCCGATTCATTCACGCCTCTGATGATGTCCTCGATGAAGGGCTGTCCTTCTTCTACCACCAGCACCTTCTCGTTCTCCTCCAGCATTTTGCGGACGAGTTTCTTGGGAAGCGGATATTGTGAAACCTTCAGCACGCTGTAAGGACAACCATCCTTGAAGCACTCCATCACATAGTTATAGCCGATACCGCTGGCAATGATGCCAAGACTATGGTCGGTGCCATCCACATATTTATTATAAGGAGACTCAACTGCATCCTGTTCTAGTTCTTTCTGCTGACCGGTAACCACCACGTTGCGCTTGCGGGCAAAGGCAGGAAGCAGCACCCAGTCGCTGGCCTTGGCATTGTAGTTCAGTTCGTTCTCCTGGCGCGGAGTGTCCTTGACCTCCACAACGGCGCGGCTATGGGCCATGCGAGTCGTAACACGCATCAGCACAGGAAGATGAATCTTCTCGGAATAGTCAAAGGCAAACTCCATCATGTCGTAAGCTTCCTGCTGACTGCTAGGCTCAAACGTTGGAATCATAGCGAACTTGGCATAGAAGCGGCTGTCCTGTTCATCCTGTGATGAATGCATGGAGGGGTCATCGGCAACTAACACGACGATACCACCATTGGTTCCCGTCATGGCAGAATTCACAAAGGGGTCGGCACAGACATTCAGTCCGACGTGCTTCATGCACACTAGGGCGCGCTTGCCCATATACGACATGCCGAGAGCAGCCTCCATGGCTGTCTTCTCGTTGGTTGACCACCGGCGGTGAACATTGCGTTCCTTTGCCAATGGCGATTCCTGAATGAATTCCGTGATTTCTGTTGAAGGAGTGCCAGGATAAGCGTAAACACCGCTTAATCCGGCATCAAGCGCTCCTTGCGCTATGGCTTCGTCGCCTAATAATAATCTTCTCATAATTATGTTGATTTTTATTTCAGATTCTTGATGAAATGACGTGCTATCTGGCGCAGCAGATGGTTACGGGTGTTTCCGCCATATATGCTGTGATTGCGCTCACGATAGAAACGCTCGCTGAAGTCTTTGTCGGCCTGGACAAGTGCTTCGGCATACTCGATTGTATTCTCGGGATGTACATTGTCGTCGGCGGTTCCATGACAGAGGAGCAGGTCGCCGTGAAGTTTCTCGGCACGGCTGATGGCATTGTCGTCGTAGCCTGCGCCATTTTCCTGTGGCGTCTGCATATAGCGCTCGGTATAGACGGTGTCGTAAAAACGATAGCTGGTTACAGGAGCCACGGCAACACCTGCCTTGAACACGCCCCTACCCTCGCTCATCGACATCAGCGTACAGAATCCGCCATAGCTCCATCCCCAAATACCGATACGTTCTTTGTCAACATAAGGCAAGGAAGCGAGATAAAGCGCTGTTTCCACCTGGTCGCGACTTTCCAACTGTCCAAGCTTCCGATAGGTGCATTTCTCGAACTCAGCACCACGACCGCCTGTTCCACGACCATCCACGCAAACAACTATAAAACCTTCCTGGGCAAGATAATTGTCGAACATTGCGCCGTTGCCCATCGAGCCGATGCTCCATGAATTGCGCACCTGCTGCGAACCGGGTCCGCTGTACTGCCACATCACAACTGGATATTTCTTGTTAGCATCGAAGTTGGCCGGACGAATCATCACACCGTTCAGCTCAACGCCTTCGGAAGTCTTGAACTTGAAGAATTCTTTTTTGGGAATTCCAATGCCAGCAACCTTCTGCTTCAAGGAGCTGTTGTCCTGAAGCCTCACGATTTCCTTGCCCTTGTTGTTGCAAATACTATATTCATAAGGGGTATTGGCATCGCTCCAAGTGAGGATGAAATGGCTGAAATCCTTACTGAAAATGGCTGAATTCCAGCCAGGACGCTGCGTCAGACAAGTGGTCTTGCCCTTGCGGTCGGTCATGTATACCTCTCGGTTCAGCGGGTCTTTGCCTGCAGCCTGATAATACACCGTACCAGTCTTTTCATCAAATCCGTAGACATCCGTCACCTCACCGGGAATTGAAGTAAGCTGTCCGAGCTGCATACCGTCGGACTGATGTAGGTAGATTTGCATGGCGCCAGTGCGGTCGCTGGGCAATACGATGAAAGCGCTGTCTACGAGAATGTTCTCCATAGCCTCTTCCTTCACATAGTTGTCAACCTTTTCCTTGATAAGCAGGTTGCAGATAGTAGAACGCGTGTTGCAGTCGTAGAGACAAAGCTCATCCTGATGCCTGTTCATCGTATAGGCCACCACGTGGTCGGGCTCACGTCCCATCTTCAGGCGTGGAACATAGCCTTCCTTTGGAATAAATAGCTGCATGGTGCGCGTCTGCTTGCTCTGAAGGTCATAGCTCCTGACGCTGACATCCGAATTGCGCTCACCTGCCAAGGGATATTTATAGACGAAATCACCCAAGCGATAATCCTTCACCTTGCTCTCATCATAGCGAATCCAGCTCAGCATGGCACCGTCGCTGGTAAAAGTCAGCGCGCAGTTGAAACCGAACTCTTCTTCGTTCACCCAGTCGGGCACGCCATTGATAATCTCATTGCGCTTGCCGTCCTTGGTCACCTGCGTTTCGGCATTGTCGTAGAGCAGTCGGACAAGGTAGATGTTGTTGTCGCGGACAAAGGCCACATTACGGCTGTCGGGACTCCATACGGGCGACTGCTGCGGTCCAAAGTCACTAAGTGGAGCAAGCACGCGACTCTGAATGTTGTAAATATAATAGTTTGCGGTGAACGAGCGGCGATAAATGCGCTTCACATTGTTCCACACCAGCATCCGAGTTCCATCGGGACTCATGTTATAGCCGGCAATCTTGTCAACCTTGTTTTTCAGCGTATTGGTGGCATCAAAAAGGATGCCGTCCTGTTTTCCGCTTTTCATAGAAAACTTAAGCACTTTCGTGCCGTCGTCGCTCATGGTGGCATAGCTTTCTCCGTCTGCGAGCATCGTTACCTCACTAATGGTTTGCGGGGCATATACACCGCTGGTGATATCTTTCAGATTCAGATTTGTCTGAGCCATAACGGAGGCAGTTGACAGCATGGCAAAACATGCGAATAATAAAATTTTCTTCATAATGCGTGCAAAATTACTACTTTTTCGTTAACTTTGCAAACAGATTAATATAAAAAGGGTTAATGCTATATAATGATTTCAGTTCGTGGCTGCACAGGCAATTCCCCGATTTCAACGTTCAGAAAATTGCCGTTGACGCGGGCTTTACCTGTCCTAATCGCGACGGCACCTTGTCGTTAGGCGGATGTTCCTATTGCAATAACCGCGCTTTCACCCCTTCCTATTGCAACTGCGAAATGACCATCAGAGAGCAAATCCAGTTAGGCAAAAAGTTCTTCAACAAGAAATACACATATATGAAGTATCTAGTGTATTTTCAGTCATTTACGAACACCTATGGAAATATACAAGATTTGCAGTCGAAATACGAAGAAGCATTAGCCGAGGAAGACGTGGTGGGCATCATTATCGGCACTCGTCCCGACTGCATTTCAACTCCACTTTTGGATTATCTGGAAGCACTTTCCCACCGAACATTCCTCATCGTGGAATATGGTATTGAGAGCACGAACAACGAAACCTTAAAGAGAATCCATCGGGGACACGATTTTGCCTGTGCCCGTAAAGCTATTGAGGAAACTGCTTCACGCGGAATTATTACTGGAGGCCACGTCATTCTCGGACTGCCCGGCGAAAACCGTGATGAAATCCTACGGCAGGCAACCGTCGTCAGTTCGCTTCCCCTAACGATATTGAAGATTCACCAGCTTCAGATTATCAGGGGAACAAGACTCGCTCAGGAATACGCCGAGAATCCCTTCCCCCTATTCACGGCCGATGAATTCGTTAGTTTGCTGGTTGATTACATCCGATTGCTTCGTAGCGATATCGTCTTAGACAGGTTTGTTTCTCAAAGTCCACCTGACATGCTGATAGCTCCTCGTTGGGGATTAAAGCCCCAGGAGTTTAACAAACTGTTAGAGAATGCTTTACTGAAGGCAGGGGAATACAAATGAAAGAAAACAAACTTAGGGAGTATCTTCCAACAATTGCATAATCGTCAGATTATGTTTCTTCTGGTAATTGGCGACTTCGTCAACGAATTTCATCTTGTAGAATTTACGGCCAAGCACCTGATTGCATATCCACATCATCTTTCCCATGTGGAAGTCGCGCTCCTGCTGGGAGCGTCGATCAAAGTTATCCAACGGATAAAGACTCAGCAAATAGAAACTGAGACAGTCGGGAATGATGTTCTGGCGCGTCATAGATTCCCGTTGCTGAAGCGTATAATGCTTCTTATACAAAGGATAATTCACGCCCATATACTTGTCGAGCGAGATGCCAATCATACTGTCTCCCACCACAATGCTTTCATCGAGGGCACCTATCTGGGCATACACACGCGGAATGATCAGCTCAGGAATCTCTTTCTGAAGCTTTTCGAAACTATGCTGGAGTTCTTTATTCAGGTCATTCATGTCGGCATATTCAGATTCCACATCGCTTATAAGTACCTGAAGTGTACTGTCTTGGAAATAAGAAAGGAACTTTTTATTTATGTTCGGGTCATCCACCACGCCAAGGCGCAAAACGTTTTCCAACAGTGCCCGTGTCTCCATGGGATAGTCGGTTTCCATCTGCTGTAGTGCCGAAAAGTCGCCTGTAGTGAGATATTGGCTTTGCAAACGGTCATACCGCTGAATCTCGAGGTTATCCGTAGGCCCCCCGAGCATGTCATTAGGTTTCAACTTGAAATCACAAGAAGAAAACAACATCAGAACGATAATCAACAGGTATGATGCTCTTTTCAAAAGTTGTAAAAGTTTAAAATACGGCAACAAAATTACTAAAAAATATTTTAATATGCAAATTTTAAGATAAAAAGTTTAAATAAATCTTAGAAAACCCACTATTTCAGGGGTTTCTGAGTTAAATTTGCATTAAATATTGAACTTAAAAACAATCTGTAAAATGAAAAGAACATTTTTACTAATGCTTGCGGCTTGTGCATTGAATGCAAACGCCGAGCAGAAATTAACTGTAACAGTAGAAAATCCGTTGAAGATAGAACGGCAAGATGCCCCCGTTGTGATGAAGCTTAACCCGACTGGCGAACAGGTGCGCTCTGCACTTGTGACCATCGACGGAAAAGAAATACCCTGTCAGCTCGACGACCTGAACGGCGACAAGATATTCGATGAGCTGTGTTTCACCACTGATCTGGGCAAACGTGAGAAAAAAACTTTCCAGGTAACACTCTTCAACGAAGGCAAGCCCCGGAGCTACGAGCCCAGAGTATATATTGAAATGGTGCTGCCCAACTCGAAAGTGAAACAAAAGAACAAGCATGACATGTATATCTCTGAGCTGACCGTCGACCGCGGGGTGAGTTCCTACAACCTGCAGCATCATCACGGCATTGACTTTGAGAGCGAACTGACAGGATTCCGTATCTATTTCGACCACCGTCAGAGCGTCGATCTCTACGGCAAGAGAAAGAAACAGCTGGAACTGCGCGAAACACAGTTCTATACCCAGCCCGAACAACTGGAGCAAGGCTACGGAGACGACGTGCTATGGTGCGGCCAGACATTTGCCCTGGGAGCCTTGCGCGGATGGGACGGAAAACAACCCACTATGCTTGAAGACGTGGAGCATCGCACACAGAGAATCATCGCCCGCGGACCGGTAAGAGTGATTGCTGAAGTGGTGTGCGACGAGTGGAATGCCCCCTGCCCCACTCCGAACGCCCAACCTGTCACCTTGCGCGAACGCTACATCCAATGGGCTGGCCATCGCGACGTGACGGTGGAGGCCAAGTTCTCACGTCCGGTTGCCGACTACGAATTCTCAACGGGAATCATCAACGTGAAAGGCTCTGAGGAATTCTCCGACAAGAAAGGACTCCGCGGATGCTGGGGTTCCGACTATACCGTCAGTGGCAAAGACACCCTCACACACAAGAAGGAAACCGTGGGACTCGGTATCTGCATCCCACGCCAACATGTCAAACAAGAACTGAAGGCCGATAACGACAACTATGCCTTCGTGATTGCAACGCCTACCGACGAACTGAAATATGCCATCACTTTCGGAAGTGACAACGAGACTTTCGGCTATCATTCCGCTAAAGACTGGTTCAGTTATCTCGCCGAATGGAAAAAAGAACTTGAGCCAGTGACGGTAAATGTTAAGCAGTGACAAAAAGTGAAGATTTTCCTTCCGATATATTTGGAACATTAGAAGTATTTTCTTATCTTTGCACTCAGAATAGACAAACAGGTCGTATCGGTTAGATCGGGATACTCTTCAAATAAAAATCGAAAACCGAGAAGACTCCTCTTGCTAATGGCGGGCCATATAAAGCGTTTATGCGCCTAAGCTGTAAAGCCGGTGGATTACAAAGGCGGAGGGCTCTCAAATCATGTATACTCGGAGTTTCATCACATCACCGGTACGGCCTTCTTTATATAAATAAGGTATTAACTTTTCATTTTTATTCAACATTCTTCATCATTATATTATTATGTTTTCCGGAATTATCGAAGAGTTTGCCACAGTAGTGGAAATCACACACGACAAAGACAATATCGACTTCACGCTCAGCTGCTCGTTCACCAGCGAACTGAGCATCGACCAAAGTGTAGCCCACAACGGCGTCTGCCTGACGGTTGTCAGTATCGACGGCGACAACTACACGGTCACGGCCATGCGCGAAACCCTGCAACGCTCTAACTTAGGACTGCTGCGCAAGGGCGACAAGGTGAACGTTGAGCGCTCGATGCTGATGAACGGTCGGCTCGACGGGCATATTGTTCAAGGCCATGTAGACATGACGGCAGAATGCATCGCCAAAGAAGATGCTGCCGGCAGCACTTACTTTACGTTCAAGCATGCCTTCGACAAGGATATGGCCCGGCGCGGGTATTTCACCGTCGACAAGGGTTCGGTGACTGTTAACGGAGTCAGCCTTACGGTCTGCAATCCTACAGCCGACACCTTCCAGGTGGCCATTATCCCCTACACCATGGAGCACACCAACTTCTGCGACATTGAAGTGGGCTCAACGGTAAACCTCGAATTCGACATACTTGGCAAATACATTGCAAGGCTGCAGCAACTGCAATAATTTTTGTTAATATATCATATAAAAACAAACGGAATAAATGTTTCTAACGCGCATATTGTTAACAAACATCTATTCCGTTTTTTTCTTTGAATCGTTTTGTCTATTTTTGCATGTCAATTTGTAAGTATATGAGTGTAAATAAAATTATTCTGTCATTTTCATTGTTCTTCGCTACAACGGCCATACAGGCCAGGCAATGGACGCTGCAAGACTGTATCGACTATGCCCTGAAGAACAACATCAGTCTCCGAAAGACACAAATCCAGAAGAAATCCTCACACGAGGATGTGTTGCAGTCGCAGGCAGCCCTGTTGCCGTCGCTTTCTGCATCAACGTCGCAGAACCTCACCTACCGCCCCTGGCCCCAGGAAGGCTCGTCGTCTGTGCAGAACGGCTATGTGCAGAGCTCCATCGACAAGGTCTATTACAACGGTTCCTACGGTGTGAATGCCAACTGGCTGCTTTGGAACGGCAACCAGAACCGCGACCAGATAAAGCTGAACAAGATTACGGAAGAGAAGGCTGAACTCGACTCCGCACAGATTGCCAACCAGCTGCAAGAGCAGATTGCCCAGCTGTATGTTCAGATTCTCTATACAACCGAGGCCATCAAGGTGAACAAAGAGGCATCGGCCACTTCGAAAAAGAACGAAGAGCGAGGCAAGACGATGGTGGAAGTAGGTAAGATGAGCAAGGCAGAACTGTCGCAGCTCACCGCCCAGCGAGCCCAAGACGAATACACCGTGGTGGAACAGGAGAGCAATCTGAAGAACTATAAGCGTCAGCTGAAGCAGCTTCTGCAGATTGTCGACGAGGAACCCTTCGACGTGGTGATACCAACGACCACCGACGAAATGGCCCTTCAGGACATTCCCGCATTCCAGACCGTTTACAGCTCGGCACTCGGCCATCGTCCGGAAATCAAGAACGCCATGCTCGGAATGCAAAGCAGCGACCTCAGCATCAAGATGGCCAAGGCCGGCCGACTGCCCTCGGTAAGTGCAAACGGCAGCTTTACCACCAATACCACCTCGATGAGCAGCAATGCATGGGGGTCGCAGCTGAAGAACAATTTCAACGTGGGTGCCGGCGTCAGCCTGAGCGTTCCCATCTTCGACAACCGTAAGGTGCGCACGGCCGTGAACAAGGCTGAACTGCAGAAGATGAACTACGCGCTGGAGCTGCAGGACAAGCAGACTACCCTCTACTCCACTATCGAGAACTATTGGCTGCAGGCAGAAAACAACCAGCAGAAGTTCAAGGCCGCCAAAATCAGCACGCAGAGCGCTCAGGCCAGCTACGACCTGCTTTCAGAGCAGTTCCGCCTGGGACTGAAGAACATTGTGGAGCTGATGAACGGCAAGGACAACCTGCTCAGGGCTCAGCAAAGCGAACTGCAGTCGAAGTATCTCGCCATCTATAACATCGACATGCTGAAGTTCTATCAGGACGGCACGATGAAGTAATCACAAACACCTACACATTATTATATTATGAAGAAGAGTTATAAAATCATTATAGCCGTAGCCGTCGTCGCACTACTGGCCGTTGCTGCATGGCTAATTTTTGGTAAGGAGAAAAAGGAACACATCAGTTTCACAACCGCAAAAGTCCAGAAGGCAGACATTCAGAACAGCATTACGGCAACGGGAACCATCGAGCCCGTAACGTCGGTTACCGTCGGTACGCAGGTCTCGGGTATCGTGGCACATCTTTATGTTGACTATAACAGCGTGGTGCGCAAAGGCCAGGTGATTGCCGAACTCGACAAGACCAACCTCATCAGCGAGCTTAACACGGCAAAGGCCAACCTGACCAGTGCCCAGAGCAGCCTGAACTATCAGCAGGCCAACTACAAGCGCTATCAGACGCTTTACAGTAAGGGACTGGTGAGCGCAGACGATTTTGAGAGTGCCCGGCTGACATATCAGCAGGCCCAGCAGCAGGTGAACACCTCGCGAGAGAACGTGAAACGGGCTCAGACCAACCTGGGATATGCCACCATCACTTCTCCAATCGACGGCATTGTGCTGTCGAAATCGGTGGAAGAAGGACAGACCGTGGCTGCCTCGTTCAGCACACCAGAACTGTTCACCATTGCCCAGGACCTCACCAACATGCAGGTAATAGCCAATATAGACGAGGCCGACATCGGCGAGGTGAAACAGGGACAACGCGTGACCTTCACCGTAGACGCCTTCCCCGAAGACGTTTTCCAAGGCAGCATCAAGCAGGTTCGCCAGCAGGCTACCACCACCAGCAACGTGGTAACATATGAGGTGGTGATTTCTGCTCCCAACGGAGACCTGAAACTAAAGCCCGGACTGACGGCCAACGTTACTATCTTCACCATGGAGCGCAACGGCGTGCTTTCCGTTCCGGCCAAGGCTTTGCGCTTCACGCCCAATCCCGTCTTCCTATCGAAGGAAGAGAGCATACAGGATTGCGACGGACAGAAGAAGGTGTGGACCAAGGAAGGTAATGTGTTCAAGGCCTACCGCGTTGAGACGGGCACTACCAACGGCACGCTTACAGAAATCGTGAGCGGCGTGAAGGAAGGCATGGAAGTGCTTACCGACTTCAATATCACAGGCGATAATGCCGAAGTGGAGCAAGACGGTCAGGCCAGCAATCCCTTCATGCCCAGACGGCCGAACCGAAACAACCGAAGCGGCAACGGCAATACCCAGGGTGGCGGAAACCAGAGGAGATAGGCTATGGCAGAAGACAAGCGTAAGGTAGTCATCGAACTGCAGAATGTGAAGCGCTATTTCCAGGTGGGAAGCGAGACCGTGAAGGCGCTCCGTGGTGTTTCGTTCAAGATCTATGAGGGCGAGTTCGTCACCATACAGGGCACATCGGGCTCAGGAAAGTCAACGCTGCTTAACCAGTTGGGATGCCTTGACACGCCCACCAGCGGCGAATACTTTCTCGACGGGGTTTCCGTGAGAACGATGTCGAAGACCCAGCGCGCCCATCTGCGCAACCAGAAAATTGGATTCGTGTTCCAGAACTACAACCTGCTGCCCAAGACCACAGCCGTGGAAAACGTGGAGCTCCCGCTCATGTACAACAGCAAGTACAACGCCCAGCAGCGGCGCGAGGCTGCCATCAAGGCCTTGCAGGCCGTTGGACTTGGCGACCGGTTAGAGCACAAGTCGAACCAGATGTCGGGCGGACAGATGCAGCGCGTGGCCATTGCCCGGGCCCTGGTGAACGATCCTGCCGTGCTGCTGGCCGACGAAGCCACGGGTAACCTCGACACGCGCACCTCGTTCGAGATGCTCGTGCTCTTCCAAGAACTCTACAAGCAGGGGCACACCATCATCTTCGTCACCCACAATCCAGAGATTGCCGAATACAGCAGCCGCAACATTAACCTGCGCGACGGCAAGATACGCGAAGACACTATCAATACGAACATCAAGTCGGCAAAGGAAGCACTCGCGGCATTGCCCGTGCAGAACGACGACTGATGTTTGCTGAGACAGAAAGAACTGATTCCTGAAATCTGAAATCACAGACATTAATGAATATACTGAACCTGTTTAAAGTGAGCCTGAAGGCGGTGGCAAACAATAAGATGCGCTCCTTCCTGTCCATGCTCGGCATCATCATCGGCGTGGCCGCCGTCATCATCATGATGTCTATCGGACAAGGCTCGAAGGAAAGCATACGCGCCGAACTCTCCACGATGGGAACTAACCTGCTCACCATCCGCCCGGGAGCCGATATGAGAGGCGGCGTCAGACAAGACCCGTCGAGCATGCAGACGCTCAAGATGTCCGACTATCAGCGCATCGTCGAGGAGAAGAAATTCGTCACCAAGGTATCGCCAGAGGTGACGGCCAGCGGTCAGGTCATCTATGGAAACAACAACACCAACACCACGGTCTATGGCGAAAGCCCGGAATATCTCGACATCAAGCAGTGGACAGTAGAGGAAGGCGAATGCTTTACCGAGGAGGACATCAAGAAGTCGGCCAAGGTGGCCGTGGTGGGAAAGACCATCGTCACCGAACTGTTCGGCGAGAATGTCGACCCCATCGGCAAGACCATCCGCTTCAAGTCGATTCCCATGCGCATCATCGGCGTGCTCAAGTCGAAGGGCTACAACTCGTGGGGCATGGATCAGGACAACGTGATGATTGCCCCCTACTCCACGGTGATGAAGCGCATTGCCGCACAGACGTGGTTCACGAGCATCAACTGTTCGGCCATCACCGAAGAACTCTCCGACGCAGCCATCGAGGAACTCACCCAGATTCTGCGCGAAAACCACAAGCTGAAAGGAGATGCTGACGACGACTTCACCATCCGCTCGCAGGCCGAGATGATGGAAACCATGTCGTCCACCATGGACACCGTGACCATCATTCTTGTCGTAGCAGCTGCCTTCTCGCTGCTCGTGGCCGGCATCGGCATCATGAACATCATGCTCGTTTCGGTTACCGAGCGTACAAAGGAGATTGGACTGCGAATGGCTGTCGGTGCCACCGGAGCGGTTATTTCCCTTCAGTTCCTCATCGAGGCGATACTCATATCCGTCACGGGCGGACTGATAGGCATCATTGTGGGCTGCGGGGCCAGCAAGTTCATAGTCCCGCTTTTCAACATGCCAAGCAGCGTTCCGCTCTGGTCCATCAACGTTTCGTTCCTGGTGTGCGTAGTGCTCGGCATCGTCTTCGGCTACATCCCTGCCCAGAAAGCCGCCCGCATGGACCCCATCGAGGCTATACGTCACGAATAAGGAATTATCGAATTTTAATCTAATGAATTGAACTTCAGCTACTTGATGGAATTCTGTGACAGATGTGACAGATTGTTTACTATATTATTGTAGAAAATAGAAATAGGCGGGTACCCACCTATTTCTTTATTTATATAAAGTTGCAAAACAATCTGTCACATCCGTCACACTTTACGATTATCTACCCACTTCACCGCAATCAGACTTTAAATGAATTTCAATTAGACTTTAATTGACTCGCATTTAGACTTTATTTGACTCCCAATTAGACTTTAATTGAGTTCCATTTAAACTTTAAATGAAATGCTTCCGCCCATCACTTACTTCGAGAACAATAAAAAGGCCGCGCCAACTTAGGCACGACCTTTATATTGCAGTTGTCGTTTATCACGAATTAGAATTCCAGCCACTTCACGTAGGCAAAGTCCTGACGGTGTGGCAGACGGTCATTCTTGGGATACATGCGGATGGCGCACTTGTAGGTGCCAGCATGCTGCTGCTGCGTCTCGCACTCGAAGGTATAGAGATTGCCCTCTTTCTTCGTAACCTTAAACGGATGGGTCTTCCATACGGTGTCTTCGCCCTTTTCGTTCTGGGTGAGTGCTACGAACTCCAGTCCGATGGCATCGTCGAGACCCTGCTCGTCGATGACATACTTGAAGTGATACTTCTCACCAGTCTCGGGACCTTCAGCAGGCATGTCGTTCTGGAACGAAACCACGCGGACGGAATCCCAGCGTTCTGCAACGGTTTCTTTCCAGAGAGCGATTTCCTTGGCAATCTGGTTGTTGTTGGCCGAGAGTTCCTTGAAGCGCTTAGCCTCTTTCTGATAGAACTTGTCGTAGTAGTCGTCCAACTGACGCTTCATGGTGTAGTGAGGAGCAATGGTGGCGATAGAGTTCTTGATAACGTTTATCCAGCCCTCAGAGTAGCCCTTCTCGTTCTTGGCATAGTAGAGCGGCACGATGTCGTTCTCAAGCAATCCGTAGATAGTGGCGGCATCGAGCTGATCCTGATATGCCTGGTTCTGATAGGTGCGCTTCTCGGTGAGAGCCCATCCGGCACCTTCGCGATAGCCTTCCAGCCACCAGCCGTCGAGTACAGAAAGGTTCACCACGCCGTTCATTTCGGCTTTCTCGCCAGAGGTACCAGAAGCCTCCAGAGGACGGGTCGGGGTGTTCATCCAGATGTCGACGCCTGAAACCAGACGGCGGGCAAGACGGAAGTCGTAGTCCTCGAGGAAGATAATCTTACCGAGGAACTCAGGACGCTGAGAAATCTCGTAGATTTTCTTAATAAGTCCTTGTCCGGCGCCGTCGGCAGGGTGTGCCTTACCGGCAAACAGGAACTGAACGGGACGCTCGGGATTGTTGACAATCTTGCTCAGACGGTCAAGATCGGTGAACAGCAGATGAGCACGCTTGTAGGTTGCAAAGCGACGGCAGAAGCCGATCATCAGCGCATTGGGGTTGATCTTATTAAGCAATGAAAGCACGCGCGAGGGGTCGCCCTGGTTCTTCAGCCAGTTCTCGCGGAACTTGTCGCGGATGTATTCGGTGAGTTTCTTCTTCAAAGCCATGCGTGTGGCCCAGATTTCCTCATCGGGAACATTATAAATGGCATGCCAGATCTCTTCGTTGCTCTGGTCGCTCATGAAGCTCTTGTCAAAATATTTCTCATATAAATGACGCCATTCCGTGGCTGCCCATGAGGGGAAGTGAACACCATTGGTGACGTAACCGACGGCATTTTCCTCGGGGAAGTATCCTTTCCAAATCGGAGCGAACATCTTCTGCGAAACCCATCCATGGAGCTTCGACACACCATTGACTTCCTGGCAGGTGTTGATGGCGAAGGTCGACATCGAGAACTTCTCATTCTTGTCGTCGGGATTGGTGCGGCCCATGCCGATGAACTCGTCCCAAGTGAGTCCAAGAATAGAAGGATAGCCACCCATATACTTGCCGAAGAGACCTTCGTCGAAGTAGTCGTGTCCGGCAGGAACCGGGGTGTGGCAAGTGTAAAGACCGCTGGCGCGCACAAGCTCTAATGC
>JAFWQT010000086.1 GCA_017508965.1 Prevotella sp. | reverse complement strand
CTTCACTCTTCACTCTTCACTTTGACAGCTGCACCTGACTCATGACACGCAGCCAGTTGCCGCCCCAGATTTTCTGAATATCGCGCTCGCTGTAGTGGCGGCGGAGCAGCTGAAGGGTGAACTGGATGGCCTCGGAAGCATCGGCATAGCCGCGCACGCCGCCGTCGCCATCGAAATCGGTGCCTATTCCCACATGGTCGATGCCCATCACGTCGATGGCATGCTCCAGATGACTGACGGCATCGAGGATGGTGGCTTCGCCCTCGGTGCGGAGGAATCCGGCATAGAGCGTAGTGTGGGCCACGCCGCCAGCCTGGGCCAAGGCCCGCAACTGGTCGTCGGTGAGGTTTCGCGGATGGTCGCATAGCGCACGGCAGTTGCTGTGGCTGCACACGATGGGCGTTGTGGAAATCTGCAGCGCATCGTAGAAGCTCTTCTCGCCGGCATGGGAAAGGTCGACCATGATGCCGCAGCGGTTCATCTCGTTGATGACCTTCTCGCCGAACTGGCTAACGCCGTTGTGGGTGTTGCATCCGCGGGCAGAGTCGCACACATCGTTGTCGCCGTTATGACAAAGGGTGATATAAACGATGCCGCGCTGGGCAAAGTGCTTCACGTTCTGAATATCATGGCCCAGCGCCAGTGCGTTCTCGATGCCGAGCATGATGCTGCGGCGGCCCTTGCGCTGGTCTTCGTAGAGGTCCTGGGGTGTGCGCGCAATGCTGAGATTGCGGCTGTTGCTCTTCACGATGTCTTCTATCTTGTCGAAGATGGCGTTGGCATATGCAAAGGGAGTGACCGACTCGGTCTCCTTCATCCACGAGGTGTCCACCTTCTGACTGAAGGTCTCGCCAATCTTAGGCTGCGGCAGATAGGCCACCATGGTGACGGCCTGCTGGCGCCCTTCCTGCATCTTGTGCATATCGACCAGAATGCGGGGATCGCGCTGCTCGAAATGGATGCCCTGATGGAAGAACATCGGCGTGTCGCAATGGGTGTCGAGCGTGATGATGCGGCTGTGCAGGTCTTTTGCCATGTGGAACTCGTTGGCCTTGCGCACCACCCATTTGAAGACGGGCAGTCCGCTGTCGAGCCATTCGGGATGCCACTGCACACCCAGGATGCTTTTCTGTTCGGTGCTCTCGATGGCCTCGATGGTGCCGTCGGGGGCAGTTGCCGTCACCCAGAACCGCTTGCCCGGAGCACTGACGGCCTGGTGATGGAAAGAATTCACGAAGATATTCTGAGTGCCGTATAGACGGTAGAGCTCGCTGTTCTTATGGAGTGTAACGCTGTGGGTAAGCTCCCCGCGGTCGGCATCCTGCGAATGCTTGATGGTGGATGAGGGGATGTCCTGTGCCACATGTCCGTCGAGGGCAATGGCCAGCGTCTGGATGCCGCGGCAGATGCCCAGCATGGGAATCTGGCGGTTGTAGGCCAGCCGGGTGATGAGCAGTTCGGGCAGGTCGCGCTTGCTGTTGATATGTCCGAGTTTGGGCGAAGGTTCCTCGCCACACCAGAGGGGATTGATGTCGGCTCCTCCCGTGAGGATGAGCGCATCGAGGCGGTCGAGGGTATTCACCAGCACGTGGCGGTCGTTCACGGGCGGAATGATGACGGGAATGCCGCCAGCCTCCACCACCTTATTATAATAGGCATAGCGCAGCGTGGCATCCATCCCTTCGTAGTTGGCCGTGATACCGATGAGCGGTCGCGGTTCTCCTTCGGGATTTTGCTGATAGATGCCGTCGAGATGTTCTTGCAGATTAAACACTTTGGTTGTTGGATGTTAGATGATGGGTGATGGTGGAAAGTTATATTCCTAATCTTTGTCAACAGAAATGGGAATGCCGCGCTTCACGCTCTGTTCGAGTGAGATGAGCGTCTCGGTGGCTACCACACCGGGGATGTCCTGCAGCTGGTTGTTGAGCAGGTCCATCAGCTGTTCGTTGTCGCGGGCAAATAGTTTCACCAGCATGGTGTAGGGACCCGTGGTGAAATGGCACTCCACGATTTCGGGGATATGCACCAGTCGCTCCACCACCTGCTTGTACATAGAGCCGCGCTCGAGCGTGATACCCACATAGGTGCAGGTGCTGTAGCCCAGCGACTTGGGGTTCACCTCAAATCCAGAACCGGTGATTACTCCGTCTTCTACCAGATGCTGAACACGCTGATGAATGGCTGCGCGCGAGACTCCGCACTCGGCAGCTACGTCTTTGAAAGGAATTCGGGCATTTTTAGATAAGATATTCAGTATCTTTCTGTCCAGATTGTCTATCTTTTCCATCGTTTAAAGGATAATACTATTTTTGTTTAAATTAGATTTTGTGACAAAAATAGTAACTTTTCCCGAAATACGCAACAATTTGACACAAAAAGTTGCATATTTCGGGAATTTCTGCTAAAAATAGCTTTATTTTTTCTTCTTTACCACTTTCTTTGCGGCAGTGGCCGGCTTCTTGGCAGTGGTCGCTGTTTTATTGGCAGCGGGTGCTTCTTCTTTCTTCGGCGTCACGATGTCGAGCAGTTCAACGGTAAAGATAAGGGTTTCGTAGGGCTTGATGTCGTTGCCTGCGCCACGCTCGCCATAAGCAAGGTCGTAGGGGATATAGAGTTCCCACTTGCTGCCTACGGGCATCATGGTGAGTGCCTCGGTCCAGCCTTTAATCACCTGGTTGGCTTTGAAGGTATTAGGTTCGCCGCGCTTGTAGCTGCTGTCGAACACCTTACCGTCGATGAGCCGGCCTTCGTAGTTCACCTTCACATCATCGGTGGCTGTAGGAATGGCGCCTGTGCCCTGGGTAATCACTTTATACTGGAGTCCGGAGGCGGTGGTCTTCACGCCTTCCTTCTTGGCATTCTCGGCCAGGAAGTCGGCTCCCACTTTCTTCATGGCCTCGGTCTTGGCTTTCACTGCGGCCTCACGTGCCTCGTAGAAATATTTCTCGGCCTGCTGCTGCTGGAAGTGAGTGGTATCATTCTTCAGTGCGGCCAGGAATCCTTCGTTGAAGACCTCGGCATTGATGGAATCATTCGAGGCCTCAAAATCCTTGACAGCGCCGGGCAGCATGCGGTCGCACACCATCTGTGCAATCTGCTGACCAGCCTGACGGGCCTTGGCCTTGGGGTCGTCTTTCGATTGCATGAAAAGTTTGAAGCCCTCGATGAAATCGTCCATATAGGCCTCGTTGAAATTGAACTGCTGCTTCAGGAAAGGCATCAGTCCGTTGGTCATCGACATACCGGCGGCATAGCTCAGCGAGTCGCTGGCCGACACCAGATTGACGGGAGCGGGAGCCTCAACCACAGCCTCCACCTTTTTCTTCTTGTCCTTCTTAGCGGCTCCTGCCGTTAAGAAAGAGGCACTCACCACGAGGGCGAGTGCCAGTATTACATATCTTTTCATGCGAAGATTACTTCTCGATACCTAAGAGTTCGATTTTGAAGATCAGTGCAGAGAAAGGCTTGATCTGACCCTGCTCGCGCTCGGCGTAAGCCTGATCCTGAGGAATGACAACCTCCCAAACAGAACCAACAGGCATGTGGGTGAGAGCCTCGCTCCAGCCGGGAATCACCTGATTGGCACGCAGCTGGATGGGCTTGCCGTTCTTGTAGCTGCTGTCGAACACGTTGCCGTCGATGGTCTTACCCTCGTACTGCACCTTTACCATGCTTGTATCGGTGGGGATTTCACCGGAACCTTCCTTGATGACCTTATAGAGCACACCGTTCTTCAGCTCCTTCACGTCCTTGCCCTTCTTGTAGTTAGCCAGATACTTCTCGCCGGCCACCTTGTTGTCGCCATAGAGTTTCTCCATGTTCTTAGCCTTGATCTGCTGCATCTTGGTCTGAGCAATCTGCTGAGCCTCCTCCATAGTCATGAGACCCTTGGCACCTGTGGTACCAGAGATGAAACCGGCCAGGAAGTTCTTCAGAGAAATGGTCTGGGTAGAGTCACCGCCGAATACCTCGCGGTTGATGCCCTTCACCATCTGGTTGCCAATCTGCTGACCAATCTGGATACCAGCATAGTAGGCTGACTGCTTCTTGTCGTCGCCGGCATTTGCGCCTTCATTAAGACCCTTGATGAAGTCGTCCATGTAAGCGGTATCTACGCCTAAGCGCTCAACCAGATAATCCTTCAGACCCATTGTCTGAGCCATACCGATAGCATAGCTCATGGTGTCTACGTCGTTGTTAAGATTGGCTTTCGGAGTGCCATTGCCGCAAGCGGTGAACGAAGCGGCTGCAATAGCCATAGCGGCTACAAATGTTAACTTTTTCATTTCAATTAATTTATAATTCTGATTTAATTTTTATCTGTAACTGTGGTGATATTACATCACCTTGATGAGCTCAACATCGAAAATGAGTGCTGCATAGGGAGGGATGCTGTTGCCGGCACCACTGGGACCGTAGCCCAGCAGATAGGGAATGAAGAAGCGCGTCTTGCCGCCTTCCTTCATCAGCTGCAAACCCTCGGTCCAGCCGGCAATCACCTGCTGCAAACCGAACACGGCGGGCTCGCCGCGCTGCACGCTGCTGTCGAACACAGTGCCGTCGATGAGGAATCCCTCGTAGTGGCACGTCACGCTGTCGGTGGCCTTCGGCGCACGGCCCGTACCTTCCTTCAGCACCATATACTGCAAACCACTCTTGGTGGTTATCACGCCTTCTTTCTTGGCATTCTCGGCAAGATACTTCTCGCCTTCCTCCTTGGCTGCACGGCCTTTCTCCTCGCGCTCCCTGTTCATCTCGGTCTCTTTCTTCTGGAAATAGTCCTGAACAATCTTCTGGGCCTCACGATGGTCCACCTTCAGCTCATTTCCTTCCAGCACGTCCTTGATGGCTTCGGCAAAGTCTTTTATGCTCAGGCCCTCGATGTTCATCTGCGCCAATTGCTGACCGATGCCCAGTCCTAAGCCGTAACTGAGTTTGTCCATTTTCTTCGAAAAACTAAATTAAATATGTATCATTTTGCAAAATCGCGGCAAAGTTACTGCAAATCAATGAAAAAACCAAAACTTGCACTCTTTTTTTTCAATAAGGAGCGTTAAGTAATTTAAAGAAGTGTGTTTTCGGCAAAGTTAGGGGTTAAAAATTTGGTTTTGTCCTCGCTTATTCGTAATTTTATAGAAATCACTTTCGCTCTACAAAAAAAATAAAACACGTTTTATTTGGTTTTGTCCTCACTTATTCGTAATTTTAAATAAATTATTCACTTCGCTCAAGGAAACTTCTACCGCTCTACAAAAAAATAAAACACGTTTTATTTGGTTTTGTCCTCACTTATTCGTAATTTTAAATAAATTACTTTCGCTCTACAAAAAAATAAAACGAGTTTTATTTGGTTTTGTCCTCGCTTATTCGTAATTTTGTGCATTAAAATGAAAGTCCTATGAAAAAAATCGTTGTTTTAACCGGTGCAGGCATGTCCGTGGAAAGCGGACTGAGCACCTTCCGTGATGCCGACGGACTGTGGGAAAACTATCCCGTAAGCCGTGTTGCCACCCATGAGGGCTGGCTGGCCGACCCTGAGTACGTGAACGCCTTCTATAACATGCTGCGCACGAAATACACCGACGTGAAACCCAATCAGGGGCATCTGCTGGTGGCAAAGCTGGAAGAGCAGTACGACGTAACGGTGGTCACGCAGAATGTGGACAACCTGCACGAGGTGGCCGGCTCTTCGAAGGTGATTCACCTGCACGGCGAACTGATGAAAGGCTGTTCGAGCCGCGATGTCGACAATCCCCGCTATCATGTGCAGCTGGGAGGCGACAAGCTGACCATCGAACCGGGCGAGAAGGCCGGCGACGGCTCATTGCTGCGCCCGTTCATTGTGTTCTTCGGCGAGGCCGTACCCAACATTTCGGTAGCCGCCGACGCCGTTTCCAATGCCGACATCCTCATCGTGATAGGCACCTCGCTGGTGGTATATCCCGCTGCCGGACTGCTCCACTATGCCCGTCCGGGTGTTCCCGTCTACCTCATCGACCCGAATCCCTCGGTCGGTGCTTCTTTCGGCAACGTTACGCATATCCAGAAGGGTGGTTCTGAGGGCATGAAAGAACTGACTGCCCTGCTGATGAAATAACCATGATGCGAACCATGGAATTCAATCGTAAGAACCTCTGGAAAGAGGTGCGCGACTATCTGCTCATCACCATTGCGATGCTCTCCTACTGCATCGGATGGACGGTGTTCCTGTTGCCCAACAACATCACCACGGGCGGCGTGCCGGGTATTGCCTCTATCGTGTTCTGGGGCACGGGACTTCCCGTGCAGGTGACCTATTTCGGCATCAACGCCATACTGATGGTGATGGCGCTGCGCGAACTGGGAATGAAATTCTGCGTCAAGACCATCTACGGCATCGTGGTGCTCACCTTTGCCCTCGACATAGCACAGCGGATGGCCGGCGACACCCATCTGCTGAGCGACCAGCCGTTCATGGCCGCCGTGATTGGCGCGGCCTTCTGCGGCTGTGGCGTCGGACTCGGACTCTCCAGCAACGGTTCCACGGGCGGCACCGACATCGTGGCGGCCATCATCAACAAATACCGCGACATCTCGCTGGGCCGTGTCATCCTCATCTGCGATATCATCATCATCTCGTGCAGCTATTTTGTGCTTCACGACTGGGAGCGCGTCATCTACGGCTATGTGGTGCTCATCATCACCAGTTTCTGCATCGACCAGGTGGTGAACTCCATGCGCCGCTCGGTGCAGTTCTTCATCATCTCCGACAAGTACGAAGAGATAGGCCATCGCATCAACAGCGAGCCTCACCGCGGCTGCACGGTGGTTGATGCCCACGGTTTCTACAGCGGCAAGGAGGTGAAGATGCTCTTCGTGCTGGCCAAGAAGCGCGAGTCTGACGTTATCTTCCGCCTTATCAACGAGATAGACCCCACGGCCTTTGTGTCGCAGAGCGCCGTCATAGGCGTCTATGGCGAAGGCTTCGACCGCTTCAAGGTGCGCAGCAAAAATCATAAATCCTAGGAAAACCTAGGCTATCCTAGGAAAGCCTAGGAAAACCTAGGAAAACTAGTTAATCAAAAAAAATAGAATCATGCAAAACGAAAAAGAGCAGGTACAGTTGCCCGAAAATGCGTTCCGGGAACTGAAAGACGGTGAAGATTACCAGCCGGTGATGTCACCGCAGAAAGAGTATCCCGAAGTCAACGCATGGAGCGTCACCTGGGGAATACTGATGGCCGTGCTGTTCTCGGCGGCCGCAGCCTATCTCGGACTGAAGGTGGGCCAGGTGTTCGAGGCAGCCATCCCTATAGCCATCATCGCCGTAGGCGTCAGTGCCGCCGCCAAGCGTTCCAAGTCGCTGGGCGAGAATGTCATCATCCAGAGCATCGGAGCCTGTTCGGGCAGCGTGGTGGCCGGCGCCATCTTCACGCTTCCTGCCATCTACATCCTGCAGGCAAAGTACCCTGACATGTCGGCCTCGTTCATCAACATCTTCATGGCCTCCCTGCTGGGCGGCATCCTGGGCATCCTGTTCCTCATCCCCTTCCGCAAGTATTTCGTGAAGGACATGCACGGCAAATACCCGTTCCCCGAGGCCACGGCCACCACACAGGTGCTGATTTCGGGTGAGAAAGGAGGTTCGCAGGCCAAGCCGTTGCTCATTGCGGGCATCGTGGGCGGACTCTACGACTTCATCGTGGCCACCTTCGGTTGGTGGAACGAGAACTTCACTACGCGCGTCGTGGGCTGGGGCCAGCAGCTGGCCGACAATGCCAAACTGGTGTTCAAGGTAAACACAGGCGCCGCCGTGCTGGGCTTGGGCTATATCGTAGGACTGAAATATGCGTTCATCATCTGCCTCGGTTCGCTGGCCGTCTGGTGGATTATCGTACCAGGACTGGCCCTGCTCTTCCCCACCGACATCCTTAACCAGTGGGATCCCTCCATCACGACGGCCGTGGGCGACATGAGTCCTGAACAGATATTCAAGGCCTACGGCAAATCGATAGGTATCGGCGGCATTGCCATGGCCGGCGTCATCGGCATCATCAAGTCGTGGGGCATCATCAAGAGTGCCGTCTCACTGGCCGGAAAGGAAATGAAGGGCGGCTCATCGGCCTCGAAAGACCAGATACGCACCCAGCGCGACATTGCCTTCCGCATCATTGCCATCGGCTCTATCGCAACCATCATCATCACCTTCCTCTTCTTCTGGTTCGGCGTAATGGACAACCTGCTCTTTGCCGTGGTGGGCATTCTGCTGGTCACCGTCATTGCCTTCCTCTTCACCACCGTGGCGGCCAACGCCATAGCCATCGTGGGTTCCAATCCCGTCAGCGGAATGACGCTCATGACGCTTATCCTGGCATCCGTGGTGATGGTGGCCGTAGGACTGAAAGGCCCCGGCGGCATGCTGGCAGCCCTCATCATGGGCGGCGTGGTCTGCACGGCGCTCTCAGTGGCCGGCTCGTTCATCACCGACCTGAAAATCGGTTACTGGCTGGGCACCACGCCCAAGAAACAGGAACAGTGGAAATTCCTCGGCGTGCTGGTTTCGGCAGCCACAGTGGGCGGCGTGATGATTCTGCTCAACAAGACCTACGACTTTGCCTCAGGCGAGCTGGCTGCACCGCAGGCCAACGCCATGGCGGCCGTCATCGAACCGCTGATGAGCGGCGTGGGCGCCCCCTGGCTGCTCTATGGCATCGGCGCACTGATTGCCATCATACTCAACTGGTTCAAGGTGCCCGCCCTGGCCTTTGCCCTCGGAATGTTCATCCCGCTCGAACTGAACATCCCGCTTCTGGTGGGCGGAGCCGTCAACTGGTTCGTAACAACCCGTTCAAACGATAAGAAGCTGAACGAGGAACGCGGCGAGAAGGGCACACTCATCGCCTCGGGCTTCATTGCCGGTGGTGCATTGATGGGCGTCGTCTCTGCCCTGCTCCGCTTCATCGGTTTCAATCCCATCAACGAGACATGGCTGGCCAACCCGCTGAGCGAAGCACTCTCACTGGCTGCCTACCTGCTGCTCATCACCTATTTCATTATTGCAACACGCCCCTCGAAACAATAAAAGGATTATAAAAACAACGAATTTATCGAATTTAACGAATTGCTGCGCTGCAGTAGCACTCCCCTCACCTCAAGGGGAGGGGTTAGGGGTGGGGTCTGTAATTTCAAGACTTCTGCCGAGATTTCTGAATTCTGAATACTGACCCCACCCCTGCCCCTCCCCTACAGGGGCGGGGAGTCCATACCCGTCAAAGTCTACATAGAATCAGCCGTATTTCGTTTAAATTCGTTGTTTCTTCAATACCACGCCACGCATTTCGATAAATTCGATAAATTCGTTGTTTTATCGTCTACATAAAATAAGGTGCACAGAAGGAGTCCGCTTCTGTGCACCTTATTCTATTATCCTCCCCCTCGGGGGATAAGAGGGGGGTTAAATATACTTCTGCCGCTGTCCCATGCGGGCCTCAACCACGTTCACCACATAGTCGCCGAGCTTTTCGCACTCGTTGATCAGGTCCATATAGATGGTGCCCACGGCGTAGGTATATTCGTGGTTGTTGATGTCCACGATGTTCTGGGCCTTCAGCTGGTTGCGGTAGTTGTTGATTTCGTTCTCCAGATTGAACGTATGGTTCACGTCGTAAGCCTCCTTGCGACCGCTCATCAGGCGGTTCATCTGCGTCAGGCTCTGCTCGGTGAGTTCCATCATCTGGTTGATATGGCTGTACTGCTTCTCGTTGAAGTGATCCTGCTTGCCGTTGTACTTACGGCTGATGGTACGTGCCATGTTGTAGTTAGCGTCGCCGATACTCTCCAGTTCTGAGATTTCGCGCAGCATAGCACGTATCTTGGCCTTCGTCTCGTCAGAAAGATGGGCATCGCTGACCTGGTCGAGATACTTGGCAATCTCCAGTTCCATGTTGTCGGAAATGCCCTCGTACTTCTCGATTCGGGTGAAGAGCTTGTTGAAGTCGCCGTCTTTGTTGTCCTTCTTATTGGTAGAACTCGACAGGGTGAGCAGTTCGCGCACCATTTCGAACATACGCTGCATACGGTTCGAGAAGGCCTGAATCTCCTTCTGGGCCTCGAGCACCGAGAGCTCGGGGGTCTTCATGAAGCCGGCCGTGATGAAGTGCAGGCGGAAGTCTTCTTCCTCGTCCACATTCTTCGACTTGATGACCCAGCATACGAAGCGCTCAATCTGCGGGATGAACCATATCAGGATGAACGTGTTGGCCACGTTGAAACACGTGTGGAAAGCAGCCAGCACGAAGCTCAGCTTGGCGGCATTGGCAATGAAAGCCTCGTGAGACACCTGCGACTTCACCATCGTGGTGTCGTAGCCCACCAGTCCGCAAACCATGTCGACAAACGGCCGGAAGATGAATAGAATCCAGATGACGCCAAACACATTGAAGAACATGTGGGCCAGTGCAGCGCGGCGTGCCTGCGTGTTGGCCGAAAGGGCGGCCAGGTTAGAGGTGATCGTGGTACCGATGTTCTCGCCCATCACCAGCGCAATACCCTGATAGATAGGCAGCACGCCGCTCGAGCACAGTATCATGGTGATGGCCATGACGGCAGCCGACGACTGCACGCAGAAGGTCATCACACCGCCGAGGAACAGGAATATCAGCGTGGTCAGGAACGAATTGGGGTCGAACGACGAGAAGAAGTTGAGCAGCGCCTCGTTGTGGCCCAAGTCCATCTGGGTACCGGTCATACGGAGCGTGCCGAGTCCCAGGATGAGGAATGCCAGACCGAAGAGGAAGTCGCCGATGTAGCGATACTTCTTCAGGTAGATAAGCATGATGCCAAGGAAGAAGGCGGGATAAACCATGTCAGTGATTTCGAACGACATACCGGCCGACATGATCCACGCCGTGAGCGTGGTTCCGATGTTGGCACCCATGATGACCGAGATGGCCTGCGCCAGCGTGAGCAGTCCGGCGTTGACGAACGAAACCGTCATCACGGTGGTTGCGGTTGACGACTGTACAGAAGCCGTGACCAGCATACCGGTCAACATGCCCGTAAAACGGTTGGTGGTCATGGCGCCCAATACGTGGCGCAGCTGCGGACCAGCCATTTTCTGCAGGGCCTCGCTCATTGATTTCATACCGAACATCAACAGCGCCAGCGAGCCTAACAGCTTGAAAATTACCCAAATTGACATCTTTATAAATATTATTAAGAAATTAACACAAGAGAATCCACCGGACAATCGCCAGAAAACTTTCCCAAGAGGAAGGCAGCCTGAAGGTTAATTGTCCGCTGCAAAGATACAAAAAATAAATTAAAAATATAGAATGAAGAATGAAGAAATTTTCTTTCTTATCATAAAGATACGCATAAGCGAGAACAAATGCAAATAAAACAATCAAATTTCTAATGCCTGTTGCTTTGCAACCTATTTAAATAAATGTTAAATTCTGGCGGCCCGTGCAGTCTTCTGCCTGTTTTTTTATCATATATAGAAAAAACATTTATATTTTTGCAGAAAATAACAAAACTGACAGGCACTATGAAGAAATATACACTTTTGGCAATATCCATTCTCATGGCCTTGACCACTTTAGCCCAAGACTATGAGCCGAAGACAATAACGCTGACCGACGCCGAGCGCAGGCTGGTGGAACAGAACAGCGACTTCGCCTTCAACCTGTTCCGCAAGACACGCGGCACAGATAACCACGTCATCTCACCCCTAAGCATCACCTACGCCCTCGGCATGCTCAACAACGGTGCCGACGGCGTCACCCGCGAGGAAATTTGCCGCGTGCTGTCGGGCGGACAAGAAACCGGATATGCTGACATAGCCACAATGAACGCCTTCTGCCGTAAGATGCTCACCGAGAGCAATCTGCTCGACAATGACACACGCGTGTCCATTGCCAACAACATTTATTTCAATGGCGACAGGAAGGAGCTTTCACTGAAAACGGCTTTCAAGAATGCGGCAGCCGCCTACTACGACGCTACGCCGTCTGTGCTCAGCTTTAGCGACAAGGCTACGCTGGGCATCATCAACCAATGGGCTACCGACCATACCGATGGTATGATTCATGACCTGCTGAAAGAAAGTGACATGGAAGACCCCAATCTGGTGAGCTTCCTGCTGAACGCCATCTGTTTCAAAGGCGCATGGGTGAACCAGTTCGACGAAAGGGACACTCGGTACAGTTACTTCGACGGCACAAAGCGCACGGCCATGATGATGTGGCAGTTAGGTGTGTTCAAGATTGCCATGACAGACCTCTACGAATCTATCATACTGCCCTACGGCAACGGTTCCTACCAGATGACTATTTTCCTGCCCCGCAATGGAAAGACGCTCGACGACGTGGTGGAAGCCATAAACGGCACCAACTGGAATGCTGCCAAATACAGCAACTATCGGGTCGGTCTTCACTTGCCCCGCATCGAAACCGACACCACCCAAGACCTGATGGAAATCATGTCGGCACTCGGCATGGGGAATGCTTTCAATGGTCATGGTTTCATGGATTTCTGCTACTTTGGCAATAATGAGGATGACTCCTACCAATGCTTAATCAGCATGATGAGACAGAAAGCCCACCTGAAACTCGACGAGAAGGGCACCGAGGCTGCCGCAGCCACTGCCATTGGTATGGCCGGATCATCATTTTACCAATATGATGTGTTCAATGCCAACCACCCATTCCTCTACATCATCAGCGAACGCTCCACGGGCAGCATCTTCTTCATCGGCCAATATATGGGTGACCCCCTGAAGAACCAGCGCCATGACGTCAGCCTTACTGCCGAGGAAAAAGAACTGGTCAAGGGAAACAACGACTTTGCTTTCCGACTCTTCAGCAAGGCGCGCGGCGACGAGAGCTGCATCATGTCGCCCCTAAGCATCACCTATGCCTTGGGCATGATCAACAATGGTGCTGCTGGACAAACGCAGAAGGAAATCTGCGACGTGCTGGGCTTTGGCGATGCCGGTGCCGACGGCATCAACCAGTTCTGCCGCAAGATGCTCACTGAGGCACCTACACTCGACGAGGAAACCACCGCCGAGATTGCCAACACCATTTACGTGAACAGCGGAATGGGCTATGAACTGCAGCAGGGCTTCGTGGACAAGGCCTACAAATTCTACGATGCCACGCCCGAGGCGCTCGATTTCTACGACGGCTCAACGATTGGCATCATCAACCAGTGGGCCAGCAATCATACACACGGCATGATTCCCGAGATAGTGAACGAAGGATCATTCAACCGCGATGCCGACAGCTATCTGCTGAATGCCATCTATTTCAAAGGAACCTGGACCAACAAGTTCGAAAAACAGGAAACTCGCAACGAGCCATTCAATGGTCAAGGCGAAGTGCCGATGATGAGACAAAGAGAATATTTTGAATACTTCGAGAACGATATTTATCAGGCCGTGCGCCTGCCCTACGGCAACGAAGCCTACAAGATGACGCTTTTTCTGCCCCGCGAAGGCAAGTCCATCGACGATGCACTTGCTGCCATCGACGGCAAGAACTGGAATCAGTTGCATGGTGACGGCACGTATCTGGTCGACCTGAAAATGCCGCGCTTCAAGACCGAAGCCTGTCTGAATTTAGTGAAGATATTGATTAATATGGGCATGCCAACGGCATTCTCTGTTGCAGCCGAGTTCCCCTACTTCGGCAACCGCCCTGTATCCATCAGCAACATATTCCAAAAGGCCGTCATCGACCTCGATGAGGAAGGAACCACGGCTGCGGCTATTACTGTTGGGGCAATGGGGGAATCGTCAGGATACGAGCCTCGCACAGTCACCTTCCATGCCAACCGCCCGTTCTTCTATATCATCAGCGAGCGTTCCACGGGAACCATCTTCTTTATCGGACAATTTTTGGGCAGCGTCACTGCTGGCATACCTCAAATAGAAAAAGAAGGACAAAAAACGGAGAATACTGTCATCTACGACCTTCAGGGCCGCAAGGTTGGGACAAACAAGTCCTCATTGAAGCCTGGAATCTACATCATTGGTGGAAATAAAGTTATGATTAAGTGAGAGAAGAATTGGGCAGTATGCCCAAGGTCAGAGTAAATTGAAGACTGATTTCTTAAAAAGGACGTTCGTCGTCGGTATGTATTTCGTGGTCTTCTGTTGCGCTCTCAGCGCACAGGAGACCACGGGTCGTGTCCATGCTGTCATCATCAGTGGTGGCATGAACAAACTGATGAACCACGAGCGCTATTGGAACGACTGCGCCTTTCTCTATCGCACGCTTCGGCAGGACTGTCGCTTCGCGCGCCAGGATATCACCCTGCTGATAAGCGACGGCGGTGAACCCGAACGCGACATGCTCCTTGCCGACGGCAGCGGCTTTGCCACATCACCGGCAGACCTCGACGGTGATGGTGAACGTGATGTCTGGCTGCCAGCCACAATAGCGCAGATTGAATCTTCGTTAAATGAATTGGCAGCACAACTCACCACCAACGACCACCTTTTCGTTTTTCTGATGGATCATGGCGGCCGCGACGACAATCAGCAGTCGTATGCCTGGGTGTGGGGCGGCGAGCGGCTCTACGACACGCGGCTGGCACAACTGCTCGACAACTTCCACGTGGCATCCATAGGCATCGTAGTGGGCATGTGCTATTCAGGAGGATACATCGAAGAACTGCAAGCCGACAACCGTGTCATCGTCGCCAGTTGTGCCGACAACGAACAGTCGTGGGCCTGCCGTGACAAGCCCTACGATGAGTTCGTCTATCACTGGACGTGCGCCATTGCCGGCCACGACCCCGACGGCAATGCCGTCAGTGCCGACACCGACGGCGACGGTTATGTCTCCATGTCGGAAGCCTTCAGCTATGCTCGGCAGCACGACCGCAGGGAAGAGACCCCGCAATACAGTTCCACACCATTGGCACTGGGCGAACAATGGTCGCTCTCAAAACATTTGGGAAACGGCATCAGCGAAAGCTGGGTGGAGAGTAAAGAGGAGAGAGACTACAAATACTACGACCTGCTCGGGCGGGCCGTAGCAGCACCTCTGGATGCAGAAAGAAAATATTTAAAAAAAACTAATGCGAAGCAGTCTTTCCGGCCTTCGCCTATCATAATAATATACCCTCAAAGCAGATGAAAACAGTGAAGACTTTCTTAGTAATGATATTTGTCTGCCTGCCCTTCGCGGCACAGGCACAATCCACAGCACTGAACTGCTGGACGACAAAAGGCCTGTACACCAGCCTGACCGTTGAAGAAACAGTCGTAGAGATACCCAATACGATTGCCGCAATCGACCTGCGCGGCGTCAAGGCTGTCACGCTGGACTGTTCTTCAGCCAATCCCAACTGTCTCTTCTATACCGACGGCACGACAGACGTTGAGGGCCTGCCCAGTGCCAATGTGGTGTGCAACGGTGTCTGCGATGGTCTGCTGCTCACCGATCTTGCCTGTTTCTATTGTCCCATGACCTTCACCGCCACCGATGCGATGCTGAAGCTGACACCAAGATGGGACGACGCAGACGACGAACCAGCATTCAACCAGCCATGCCACGAGTCGGTCTTGCTGCCCTTCGAGGCCGACTTGGTGATTCCCGAAGATGCTAACGGGCCTATGCCCGAAGGGTGGCTTCAGACGGCAATCTTTAGCGGCCACGACAACGAGGTGCTTACATTCAGTCAGGCCGATGCCACACTCCTGAATGCCAACACACCTTACCTGGTGCAGTTCGCCTACGGAGCCCACGGCACACGAATACTTTTCTGCGGACAAAACAAGACCGTGAAGAATACGGGATTCGTTGCTGTCGGCAAAGACAATTTCGTTTTCACTGGAACCACTGTGGATCAAGTTGAAGCCCCCTATAATTACCGCTATCACAGAGGGAAAGAACAATACTTCATCCACACCGACGACGGCCAACCGATGGAGCCTTTCAGATGCTTTGTCTTAGCAGAGTATAACCAAGGAGGAGGTCAACAGGGAGAGCAAGGACAGCAGGGAGAGCAAGGACAACAAGGTGAGCAAGGACAACAAGGACAGCCGGCTGGACCTTCAGAGGATGGTGATTCTTCTCAAAGCAGAAAAATAGTATATACCATCGTTGAGGGAAGTAGCACCAGCATAAAGAACAGCCGTCTCAACCCGTCGAAGAAGTGCTATGACCTGTCGGGACGGCCAGTCAATGGCCACCGGCCAGGCAAAGGCATCTACATCATAGGTAATACCAAAGTGGTGAAATAACCAACAAGTGGTAACAGTCAATTAAAAACAGGAAGCGGAATGGAGAAACTGATTCGCAGATGTCAGCAAGGTGACAGAGAAGCTTTGGGAGAGCTATACACGACCATGCACGACGAACTGTTGGCCCATTGCCGCAAGTACGAAGCCAACGACGACACGGCCAACGACCTCCTTCACGATGCTTTCCTGCTCATTTTCAGCAATATCGAAAAACTGCGCTTACCCGAGAAAGGGCGGCAATGGATGCACAAAGTGGTGAAAAACGTTTGCTTGCTCTATGTCCAGCAGCGGCAGAACCGTCCGTTGATTCCCGTCGATGAAACAAAAGAGGCGGCACAAGTTACCGAGCCCGCTGTACCTGTCACCTACGACGAATTGCAGAAAGCCATCGACCATTTGCCCCACGGCTACCGTCAGGTCTTCAGGCTTTCGGTGCTCGACGGACTGACCCACCAGCAGATAGCCGACCTGTTAGGCATTGAGCCCCACACTTCATCATCACAACTGCTGCGGGCTAAAAAGCAATTGCGGCAATTGCTGAAGATGCTTGTATTGTTTCTTCTCGCAGCCTTACCATTTGGGGGCTACTATTTCTGGTCGTCACAGAACAACCAGCCCGAAGCGGCTAACGATTCTGAAAGCACACCGACAGACACGAGAAAGATGGCGAAAGAGAATCCGAAAGATGAACACTCAGGAGATACAGTTTCCATGCCTGTCAAAATCATTACGAGAGACAACATGCCCGTCACCTTGCCGAAACCAGTATTAGCGGTAAGAATCAAAGCAGAGGAAAGGGAGGAAACCGACAGCACAGCAATTGCCATTGAGCCTGTACAAGAAAAAGAGACCGCTCAGAATATAGAGAAGACCGATACTGCTAATAATAGTGGGAACCTTGGGGATAATCTATCCACCATCACCCAACGCCCAACACCTAACACCCATCACCCAACACCCAACACCCACTCCAACCTCGACTTGTCGCTTGCCTACAGCGGTCTGCCCAATGGCAACGCCAGTCAGCTGCCATACGGAATTGAGGGAGCAAACAGTGACATTGACTCCGTGACCCACCACCGCATGCCGATTACTGTTGCGCTGAATGCCCGTTACCCCATAGGCTCGAATTGGTGGCTCGACGGCGGACTCCGCTATACGCTGCTCTCCACAGAGACTCGTGTTGGCAACACCTATTTATACATGGAACAGCAACAGCGCATCCGTTACTTGGGAATCTCCTTAGGAGCTGGCTATAACCTTTGGCAGCGCCAACACTGGAATCTCTACACCATAGGGTCGGTCGTCTGCGAACTGCCCCTGAAGAGTAGCGGAGAGTCTTATTATTGGCGTGATGGTTTGTTAATAGACTCAGAGCAATACAAGCTCTCGCCCAATGCCCAGTTCTCCTTAGGCTTAGGCCTCGGACTGCAATACAATCTGACTCCAACCATCGGTATCTTCGCCGAGCCCAGTCTGCAATACTATTTCCACAGTTCCGACGGAATAAAGACATGGTGCACCGAGCACCCATTCACCCTGATGTTCCCATTAGGAATAAGGTTGTCGTTCTGATACTTTTTTTTAGTGTAGAGTGTAGAATGTAGAGTGTAGAGTTATGATTTCCAATGTTTTTTTCACTCTTCATTCTTCACTCTTCACTTTTTTTTATACCTTTGCAGCAAAATTACTAACATCTATTACTACTATGAAGCAGACCATAAAAATCCGTTGCAGAAACAATAAAGAGACGCGAGAGTTCCCCATCGGGAGCACGCTCGGCGAGATTTATTCAGGCTTCGGCCTTAACATGGAGTACGGACCCGTTTCGGCAAAGGTCAACAACAAAGTGGAAGGACTCAACTTCCGCGTGTACCACAACAAAGACGTGGAATACCTCGACATGACCACCCCCTCGGGCTCGAGAGCCTACACGCGCACCCTGTTCTTCGTGCTGTGCAAAGCCGTGAAAGACCTCTTCGGACTGGCACTCGTGGTGATCGACATTCCCGTGAGCAACGGCTTCTACTGCGACCTGCACCTGGGCCGCCCCGTCACCGACGACGACGTGGCACGGCTGAGAACCCGCATGAAGGAAATCATCGACGCCAAACTGCCCATCACCCGCCACGAATGTCCCACCGACGAGGCCGTGGAGCTGTTCCAGCGGCTGGGCGACGTGTCGAAGGCCAAGCTGCTGCGCTCGTCGGGAAGCCTCTATTCATGCTACTACGAACTGGGCGGCTACTACGACTACTACTACGGCACACTGCTCACCAACACCTCTCAGCTGTATCTCTTCGGGCTGGAGAAATACTACGACGGGGTGCTGCTGCGCATTCCCGCAAGAAGCGACCCCAGCCAGCTGGGCCCGATGATCAAGCAGGACATGATGTTCGAAATCTTCCAGGAGCACCACCGCTGGCAGAGCATCCTGAAAATACGCACCATGGGCGACTTCAACGATGCCGTGCAGAAAGGCTATTCCACCCAGCTCATCAACGTCTCGGAGGCCTTGCAGGAGAAGAAAATCTCGCGCATTGCCGACACTATCTACGAATCGCCGAAACATCCGAGAATCGTTCTCATATCAGGACCCTCCTCGTCGGGCAAGACCACCTTCTGCAAACGACTCTCGGTGCAGCTCATGACCAACGGACTGACACCCGTGATGATGTCGCTCGACGACTATTTCGTGGACCGGCACATGACACCGCGCGACGAAAAAGGCGACTACGACTACGAAAGCCTGTATGCGCTCGACCTGGATTTGCTCAACCAGCAGCTCAAACAGCTGCTCGAAGGCCAGGAGGTGCAGCTTCCGAAATACAACTTCCAGACAGGCCAGAGCGAGAAAAACGGGGGCAAGAAACTACACCTCGGAGAGAAAGAGGTGCTCGTGGTGGAAGGCATCCATGCGTTGAACCCGCTGCTGACGGCCGAGATTCCCGAGGAAATGAAGTTCCGCATCTACGCCTCGGCCTTGACCACCATCCTGCTCGACGACCACAACTACATCCCCACCACCGACAACCGACTGCTGCGCCGCATTGTGCGCGACCATAAATACCGCGGCTGCTCGGCTCAGGAAACCATCCGCCGATGGCCTTCGGTGCGCGCGGGCGAGAAGAAATGGATTTTCCCCTATCAGGAAAATGCCGACATGATGTTCAACACCGCCATGTTCTTCGAACTGGCCGTCATTCGCGAACAGGCACTCCCGCTGCTCGAACAGGTGCCCGAGAACTGCGACGAATACTCCGAGGCCTACCGTCTGCGCCAGTTCCTGCACTACATCAGTCCCGTGCCCGACAAGCAGATACCGCCCACCTCGCTGCTCCGCGAGTTCCTCGGCGGCAGCTCGTTCCACTATTAAAATAAGGTGAATGGGTGATGATTCACCCCCGACTTTTCCCGTTTCACCTATTTTCTTTTTTTATTTCGCGCATAAGGATGATAATTTTGCATCCGAAAATCGCGATATAGAAAAATATGAACGAGCAAAAGAAATCAGTTTTGATGATGGCCGTGATGATGCTGGCGAGCGTCGGCATGATGGCACAGAGTAAAGATGGCGTGAAGGACTCGGTGGCAGCAGACACCGCGGTGTGGAAGAGCCTCGAACTGGAGGGTGTAGTAGTGAAGTCGCATGCCGTGAAGGTGAAAGTACAGGGCGACTCGCTAGTGTATAACGCAGCGGCCTATCGGGTGCCTGAGGGCTCGACGCTGGAGGCGCTGGTGAAGCAGTTGCCCGGCGCGAAGGTGGATAAGGACGGTACCATCAAGATAAACGGCAAGACGGTGAGCAAGATTCTCGTCGATGGTAAGGAGTTCTTCCTGAACGACAAAGAGGTCGCGATGAAGAACATTCCCACGGAGATGATCGACAAGCTGAAGACCTACGAACGGAAAAGCGACCGGTCGCGTGTGACGGGCATCGACGACGGCGAGGAGGAGACGGTGCTCGACCTGACGGTGAAGAAAGGCATGAAAAACGGCTGGTTCGGCAACGTGAACCTGGGCGCAGGCACCAAGCACCGCTATTCAGAGCGCATGAACGTGAACCGATTCAAAGACGACTTCCAGGCCACCGTCATCGGCAGCGCCAACAACGTGGCCGACATGGGCTTCGGCGGCGGTGGCGGTCGCTGGGGATGGGGCAACGAGGGCCTGCGCAGCAGCAAGGAGATTGGCGGCAACTTCGCCACGGCAAAGCCGAAACTGGAGACGGGAGGCAGCATCCGCTATCGCTACGACGGCAACGATAACGAGAACTCCTCGACAACCGAGTACTTCAACGCCTCGTTGGCTAAGTTCGCCCAGGACTACTCGAAGAATCTCACGTCGAACCGCCGGCTGACGAGCAACTTCCGCTTCGAGTGGAAACCCGACACGATGACCAACATCATCTTCCGTCCCAACCTGACCTATCAGCGCAACCGTGGTCGCGGCTACTCATCGTCGGGTTCGTACAGCGACCAGCTGATGGAGATGATTGTCAATACCAACACCAGCCGCAACATGAGCATCAACACCAACACTAACCTCAACGGCGAGTTGCAGCTGAACCGTAAGTTCGGAAACAAGGGCCGCAACCTGACCCTGCTCGTTAAGGGCAACTACGGAAGCGGCAGCAGCCAGCAACTCTCGGCGGCCAACATCACTTACAATTCGCAGGGCACTACCCAGCAGAACAACCGTTACTACGACACACCCTCGCGAAACTTCGGCATGAGCGGACAGCTGGCCTACAGCGAGCCCATCGCCGACCGCACCTACCTGCAGCTGAGCTATACCTACGACTACAGCTATAGCCGCAACGACCGCCGCGCCTTTATCTACGACAGCAATGCCTACCAAACGCTCGCCGAGAGCATGACAGCAAACCGCTACGACATAGATGCCGTGCTGCGGTTCATGGAAGAAATGAAGTATGTGCTAAACGGCAGCGACTCCATAGCCAACCGCCTGAGTCAGTTCTCGGAATACCGCAACTACAACCAGACCATCAACGTGAGTTTCCGCCGTGTGCGCGACAACTACAACTTCAGCATCGGTCTTGACTTCCTGCCCCAGCGCACCACGCTCAACTACAAGTACATGGGCAAGGAGTATCCAGAAATTACGCGAAAGGTCTTCAACGTAGCCCCGCGTGTCAATCTGCGCTGGAACTTCGACCGCCACACCAACCTGCACTTCCGCTACAACGGCCGCACGCGCCAGCCCAGTATGACCAACCTGCTCGACATCACAGACGACTCGAACCCGCTGGTCATCACCAAGGGTAACCCTGAACTGAAGCCTTCGTTCTCGCACAATCTGATGGCCGACTTCAACACCTTCAATGCCGAGCAGATGCAAGGCATCTACTCCTGGCTTTGGTTCAACGCCACCCGCAACAGCATCGACAACAAAACCACCTACAACAACCAGACGGGCGTGCGCACCACCATGCCGATGAACATCAACGGCAATTGGAACGGCGGCGGAGGTTTCGGCTTCAACGCAGGGCTGGGTAAGAAGAAACTATTTAATTTCGGTGCCGACCTTGGCGCTGACTACTCGCGCCACGTCGGCTTCTACAACAACGACAACGCCAATACCGACATGAAGACCGTCACCCGCAGCATCGACATCGACGGCGGCATCGAATTCTCGTACCGTAACGAACAGTTCAGCGCCATGCTCAACAGCCGGCTGGCATACGCCAATGCCAAGAACGACCTCAACGAGATGGCCAACCGCAACACCTACGACTTCTCTTACGGTGCCGAGCTGGAGTGGACTATGCCATGGGGCACTACGCTCACCACCGATATCGGCATGAGCAGCCGGCGAGGCTACGCCCAGAGCGAGATGAACACCAACGAACTGTTATGGAACGCGCAGTTGGCTCACTCCTTCCTCCGCGGCCGCGCCCTCACCGTGATGCTCGAAGTGAACGACATCCTGGGGCAGCAGACCAATATCAGCCGAGCCATCGACGCCCTCAAGCGCACCGACTCGCGCCACAACGCCATCTATCGGTACGGCATGCTCCGCGTGGTCTATAAATTCAATATCCTCGGTGGCAAGAACGCGCTGAAGGAAGAGAAGAAGCGCCACAATGATTGGGACGGTGAATGGGGCGGATTCGGAGAATGGGGCGGAGCATGGTGATATATTCGCATAAAACCGCCAACATTTAAGAAAATATTCGTAACTTTGTTGCCAAATGATAATAAGACGAATCATACACGGAGTACTCATGGTGCTGAGCCTGTCGTTGCTGGGACTGCTGTTCTACTACGCTTTGTGGCTGCTCACCGACGATGATTTCAGGGAAATGCTGAAGTACGGCTGGCCCTGGACGTCGGGGATGATATTGGTGGACTATGCCGCCTGCTGCCTGTTCACAACGGTGGTGACGCTCTACTACTGGCGTTCGCGAGAGAAAGCCGAACGTGAACGCGATAAGTTCCGTCTGCAGGCATTGGAGAACCAGCTGAGTCCGCACTTCGTTTTCAACAACTTCAGCATCCTGGCCGACCTCATCGAGGTAGACCCAAAGCGGGCGTCAGCCTACCTGATGAACCTCTCGAAAGTGTACCGCTACACGCTGTCGCACCTCGACCACAGTACGGTAACGCTACAAGAGGAACTTGAGTTCCTGCAACGCTATCTCTCATTATTGCAGCAGCGCTTCGGCGAGGGCATACAAGTGAGGATAACCGACGACGTCAAAGCCTGCGAAGGTTCGCTTCCGCCCGCTGCCCTTCAGATGCTGATAGAGAATGCCATCAAGCACAACGAGCACACCATAGCCCGTCCGCTCATTATCGACGTGACAGCCGATGGCAAGCGCATTAGCGTAAGCAACAAAAAACAGCCTATCACGACGGCTGACAGCACCAACGTAGGCCAGCACAACATCGCTGAACGCTATCGGTTGCTGACGAACAAGAAGGTCAAAATCTATGATAATGCTGATAGATATTGTGTGACTATCCCATTGATTAAAACATGAGAATACTGATTATAGAAGACGAACAAAGCAATGCCGACCGACTGCGCAGGATGCTGGAAGGTGAGCACGATATTGCAGGCGTATGCGCCAGCAATGCCGAGGTAAAGGCCTTTTTTGCCGATGAAGGTCACAACGCCGAGCTGATTCTCAGCGATATTCAATTAGGCGACGGTCTGAGTTTCGAGTCGCTTCGCATGGTACCCGAGGCAATTCCCGTCATCTTTACCACCGCTTTCGACCAATATGCCGTACAGGCCTTTCAGTTCAACAGCATCGACTATCTGCTAAAGCCCATCGACAGCGAGGAACTGCATGCAGCGCTAAAGAAAGTTCAAAGTTCAAAGTATAATGCTCAAGGCTCATCAACCGATGCCATCGCCCAATTGCTGGCCTCGGTAAAGAGCCAGACCATCCGCTATCGCGAACGCTTCCTGATTCCTCATCGTGCCGACGAATATATGATAGTCCCTGTCAGCGACGTGAGCCACATCACCATTCGTGACGGCGTCGTACGTCTCTGCACCTTAGATGGCAAGACCCACGCACTGAATATGACCCTCGAAGAAACTGAGAGCCAACTCGACCCGCAGCGCTTCATGCGCGTTAACCGCCAGTTCATCGTCAGTGCCGCTGCCGTCAGCAAACTCTCCACCTATTTCCTCGGCAAGATGCGCATCCACGTAACCGCCTTCCCTGACGAAGAAATCATCGTCAGCAAAGACAAAGTAGCCACCGTCAAACGATGGCTGGACTCTTAATAAAATTTAATCTATGATTCCTAATCCTCTCTCACTGGGAGAGGGCTGGGCTGGGGTTTTATTTATCCCTTGATGAGGGTCAGCGTAGTGTTCTTCAAAACCATAGCCAACTGCAATACGACGAAATTTAAAATAATCATAATTGTTACCCTTAAAAATGTTATACCTGTTATCTTTTCGAGTGCAAAATTACACACTGTGTGCGCACACAGCAAGTTTTTTGCCATCATTTTTCCGTAAATTACAGTTTTCTTGACCTGCATCAAAATAAAAAGAAAGACCTTCCCGTCCATAAACACACAACCGGGCGATTTTTATCATGGATTCATTGTACCCTTATGGGATTATTTTCCAGAAAACAGGAGATGTCCGACTTTTCATTTTCTGCTGTAAATCTTACAGAAAAAAGCGCCTGCGAATGGCCTCCACATATCTTGTTTCTGCTAAAAAATACGTTATTTCCAGCGGAAATATGAAGAAAAACAAACATTTCCGCTGATTATAGAAACTTTTTTACTATATTTGCAGCGGAAATCAATAAAAGCATATATCACCATGATTGTCGGGCGAGAAAAAGAACAACGTGAACTGCTGGGGCTTCTTGACAAAGAGGAATCGCAGTTTTGCGCCGTATATGGCAGACGGCGTGTAGGCAAGACGTATCTCATCAGAGAAACCTTCAACTACCAGTTCTGCTTTCAGCACACAGGAGTTGCAAAAGGAACACTTCGCCAGCAACTGACGGCATTCCGCAACTCCTTAGTGGCGGCAGGCATGAAGTGCGCCATTCCCAAAACTTGGATTGATGCCTTCGAACTACTGAAGCAACTCATCAACAACGCTCCTGCTGGCAAGAAGATTCTTTTCATCGATGAACTACCATGGATGGACACGCCTAAGGGAAACCTTATCGGTGCCCTGGAAAACTTCTGGAATGGGTGGGCCACGGCACGTTGGGAGAAGGACATCGTGCTCATCGTATGCGGTAGTGCCACCTCATGGATCAGCAAAAAGCTCCTGAAAGACAAGGGGGGGCTTCGCGGACGACTGACCAACCGTATCAAACTCGTTCCCTTCACCCTCCGCGAATGCGAACTCTTTGCCAAGAGTGCCAATCTTGCCCTTGGCAGGAAAGACGTTTTGGAACTTTACATGATTCTCGGCGGCATACCCTACTACTGGAGTTTCCTGAAGAAAGGTTTAAGTGTAGCCCAGAACGTTGACCAGCTGTTCTTCACGGAAACGGCCCAGCTGCGTGATGAGTTCGATGCACTTTATGCCATCCTGTTCAAACGCCCAGAGAATTACCTCAAAGTAATCGAATGTCTGAGTGATGGCAGGAGGACAGGAATGACAAGGGAGGACATACTGCATGAAAGCAAGCTCACCGACGGAGGCACGTTCTCCAACATATTGGAAGAGTTGGAAGAGTGCGGTTTCATCCGCCGCTTTGCTTCTGCCGATACAGCCGAGGCAAACGCACTTTTTCAGCTGACAGACAACTACACCCTCTTCTATTACCTCTGCATCAAAAAAAATGCCTTCAGCGACGAACACTATTGGGCTAACACCTTCACGTCCACATCACATAACGTCTGGAAGGGACATGCCTTTGAACGAGTATGCCTGCAGCACGTTCAGCAGATAAAGGCCGCACTTGGCATCGCCGGTGTTCAGACAAACGTATGCTCGTGGTTCACCCGTGGGACAGAAGAGAGGCGCGGAGCACAGATTGATCTTGTGATGCAACGAGCCGATGGATTTACCGACATTTGTGAAATGAAGCATTCCGCCAATGCCTTCACCATTGACAAGGATTACGCCGCTAACCTGCAAAACAAGCTGGAAGCATATCAGGAGCAGTCAAAAGACAAACGCACGCTGCATCTCGTCATGGTTACTACAAATGGCGTAGCCCACAACAGTTACTATAACATGATACAGAACGAAGTAACCCTAGATGATTTGTTTGGATGAGCAGCCTGACGGTTCCCCTTTCACACGATGTTACGGGAGCAGGATTTTTCCTTTTCCGTCCAAACTCATTGGGCGCATTCCATTATATTTGCATTGACGAAAATCTACAAAAATCTTGCAAAAATGAAGGAAGGGCCAGCTGTTTCTGGTCATGATAGGCTTAAAGGGATTATTTTTGTCAGATTTTTAAAGATTCTTGTTTATTTGGCGAAACGTCAAGAAAATTCCGAATTTTGGTGCCCTGAGAGTGGCGTGGAAGTCATCAGACGCCCGATGGCAGGCAAATACGCGAGTTTTGAGCCATTATCCGCAAATTGCTGATAATGAGTCTTTTGGATGAATGCTCCCGCTTCCAGATTTCCTTTTATAATCTTCCGAACTTTAATTGATAGGCTTTTAGACTGTAATTAGGCCCCAATCACAGTCTAAAAGCCTTTTGTTTTGACTTCAAATCCCTATTTTTTGAACTTCAAAAGCCTATTATTTGAAGTTCAATTCCCTATTATTTGCCCAATTGAACCCCATTTTCTGCTCGTCGGAAGCCTAAAAGGGGCTGGGAAGGCTTAAATCCCACGTTACTTTTCTACATATTATTGCAGCCAATTTGTCGGGGATTTTGATGGCGCAAGAACTACCCTCCCCCGTTTGGTCGGATTTGCAATCCAACCACAATGAGTGTAAGCATTTGTAATGCGAGAAAATTAATCGGATTCGCCCGAAAATGCCACTAATGCCACCATAATGCCACCGCGCGAACCCCCATAAACACAGGGCAAGTGGCAAAGTGGCATTTTTTTCGAGAAAAAACTTTTTTATACGCGCGTGAGTGAGCACAGGGGGGCTGTCCTGTTCACATGAACGGGGGCGGTTCCCCGTTCATGTGAACAGAGGTTAATCCCCAAGATGCTTCTTCAGCAGTTTTTTTATTTCTCCCT
>JAFWQT010000085.1 GCA_017508965.1 Prevotella sp. | reverse complement strand
TTTAGGTTGGCAGCGGGCGGGGACATGATTGGCAGCGGCCGCTGCCAATGATGGCAGCGAACGCCGCCAATGATGGCAGCGGCCGCTGCCAACCGAAATTTGTAAGTGATGATGAATATAGAGAAATGGTTATCCGCAATCGCCCGACGCCCCGCGCTCGACCTCTGGTCGCTCTCACCTTGCTACCAAAAGGACGCAAGAATGGGCAACGAGCGACCAGAGGTCGAGTCCAGACCGTCTATCGGGTACATGCTGATAATCGTTTAATTTCGTACTGTTGCGGTTGAAAAGACGGTGGCGTTTTTTTGAAGATTCCAGACGCTGAAAGCGTCCTTGTCACCTGATTGCGGATAATCATTAAAGTTTATTTCTCGACGTGAAATTCTCGTTCCACGTCGTGGTTTTAACGTTCATCGTCGTGAAATAAACTTTTGTCACGACCATTGGCGAACGTTGACGGGGCTTTCCAACTATTTCCGCATGCCTTTTCTATGCTATGCGCCATAAGGCTATGATAGATTGATGTCCATAGGAAGCCTCGCGATGGATAAACAGTCAAGAATCACATCAAATAATCCAACGGCAATAATTAGCAAGGCTCAGGCCATCAATAACAGAGCTGGCGGGCTACAAAAAAGTGGGCTTCGGTAGCTGGATGCTGAAACGAAATGAAAAAAAAACGGAAAATTTTCGGCCATTATTGTTGGCATGTCGAGATTATTTTGTAATTTTGCACACGAATAGCGTTTTCCGAAACGGACAACTTTTGAAAAGCGAAAAAGAAAAAAGTTTTCCAAAACGAACAACCCTATTGAAGCAACGAAACAACAACTTACCAATAAGCAAATGGAAATTAAGAACTTTACCATTACCAAACGCGACGGTTCGAAAGACCGTTTTTCGTTAGACAAGATTATGAACGCCATCGTGAAGGCGTTTGAAAGTGTGAATCAGTCGGCCGACCTGGCCACCGTGTCGAAGATTCTGAACCACTTGGACATGCACGACAACATCACGGTGGAGGACATCCAGAACCAGGTGGAGGAAGCCCTGATGTGCGAAGGCCACTACCAGGTGGCCAAATCGTTCATCCTCTATCGCCAGCAGCACACCGAAGACCGCGAGACGCTGGAGAAGATGCAGTTCCTCTCGGAATATATGGAGAGCGTGAACGCCGCCACCGGCTCGAAGTACGATGCCAATGCCAACGTGGAGCACAAGAACATTGCCACGCTCATCGGCGAGCTGCCCAAGAGCAACTTCATCCGCCTGAACCGCCGCCTGCTCACCGACCGCATCAAGAAGATGTATGGCAAGCAGCTGGCCGACGAATATATCGACAAGCTGACACACCACTTTATATATAAGAACGACGAGACGTCGCTGGCCAACTATTGCGCCAGCATCACCATGTACCCCTGGCTCATCGGCGGTACCAAGAGCATCGGCGGCAACTCCACCGCTCCCACCAACCTGAAGAGCTACTGCGGCGGCTTCGTGAACATGGTGTTCATGGTGAGCTCGATGCTGAGCGGCGCCTGCGCCACGCCAGAGTTTCTGATGTACATGAACTACTTCATCGGCAAGGAATTCGGGCTTGACTACTGGAAGCGGGTCGACGAGGTGGTAGACCTCTCGCTGAAGCACCGCACGCTCGACAAGGTCATCACCGACTATTTCGAGCAGATTGTCTACACGCTCAACCAGCCCACCGGCGCCCGCAACTACCAGGCCGTGTTCTGGAACGTGGCCTACTACGACCGCTACTACTTCGAGAGCATCTTTGGCGAGTTCTACTTCCCCGATGGTTCGAAGCCCGACTGGGACGGACTGAGCTGGCTGCAGAAGCGATTCATGAAGTGGTTCAACAAGGAGCGCACGAAGACCCTGCTCACCTTCCCCGTGGAGACGATGGCCCTGCTCGTCGACGAGAACGGCGAGCCGAAGGATAAGGAGTGGGGCGAGTTCACCGCCGAGATGTATGCCGAGGGACACTCGTTTTTCACCTATATGAGCGACAACGCCGACTCGCTGAGCAGCTGCTGCCGTCTGCGCAACGAAATCACCGACAACGGCTTCAGCTACACCCTGGGCGCCGGCGGCGTCAGCACCGGCTCGAAGAGCGTGCTCACCATCAACCTGAACCGCTGCGTCCAGTATGCCGTGAACCACAAGCTGGACTACCTGGACTATCTCGGCGGTGTCATCGACCTCTGCCACAAGGTGCAGCTGGCCTACAACGAGAACCTGAAGGAGCTGCAAGCCCACGGCATGCTGCCCCTCTTCGACGCTGGCTACATCAACATCTCGCGCCAGTACCTCACCATCGGCATCAACGGCCTGGTGGAGGCCGCCGAGTTCATGGGGCTGCGCATCACGCCCAACGACCAGTATCTGCGCTTCGTGCAGGGCATCCTCGGCCTGGTGGAGAAATACAACAAGCAGTACCGCACGAAGGACGTGATGTTCAACTGCGAGATGATTCCCGCCGAGAACGTAGGCGTGAAGCACGCCAAGTGGGACCGCGAGGACGGCTACTTCGTGCCGCGCGACTGCTACAACTCGTATTTCTATGTGGTGGAAGACGACTCGCTGAGCGTCATCGACAAGTTCAAGCTGCACGGCGCACCCTACATCGAGCACCTCACTGGCGGCTCGGCCCTGCACATGAACCTGGAGGAGCACCTCTCGAAGGAGCAATACCTGCAGCTGCTGCGCGTGGCCGCCAAGGAGGGGTGCAACTACTTCACATTCAACATCCCCAACACCGTGTGCAACGACTGCGGACACATCGACAAGCGCTACCTGAAGGAGTGCCCCCACTGCCACTCGAAGAACATCGACTACATGACCCGCATCATCGGCTACCTGAAGCGCGTCAGCAACTTCTCGCAAGCCCGACAGGAAGAGGCCGCACGCCGCTACTACGCCACGGCATGATGTGAGGGTGAAGGGTTAAAGGTGGAGGGTGGAGGGAGGAAAGAACGGGGCAGCAACAGTGAAAACTGGTGTTGCCCTGCTTTTTTTACAAAAAAAAATTTGGTTAGTCAAAAAAAATAGCTTATCTTTGCAAGTGTATAATAAGTAATCAACCAAACATACATGAAAACGAAAGCAATACTTGCATTACTCTTATGGTGGTCGATGTCAATTGGCGCACTGGCGGCAGGCCAGGGCGTGCTGATTGTTGGCCTGACCGACGGGAACACCCTACGATTTATGGTGCCGGTTCAGAATCCCCATGTGGGTTGTTCGTTTGGGGTGATGAAGATAGACTATCTTGCAGAGGGCAACGAGGCCCGACAGCTTCAGTTCGAGCGCGACGCAGTGGCATACCTGAAGATGACCACGGCGGAGGAGCTGAACCTTGAAACCATCGAGGCCGACGAGAGCCGCATCAGCTTCGACCTGACACGAAGCAGCGTGGTGCATGTGAGCGGACTGAAGGATGCCGACCGGCTGCAAGTGTATCGCATCGATGGCAAGCGTGCAAAAGCCATCATCAACCGTCGGGGCAGCGAGGCCACCGTCAGCATCGATGGCGAGCAGCGTGGCATCTACTTGGTGAGCGTCAACCATTGTTTCACCTTTAAACTGATGAAGCCATGAAGAAGCCTTTGCTACTACTGACCCTCGTGGCGCTGGTCACCCCCGCCACCGCCCAGGAATACATCCTCGTCGACGACGACGTGCCCATCTTCTCCAGCGATGTGTTGGAGATAACCTACGAGACAGACGAACAGTTCGGGCAGCGGCTACTGCCAGGCATCCTCGCTGCCGACCCGAAGACACAGCTCTTTAGCCAAGCCCTACAGCTGACGGGGTTAGCCGACACGCTCCGCTGCTACTGGTATGCCGACTATACTACGCCCAGCGAGCCGAGGTATTACTACAGGTCGTATGTCTGGAATGAAGTGGCTTGGTTCAATGAGCACCGCTACAAGAACTTCACCGTCTTTGCCGAGACCGACGATGTCTTTGCCGCGCAAGGCATCGGCAACATCGAGCAGTTGAAGGCCTACGCCAAGCAGGTGTACGACCCCGTCTTCCCCGACGATGCCGCAATCAGCGACCCCACCGACCGCCGCAACTCACTCAACCGCTTCGTGGCCTACCACATCCTGCGCCACGGCAGCACCTATTGGTATCTGACGTTCTACGACGGTAAGATGACCGAAAGGTTTGTAGATGCCACCCTAACCGATATCAACGTGTGGTATGGCACTCTGATGGAGCAGGGTGTACTAAAGTTCAGCTACCCACTCATTGGCAACGACAGCGGTGTCTATCTGAACCACAGAGGACTGGGCACTGAGCCCGACAAATACGGCAAGCAGGTGCGCGGGGCAAAGGTTGTGGCCGACGGCGAGCAGGGCTTCGACCACCCCTGCTTCAACGGCAACTACTTCTACATCGACCGCATACTGGCCTACGACCTACCCACACGCGACGACGTACTGGGCAGCGAGCTGTGGCGAATGGACTTCAAGACACTCTCGCCCGACATCATGAACAATTATCAGGAGATGAGGGGTGACTACTTCATGACTGACGATCCCGGCAGCACTCCTAGTGGTCACAACTACATCTACAAATGGGATGCCATGGAGAACATCACCGGCCACTCGCCCGAAGCGCCTGGCTTGGTGGCACGCAGGACTGACGCCAATTTCTATTGCTGGCAGGGCGACGAAATCAACATTTTTGGCCCATTCGACTTCAATATCCAGTTGCCCACCCTACCCCCTGGCGAGTGGGAGGTGCGCATGGGCTTAGCGGTCACAGACATGCGCCCCAGCGTGAATGTCTACCTAAACGGACAGTTGACCATCGACTCGCTTGTGCTTTCCCGAGGCTACTATGATGCCGATATGCCTTTCGGCCAGACTCCCCTGGGGGCGGATATACTTGCCTATATGGAAACGCATGTGTTCACCGTAGAGCAGCAGGGCGACAGTCTCTTCCTGGTGACCGACGTGAAGACGGGCGAGCAGATGCTCACAACGGAAGACCCGTACAAAAAGATGTATAACGGCCCCTACCTATTTTATACCGGCGTACTACATGATGCCATCATTGCCGGCTTCATCGGCATAGACTCCACAACGGGCGAAAGCATCGACTGGTCGGAGCGAGCCAACAACTATCGTGCACAGGCCATCAAGGACTACACCGCCACGCAGCCAAAGGTGATGCATGCACCGAAGGCGTGTATGCGTTTCAATTCAGGTGGCCACCAATTCAGTTTGTTCGATGATTCACAATATTCACTACGATACGTCCTGGGGCACATCGTCAGCGATGGTAGAAACCGCAACACGCTGCGCATAGAGTGGCGTGCCGCATCGCCATACAGCAGCGCCAAGGAGATGATGATCGACTACTTTGAGTTGGTACCCAAGGCCGTCTACGACAACCAAGAGATACCCGAAGAGTGAGAAAGGAGAAAAGCAACATGAAAAAAATCATAGCGATTATCACAGTGGCCTTCATGAGCTGCTACGCCGGAGCCTTGGCACAAGATGTCATCGTGCTCCACATGAAGGACGGCACCACGCGCCGATACGTGAACGGCGTGAAGGAGCGCACCGACATCAACTTCTACAAGCATGCGCCCACCACCACCTATACCCCCGACTATACCTCCACCCACGACAACGGCTACCAAGTGGCGTGGAACGTGAACAGCGTCTGGAAGATTGACGGGGAATACACCGTGGGAATCTTCTGGGAAGACAGCGTGCCCAAGAACTTCACCCCCCGACATGGACTCTGCTTTGGCACTAAGCCCGGACTCACGGTGGACAACTGCGAGCAAAAGGCCTACGCCGAGGATGTCACTCTGCGCGGCATCAATATCCACAGAGACATGATGTCGAACATTTTTCCTTATTGCCACTATCTGGTCATAGGCGAAAAGATGACTAACAACATGAGCATGAGAGTGCCCTACAACAATTCGGACTCGTATGCAGAATTTTATTTGGATGTTGCGTCCAACCATCTCGCCACCCATTTGGAGCGTGGCGCCACCTACTACTACCGCACCTTTACGGAAGGCCAAGTGCTGGAAGACGGAGCCATGAAGAGCGTGGTGTTCTACGGCCCCGAGCGCAGTTTCCGCGTGCCCCGCGTGATGGCCGACTACGGCTATTTCCCCTACGCCCAAGGCACGCCCGAAGCTATGGCCGCCTTTGCCCATCATTTCCCCCAAGGGGTGACAGCGCCCACATGGGCAGAGATTGATGCGCTGTGGAAGCAGTGGAGGGAGACCGCAGAGGGAAAGCATCTCGACCTCTCAGCCGACATCACCAGCGACCAGTTCGATGATGGCACAGGCTATCGCCTCAACCGCATCCCCGACGAGTTCTACACGTGGCTCGCCAACCGCGAGGTGGTCATCGACGCCTTCGACGACCTGGCGGAAGTGAGCTGGGTCATAGAAGCGCATGGCGACACATTGGCGACGGTCAGCATTGAGCTGGTGACGGGGCTCGACTCCATACCAGGTGGGAAATACGTACGATTCACACCCGTGGTACCAATGGTTAACCACCGAGTCATCTACCGCAGCAACGAGGTGGTGCCTGGAGTGAAATACAAGCTCGTGGTGAATTTCGCCCCCGAAACGCTACCCAACGCCACGGCCAACGACCTGCTTCCCACGCTTATCCGCATCGTGACCAACCCCATAGAAGGCGGGAAAGACACCGTCATCGTCAACAAGCATTATGTGCCAGCCACGCACATGAGCACGTATGAGAACGATGACTTCAACATCCGGCAAATGGGCACCAACCTGAAGATAGAATCCCGTATCACAAGCGCAGAATTAAGAAACAATAATTACAACAGAATCATGCGCATCGCCCAAATGCGGCTGGTGCCATATAAAGAAGAATAGAAACAAATGGAAAACCTAATTGTAGTGGATGCGGAATACGTTGACCGCATCGCATTTAACCTGATAGTGAACTTCGAGCGGATGCTGGAGCGGCGCGTGCCCGAGGCCGACTTGGCCTTGTGGCTGGAATGCCTGGCACTCGACGGCGGGTTGGGCGACGGCGACGCAGAGATACAGGTGGTGCTCATCCACGAGAAAGGGAGCAAGCGCCTGACAAACTTCTGCCCCGGACACTATGAGGAAGAACTCAATGGAAAGGCTTTCAAAGGAAGGCAAGGAGAGTTCTCGATTACCACAGTGCAGACAGAAGAGATGGCCAGCAAAGAGAAACTGCTGACCGAAACGATACAGTTGGCAGGGCAACAGACGAAGCTGAACACGCTGATGGTGGTAGCCCCCGAGACCCTACTCGGCAACGCCAAGCGGATGCTGCTACAGATGGCCACCCCGACGTGCCGCACCACGCTGTTCACCCTGCAGCCTATGATAGCCACCTCACTGCGCCAAGAGTCGCTGGGCTACTCGCTCATGGCCGCACTGGGCATCAGCGGAAAGGAAATCGACGAGAAGCTGAAGAAAGAAAAATAACCACAAAAAAAACCACAGATTACGCAGATTTCACTGATTTTTTATCTGAGTAATCTGCACAATCTGCGGTTAATTAAAACTTCAAAGGAATTATGTTAGACAAAATCTTTTCGCCAGAGACCTACAGCATGCTGGGTCAGTGGGCATTGGGCTTCTGCAAGAACCTTCTGGTAGCCATCATCGTATTCGTCATCGGCCGGTGGATCATCAAATGGGTGAAGAAGCTGGTGGTGAAGATGCTGGAGCGCAGCAAGGTCGACAGCTCGCTCTATTCGTTCCTCACGAGCATCGTCAACGTGGTGCTGTGGTTCACGCTCATCATCATCATCATCTCCATCCTGGGCATCGAGACCTCGTCGTTCATCGCTCTCTTCGCCTCGGCTGGCGTGGCCATCGGCATGGCACTGAGCGGCACACTGCAGAACTTCGCCGGCGGCGTGATGATCCTGCTGTTCAAGCCCTTCAAGGTGGGCGACTACATCGAGGCACAGGGATATGCCGGCACGGTGAAGGAGATACAAATCTTCAACACCATCCTGCGCACCAACGACGCGCAGACCATCATCATCCCCAACGGAGGACTCTCCACCGGCTCGATGAAGAACTACTCTACAGAACCCTACCGCCGCGTGGACCTCACCTACCAGTTTGCCTACGGCACCGACCTGGAGCTGGTGAAGCAGGCCATCAGCGAGATTCAGCAGCGCAACCCCCTCGTGCTGCAAGGCCCCGTGAAGGACAGCCCCGTGGTGGCCGCACCGTGGATAGGCTTGTCGGAGCTGGGCGAGAGCGGCGTGGTGGTGAACACCCGCACGTGGTGCAAGAGCGCCGACTACTGGGCCGTCTACTTCTACATGAACGAGACCGTCTATCAGGAGCTGAAGGAGCGCGGATTCATGTTCCCCTTCAACCGCATGGACGTGAACATCATCAAGAGTTAGGAGTTAGGAGTTAAGAGTTAAGAGTTAGGAGTTAAGGAGCTGAGACACGCGCGCAGCCCTTCCCCCGTCATTGCCGAGGGGAAGGGCTGCGCATGAAGTGACGTTGGAAGACGAGTTCGCAAGCACCAGAAGCGGTTGAGCGCATCAGCGCACCGCTTGCTCTTGGCACAGCTTGAAGAACTCGTCGCGCGTTTTGCAAAAGCCACGATAGGCAGCCCTTGCCATCCCGAATCTTGCTGGATGCTCCAGCTTTGTCCATGCCGCCACATCGAATTTGATGCGTGTCGGATAGTCGGCATCGGCAACTCTTTTCAGGTTGGCTTTCGTCACCTTGTAGTAGCCCCTGATATGTCCGCCAGGAATGATGGGGGCGATGTAGCGCACCGACTGGATATCCTTTGATTCTTCCATTCCTTTCCTTCCCATGACAACCGACGAGGCCGTGCCGTTGATGATGGATTGTGCGTCCTCATTCACTCTCTCATCTATTGTCAGTATCATATAGACGGCATCCTTGGGTTCTTCTGGCGAATAATACAATCCCTTTTGTGGAATGCTGTCGCTAAGAATCTCTGTCGAAGCCTTTCCTATCAGCTCTTCTATGAAATGCTCCAACAGTTTTCTGTTCTCCACATCATTGGGCCTCAGTGGAAAAGCTCCTATGTTCACCTCGTCGAGTGATTGCTGGAACTTGGCCTTCGCCACCTCCGCAGGGTCGCCATTGCCTGGAAACAGGATATACCCGCCTATCACTTCCTTCTTCAGAGCCGCTCCACCCTCCTTGTTGTCCTTGTAATAGATGGCATCGCGATAGCGGTGCATCTGGTTGATGGCATCATCGGGAGGGGTGTCTACGCCAGCATCCGTCCTGTCGTTGATACGGTATTTGGCATCAAAGAGATAGGTCATCTTCATGCCCTTCTCGATGTCGTCTTTCGTCAGTTGCAGCACGATGTCGGGCTTTTGCGCTACGGTGGGAACCACCAGATGCTCCATGCTGATAGAGTCGTTCTCCTTGTCGGTATGTTTGGGATTGTAGACGAGTTCTGCCAACTCCACCCCATCTTTGCGGAACAAGATTCGCGAGTGTTCCCCCTTTCCCAGTTCCCATGTGAACACCCCGTTCATCTCCATGCGGTTGCGATGGTCCACATCCACATCGATCCCCATCTGCTCTCTTACGATATGGCTCACCTCGATGAAGCACCATATCTCATAGAGCGTGGCGATGTCCTTCGACTGCAACCTATACATCCCATCGTTCAGCGAATAGGCGCGTCTCAGCAGCTGCCATGTCCTGTAAACCTGACTATAGCCCGTGGCCCTTTGCAGCACCAAGTTCTCCTGGGTCAGCCCCTTGAATCGTCCTACGGTTCTGAAGAATGGATTGCGCTGCAAGTGGCTCAGCGTCTTTTCCATATCGTTCATCTCCTGCTTCAGGGTTTCCGAGGTGTTCCTGATGGCTTCAATGCGTTTCTTCAGCGATTCATACTTGGCCGTTATCTGGGTGAGCGCATATTTCAGGAAGCGGTTCTCCTGCGTGTCGTTCGACTGAATATGTTCCTCCACGCGATACAGATGTGCCTGCTCACATCGGTGCTCAGCCAACTCGTTCTCGATGTTTGTAGGCACCCGCTTCAGCTTGTCTGCCCTCAGATAGATCTCATAACCGCGAAGTCTGCGGCGAGGCCGCTCAATGATGCTGCGACAAGCCTTCACAAACTTCTCTTGCTCGCCCGCAAAGATGCTCCACCATATCAGCTCCGGCGTGTCTCCCTTCGTGTCAGGCGCGAAGCCATGGAATGTGCGTTTCATGTAGTCGAGTGCCAGCATGCGGTATTCGGCCTCAATGTCCTCGATGATCTTCTTCCAATGCTCGTGGTAGTTCAGCTTCGTGCTCAGCACCTCGTAGCCCAGCTTGAAGCGTCGCTGCTCCTTACCTATATTATATATGAGTTGTAGTTCGCTTCGCCCAATCTCATTGCCGTAGTTGATGAAGCCAGCCAGCGTATGGCCTCGGAAGCTGAATCGGTCGTTGTCGGTTTGGAGCATCGAGCCAAACTGCGCCTTGCTGACATGTGTGCCAAACTCCACCCAGATGGGATATTCGGCATTGTCGAAGAATACTGCCTGAGCCTGTCCTCCGTTTTCTATCGGCTCATCGTTGAGCGTAGCTGACTTCACGCCCTCCGTCCACGTGTAGGTGGTGAGCAGATTCTCTCTGCCCACATTCCTCACCGCCTTTCCCCAGATGGCGTCATACTTTGAGCACTCCACCCACATGGTGAAGTCCTCGTGGTGTATCGTCAGCAAGTCCATAGTCTGTTAGCTCCAGAAACTGGTATAACCGCTCTTGAGTTTTCGCTCCATCTCGGCGAGCTTCTTCAGCGACACCGAGTCCTCTGTTGTGATTTGCTCGCCCAACTGTTCCTTGACGACATTGGTGAGTCGTTCCAGCAGATTGCCAATCTTGTCGGCATCGCCCTCAATGCGCGAAAGAATCTTCATGTTGGTAATCTCGTCCAGCGCACGATTGATGACATCGGCTTCCGACTCTCCCTCCTGCTTGTATGGCAGATTATTCACCACATATAGCAGCACCTCGTTCCTGGTGCGATAGGCAATCTTGAAGGGTGTCCCCTCCAGCACGTTGTTTATCTTCTGCAAGTAGGCAATGGCCGTGTCACAAACGTTTTTGTAGGCAGAATAAACATCAACGCCCTCAACGGCCCTACCAATCAACTCCGCCGCTCCGAGCTTGCCTATCTTCTCGTGGTGAGCGTCAAGGCCGCCAGCCAAGTCCACCTTGTTCATCTCGATGGTCATTGCCCTGTCGAGCACCTTGCGCGAGAACGAGAAGGTGGTTTCGTCCATGTTGACAGTACCGACGACAATGAGATTGTTTGGGATGCTCAACCGCTTACCGCCTTCTTCGGTCAAGTATTCTTTGCGCAGGTCGTAGTCGTCAGGAAACAGCTGGTCAATAAGACTTTTATATTCCTCCGTATTGGAGTAGTCTACAATTGGGTCGGTTGTGATGGTGCCATCATCCTGCCGTTTCCTGCTTTCAACGACACTAAGATACTCTGCAAAATACTGCTCAACAGGAGCAAGGTTCATTTCGTCAAGACACAAGAAGTACGGAGTTTCGGGGTCATGTATGGCTTTCACCATGAACTTCAGGAAAGGCCCAACCACATATCGCACACCATCAATCCTGCTGACATAGCCAATCAACTCTGACGAGTCGTGCCAGTTGGGCTTCACCTGCACCATCTCGAAGTTCTTTGGCTTCTGTGCCTCATATTCCTTGGAGTCTTCATCCCAGCAAGCACGTGCCAGCTCGCGAACAATCCGGCTCTTGCCAGTACCTGAGATGCCCGCAAGCAAAAGGAAAGGCTTGGACTTGATGGCGGTGATGAATGGACGGTATAGGGGATTTATCCCTGTAACGAATTCTTTTGTGGAAGGACTAATGCCTTTCAATAGTTTGTTGATTTCATCAACATCTCTCTTAATATTTGAATCAAATATCCCCATAACTATAGTTCGATTTGTGAGAAAAACACGTCTGAATCGTCAAGTAATTTCGATTCTAAAGGAGAAACTTTAGTTATTAATCCTGCCTCTTCAAGAAAACTCCTTATATAAGAATAACATGTATTTGGTAACACATTATTGGCCTCGTTTAGGAATACTATGTTGTCAATATTCTTCTTGTCTGCTTCTATCTTCCTAATGGCATCTTCAATTGTTTCACCGTTTTCAATACAATGCAATGTGTAAAGGAATTCCTTCCAATGAAGTATCTTGAATCTTTTTAGCAATTTTAATGCAATCCACATGTTGTGTGAACTCCATTCTGGGTCATTTTTCATATTTACTAAACCTTTTTGCTGAGCATTTCGTTTGATGCTTTTAAGCTTTGAAATAATTTTATCTTTATGTGGAGTGTCATCTGCTACATTTTTTAATGCTCTACATGCAAGGACAAATTGGGTTCCTAATTCTGTAAAGCACTTGTTTGCAGCAAAGACTCCGTCGTAATTGACAAAATCCAATTTCTTTAGCAGAGGGAAAAAAGTCCTTATTGCATTTTTGGCTTTTGTATTGCCAAACAATTTCCTGCGCGCGGCTTCTTCTTGTATATCAACATAAGATATAACGTCGTTTCCCATTGTTTCAAGCATTTCGTAAACTTTAACCATTTGGGAACAACGGACAGGTGACAGACTACTCCCATCAGCACCTCTATAACTCTCGACAGATAAATTAACGTTCATAATATAATCTCCTTTATTTTTTCTGCAATTACTTTAGCTAACATTGGTGGCACAGCATTACCTACTTGTTTATATTGGCTTCCTCGTGTTCCGATAATCTCAAAATTATCAGGGAAAGACTGTATTCGAGCAGACTCTCTTACCGTTGGAATCCTAGGCTCTGAATAATGAAAATAGTTTCTATGTCCAGTGTCAATCGTATTGGATGGCTTATACGTACCCATTCTCTCAAAAGCCTTATTGTACTTTCGCACTTCCCACACTTCGCTTGGAAGGTCTCTGATATTACCACCGTCAGGAACTTGGCTAATAATGTCTATTGTTTGTTGTGTGTGTGTTGTGTAGTCTTGATTTACAGGATGCTTGCACTTGCCTCTCATCTCCCTTTGAAATTGATTTTGAGGAGCAGAACCATATGATTGATTGCTTGAGCCTTCCAAATCACTTATACCATCCTTAGCAGTAAGGATAGTTTCTGATGGACGAGGAAATTCATATATCTTATTCTTTATTCCGACATAAAAAACACGATATCGATTTTGTGGTATCCCATAATCAGCAGCGTTTAGCAATTGATAAGAAATATTATATCCTAAACCATTAGGGCCAAATCGTTCAATTAGATCCTTAACAAAAGCTCCTTTATTTAAAGTAAGCATACCTTTAACGTTCTCTATGACAAAGAAATCAGGCGAAGCTAATTTCACTGCCTTGTAGAACTCTAAATACATTTTGTTTCTGGGGTCATCAATTATTCTTCTACCTACTGTACTAAATCCTTGACAGGGTGGACCTCCGATGATACCAGTAATATGCTCAGACTTTATCAACTCAGGAAGTTCACTCTCATTAAACTCTTCAACAGTTTCAACTTTGGCAATCTTGTTCTTCCTGTTATGGTTATAAGTCACGATAGCATCTTTCCACATATCGACTGCTGCAACAACTTCAAACCCAACTTGTTCAAACCCCAAGCTGAGTCCGCCAATACCACAAAACAAATCAATTATTTTCATCGTTTAATATTTTCATTATTGCATCTGCTATTGCTTTTGCCATTAGTGGAGGTACTGCATTCCCTATTTGGCGATACTTACTTCCCCTGGGGCCTTGAAATTCAAAGCTATCAGGAAAAGACTGTAGTCTAGCTGATTCCCTTATTGTTGGGATTCTGTGAAAGATTGGGTGGAAATAATTACTATGAGCATTTCCTGTGTCTATTGTGCAAGACTGTGTATTAGGATCAAGCCTTTTGTAGGCAGAGGAATGTCTGTTTTTTCTATTTGTCGGCCACAATTCTTCTGGTACATCCTGCCAATTACCACCTTGAGGTACATGCTTGATTCTCTCTTGCACTTTTGGCGCTGGATACACAATATCCTGATCTAATATCGTATTATCTTTTGTTCTAAAAAACTTTCGCAAGGGAGAATTCGCTGGGGATTCTATCAATTTTATGCCTGCTAAGCTGCTTTCGAAACAATACAATTCCCCTATAGCATCTTCAACCGTGGTCTTTTCTGTAGTTTCTATAGTGTTGAAATCGAAATATGAATCTTTAAAGTCTTTCCTAATTCCGACGATTATAGCTCTTTTTCGATTTTGAGGAACACCATACTCTGAAGCGTCAAGTATTTGGTATTTTATGTTATATTCTTCGGCTCCAAGTATTTCTTCAATTCTTGATATAGCATATCCGTTGTCACGAGTTAATAGTCCACGGACATTTTCAATCATAATTATTTTGGGATGAATCCTTTGAACAAAACGGATGTATTCAAAGAACAACTTGTTCCTAGGATCATCTTTCTCCTTTTGCCATCTGTTTGCTGATGAGAATCCCTGACATGGCGGTCCACCAACGATTATGTCGACATCACCATATATTTCATCAATCTTTTGCGTGGGAAAAGTTGCAATATCAATACAATAAACCTTTGCATTCTTGAAATTATGCTTAAAGGTCTCTGTGGCATATTCATTAAAGTCTATTCCGCCTACTATCTCAAAACCAGCAAGCGCATAGCCTTCACTTATTCCACCACATCCGCAAAACAAATCTAAAACTTTATATTTCTTCTTTTCCATGAAAAAGCCCTCTCTTCGTTTTCGAAAAGGGGGCGTGAACAAAAGATGTGCTTAACCAAGGCTTACGACGGCCCACATCAGACAACAATCTAACTGTCCACGCCCGTATGAGCGTAAACATCCAATTGCTTGTCTGACTGATGCGTTCCCACGAGGTCGTAATTCTGGTTAATCAGTCAACCAAGGATGCCAAAGACGCTATGTTTCCTTTACTTCATTTCGTTTTTAGTCTCTCTACTTGCGCGGTACTTAGCCATCACAATTACGAGTTGTTCGCAAACACCCTGTGCGAACGGGTTCAACAGTTGTGATGACTACAAACAGAAAACGTGGGTGCTTACATCTGCCTGTTTGACAATCCGGCCTACCACAGCCTTGAGGAAAACAGGCAGAGAAACACCCACGTGGGAGTATGCTATACACCGTAAAGTGTGCGTGTGAGGACATGGTTAGTCCTCGCAGCACACTACGGAGAGTTTATACTACACCCCGTGGCAGTCACCCCTGCAATGTTCTTGTCCTCATTTCGATGTGGTAGTTCGATTGTCCAAAAACAAAGCGTCAGTAACGCCTTCTAATATGTAGTGCCCCACCCTGCGGCTCCATCCTCCTCAGAGGACATCACGACCACAGGTTAGTGACAGCTGCAAAATTACAAAAAAACTTGCACTACTTGTTGCGCAGCCCATATCTCTTAACCTTTGTTGAGATTTGCCTTACAATAAACCTTTCAACTTTAACACTTATTGAGATTTTCCTTTTGCCTCGCCCTCATTCCCTGACCTTTGTTGAGATTATCCCGCGCCACCAGACAGCAATATACAAAATGATTATCCGCAAAGAAGTGCAACTGACGCTGAAAGCGTCACCGCTCAATAGCCGTAGGTCGGAACGACCTGCGGATAGTCGTGAAAAGGCACATCTATCTTTCCGGGGGTTACTGCCTACCCTCTGCTATTGAGCGGAGATGCTTTCAGCGTCTTAATCACTTGATTGCGGAAAAACATTTCTCTATATTCATCATCATTTACAAATTTCGGTTGGCAGCGGCCGCTGCCATCATTGGCGGCGTGCGCTGCCATGATTGGCAGCGGCCGCTGCCAATCATGTCCCCGCCCGCTGCCGACCCGAAAAGCATGCCCCTTTTCCCTCTGCGGTGCCTCCCGCTCCCTGTTTGTCGTGCGCCGCCTCCCCTGAATGCACCCCATTTCGGTCGTCATCAACAATGCTCAACGGCATGTCATCACTTTTTTAGCAAATTGCTTGATGATTTCGCAAATAATTCTTGTCTTTCCTCTAACATGAATTATTCATGGATCTTTTTCGTACGGTTGAAAAGACAATAGCGTTTTTCGTAAGGTACGGTTGAAAAGACGGTAGCGTTGTTTGAAGATTCCAGACGCTGAAAGCGTCTAAAACACTACCGTCTTTTCAATCGTACAGTACGTAATATTTTGCGCAGCATTCATGATTATTCGTGAGCCATTCATGCACATTCGTGTGGCGTCGCAGACAAAAAAACGTTCGTACGGTTGAAATATTATTCACGAGTCATTCGCGGGCCATTTACGGATATTCTTGCGTCCCGTTGGCAGCAAGCGGCCAAGGCCGAGCGCGCGTTGCGTCGCAGACATAAAATTATTCGACGGTTGAAAGTTGAAAAGACGCTGAAGCGTCCTTGTCACCTGATGGCGGATAATCATTTAATTTCATCGTTACTTATCGGAAAAGTGTGGACAAAATTTGGTTTTTCGCCTGAATATGCTTAACTTTGCAGCATACTTTTCAACAATCACTGCAAAAAGCCCATGAAACGACTACTGACAACAACAATGACAGCAGCTATGGTAATAATGGCTTGCGACCCACAGAAAGACGAACCCTATTGGTTCGACGAGATGAACTACTCGCCCACGAAGACCGTGTTCAAGGTCTTCGCCCCCAACGATACGCGGTGCTTCGTGGTGATGGACGGCGACAGCGTGGAGATGAAATGGAATCCCACCGTCGACGACTCGCTGATGACCGAGGGATGCATCTACAAGGCCACCATCGAAGGCGACCTGAAAGGCAAGGAATACGAGATCGTGGTGAACGGACAGGCATCGCCGGGCGTCTTCGCCAAGGCGGTGACGGTGAACGGACAGAGAGGCGTGGTGGTAGACCTGCGCGACAGCGACCCCGAGGGATGGGTAGACGACCGTGGCCCCCACCCCACCCGCTTTGCCGACTGGGTGGTGTATGAGATGCACCACCGCGACTTCTCCATCGCACGCCCCGATGCCGAGCATCCCGGAAAGTATCTCGCGCTCACCGAGCCGTGGGCCATCAGCCACCTGAAGCAGCTGGGCATCAACGCCGTGCATATCCTGCCGTCGTACGACTTCGGGTCGGTGGACGAGACGAAGCTCGACAAGCCACAATACAACTGGGGCTACGACCCCGTGAACTACAACGTGCCCGAAGGCTCCTACAGCACCGACCCCGCCGACCCCCTCTGCCGCATCCGCGAGTTCAAGCAGATGGTGAAGGCGCTGCACCAGGCGGGCATCAATGTGGTGCTCGACGTGGTGTACAACCACACTTACGACATCGACCACTCGAACTTCCAACGCACCTTCCCCGACTACTACTATCGTACGATTGACCATTCACCATTGACCATTGACCATTCTTCTGATGCGCAGCCAATGGTCAATGGTCAATCGTCAATGGTCAATGTTCAATATTCCAACGGCAGCGGCTGTGGCAACGAGACGGCCAGCGAGAAGCTGATGATGCGCCGGTTCATGATAGCCAGCGTGAAGCATTGGATACGGGAGTACCACATCGACGGCTTCCGCTTCGACCTGATGGGCTGCCACGACATTGAGACGATGAACCAGATTCGCCAAGCCGTGGACGTGATAGACCCCACCATATTAATATATGGAGAGGGCTGGAGCGCCGGCCAATGTGGGCTGCCCACCGAGCAGCTGGGCGTGAAGGCCAACATGCAGCAGATGCCAGGCATTGCCGCCTTCAGCGATGACATACGCGACGCCCTGCGCGGCCCCTTCAGCGACGACACCAAGGGGGCGCTGCTGGCAGACATCAGCGGCGAGGAGATGAGTCTGATGGCCGGACTGGCGGGTATGGTGGAGCACCCACAGGTGGACTACACGAAGGTGAACTACAGCAGCCAGCCCTATGCCGCCGAGCCCACGCAGATGATGTCGTACGTGAGCTGCCACGACGACATGTGCCTCGTAGACCGTCTGAAGGCCAGCATCCCCGGCATCCGCAACGACGAGCTGGTGCGCCTCGACCTGCTGGCACAGACCGCCGTGTTCACCTCGCAGGGCATCCCCTTCATGCTCAGCGGCGAGGAGCTGCTGCGCACCAAGCTGGGCGTGCACAACAGTTTTGAGAGCCCCGACAGCATCAACCAGCTCGACTGGAGCAACAAGGAGCGCTATCCACAGGTGATGGAATACTACAGTCGTCTCATCGCGCTGCGCAGTCACCATCCCGCCTTCAGGATGGGAACGGCACAGCTGGTGAGGGAGCACCTTGAGTTCCTGCCCACCACCGACAAGTGCGTCGTGGCCATGCGCATCAGCCATGCGCCCAACGATGAATGGAGCGACATCATCGTGGTCTTGAATGCCAACCGCCGTGCCATCAAGGTGCAAATCCCCAACGACGGAGCGTACACCGTGGCCTGCAGCAACGGCCGCATCGACGAGCAGGGACTGGGACACGTCAGCGGCCCCACCATCAGCGTGGCACCACAGTCGGCAGTCATACTCTTTCGGAGTGAGGAGTGAGGAGTTAGGAGTTAGGAGTTGAAAAGAGTTAGGAGTGAGGAGTGAGGAGTTGCACTCCAAGAAAAGTCTATCGTCCAAACTCCCATACTCCAAACTTCTAACTCCTACACTCCCAAACTCCTAATTTCTAACTCCTAACTGCAAAAACTCCTAACTCCTAACTCAGATAAACTCCTAATTCCTAACTCCTAACTCAGATAAACTCCTAACTCCTAACTGCAAATGACACTAAAGAAAACCATCACCCTTCTTGCCATCGGCCAGCTGGCCATCGGCTCGTTGACTGCACAGGTCACTCCAACCAGTCAGATGGAGCACCTCGACCGTGGACTGGTGGCCCTGTCTGCTGGCATAGGCAACTTTGTAAGCTGGCGCCTGCTGGGCACCGACGACGCCACCACCACCTTCGACCTGCTGCGCAACGGCGAGGTGATAGCGCAGGACCTGACGCTCACCAACTATTCTGATAAGACAGGAGCCCTCGGCGCCACCTACCAAGTGGTGACACGCCAGCGTGGCAGGATGACTGAGACCAGCAACCCCGTGGACGCTTGGAGCAACCTCTACAAAACCATACAACTTGACCGCCCCGCCAAAGGCGAACAGGGA
>JAFWQT010000084.1 GCA_017508965.1 Prevotella sp. | reverse complement strand
TGTTCTATAGAGATGGCCTCCACGCCCTTGGCCTTCTGTTCCGAGAGCAGTTCGGCTATTCGGGCCTCGATGTCGTTGAATATCTCAGCCCCGTCCTCCTGCTTGCTGAAATGGTGGCGCAGGCTCTCCTCGTAGTTGTTCAGCAACTCGTAAGCATCCTCGTCGATATTGTAGAGCTGGCCGAAAAGGTTAATGGTTATATTCTTTTTCATACATTATTAATATTAATAAGACCGGTTTTTGACTTCAACACTCCCACGGTATGGGCGATTTCCGTCCACGCCTGATCGAGTTCGCTGAGAAAGAGACGCCCCTTGTCAGTCAGGGCATAATACTTACGTGGCGGTCCCTGCGTGCTTTCCTGCCACTCATAGCCCAGCAGCCCGTCGTTCTTCAGTCGGGTCAGCAGCGGATAGAGTGTTCCTTCCACCACCAGCAGTTCGGCATCTTTCAGCTGCTGGATGATGTCGGAAGCGTATGCAGGCCGCTCCTTGAGCAGTAACAGGATGCAATATTCCAGCATTCCCTTACGCATCTGCGACTTTGCATTGTCAATGTTCATAGTTTTAAACCTTTGAAATTAAACACTTTAGCAGTCTCGCGATAACTGCCGAAAGGCGAAACTGTGGCCATCAGTCACCCTTTCACGCTGCAAATATATTAAAAATAATAGTACCTTGCAATACAAAGTACCATAATTATACCAAGAATTATATAAGTTTAACAAATGCACGTCATTCGGTAACTGTTCAACGGCAGCATGGGCTTTTGATGAACAGTTAACAGTCTACGCGCGCGTATAAAAGTTTTTTCTTCAAAAAAAATGCCACTTTGCCACTTCCCCAGTGTTTATAGGGGTTCGCGCGGTGGCATTATGGTGGCATTAGTGGCATTTTCGGGAGAATTATCCAACAAAGAGATACAGAGATACAGAGTTTATTTATCTTACGCTGTGGTTCTTCGTGTCTTTGTTTCTTTGTATTTTACCCTTTGAATGAAGCGGTGCAACCCTTTTGCACTATTAGTGCAGATAGGTTGCACCATTAGTGCAAAAGGGTTGCACCGCTTCAATCACTAAGATTCTTGTAGATTTTTGTCCATTTACCATAATCCGTTGAATTCGTTGTTCTAAGCACGGATAACGGCAGCGCAGGCTATCGCTGAACACAAAAAACGCTCGAAAATGCCACTAATGCCACCATAATGTCACCGTCTCAGCCCCCATAAACACAGGGGAAGTGGCAAAGTGGCATTTATTTTCGAGAAAAACATTTTTACGCGCGTACGCGCATATGCGTGATATCTCCAAACTCACGCCCCTGGGAATTTAGAATTTACGTATTCAAGGAATGCTTCACGATAGGCCTCGGTGACGCGGATGACCTCGTTGCCAATGTAGATGCAGTCGTTGCGGTCTACACTCCGGATTTTATCCAGGGCCACGATATAGGAACGGTTTACGCGCATGAACTGCTCGGCAGGCAGCATTTCCTCGACTGCCTTCATGGTGAGATGGGTGATGAGCGGGCGTTTTTCGTCTTCCATGCAGAACATCACATAGTCTTTCATGCCACTGACGTAGAGCAAATGCGAAAGCTGAATCTGGCGCAACTCTCCGTCGATACGCAAGAATATGCTGTTATTGGGTGTTGGGTGTTGGGTGTTAGGTGTTGGTGGTTGGGTGTTGGAGTCTTGGGGAGGGTTAGCGCTTGAACCAACGTTGGCCTTGCGTGCCTTCTCAATGGCTGCCAGGAACTTATTGTAGCGGATGGGCTTCAGCAGGAAGTCGAGCGCCGACACCTCGTAGCTTTCGAAGGCATATTCCTTGAAGGCCGTGGTGAAGATGATACGGGTGGTCTCGGGAATCATGTGGGCCAATTCCATGCCGTTCAAGTCGGGCATCTGTATGTCAAGAAACAGCAGGTCGGGCGCCTGCTCCTTGATGGCATTGATGGCCTCTACCGAATCGGTAAACGAATGCAGCAGTTCCAATCCGGGTGTCTTTGCAACAAACGATTCCAAAAGTCTGACGGCCAGCGGCTCGTCGTCAACAATCATGCAAGTCATTATATAATGGATAATTGATAATTGACAATGGAGAATTATGATTACCGTTTACCGCTCCCCGCCCCTCAAGGGGAGGGGTTAGGGGTGGGGTCTGTAATCTCAGGTGATTGTTATTTTAACGTGGTAGATATCATTTTCTAGCGACTGCTCCCACTCGTAGCGGTCGTGATACATCAGTTCCAGCCGGCGGCGGGTGTTCTCCAATCCTATCCCGCTGCCGCTGCGGTCGGCATCGTCTTTGGGATAATTGGTATTATCACAGCAGAACACCAGCTGGCCGTTGTCCTGCTTGAGACTGATGTCGATGGTTGACGGACGGTTGCTGCTCACTCCATGCTTGAAGGCGTTCTCTATGAGCGAGATGAAAAGCAACGGAGCCACCTCGTAGCCGGGATTGAGAACCTCGAACTGCGAACTGACGGCCGTCTTCTCGTTGCAGCGCAGTTTCATGAGCGATATGTAGTTGCGCATAAATTCCACCTCGCCTTGTATGGGTACCATCTTCTTATTAGTCTCGTACATGGCATAGCGCAGCAGGTCGGAAAGCTGGGCGATGGCATCCTGGGCGGCATCGGCATCAATCTGCGTGAGACTCGAGATATTGTTGAGCGTGTTAAACAGGAAATGCGGATTAATCTGGTTCTTCAGCCAGGCCAGCTCGGCCTCGGTGTTCTTTGCCTTTTCGTCTTTCAACTGCTGACGAATCTGACGGATACGCATGAAATGCCTGATGCC
>JAFWQT010000083.1 GCA_017508965.1 Prevotella sp. | reverse complement strand
TTTTATGTTCATCTGGCGGGCAGTGCCATCGTTCTTCACCAATAGCAGTCCATCTGTTGAGGTTCCCGCCACCAGTTCCCCATTCTTGCGCTCAAAGAGGCAGTTCACGTTGCCATAGACGGACTCGCCCTTCCCGTTCAGTTTCTTCACGTCGCGGAACTGCACGCCGTCGTAAACTTGCAGATTGGCGTATGTGCCAAAGTAGAACAGTCCGTTGCGGGCTTGCGCCATGCAGAGCACGTGGTTGTTGCCCATCCCTGCAGCGTTCTTCTGCCCTCGCTTGAACACTTGAAACTGGTAGCCGTCATACTGCACGATGCCGTTGCTGGTCACTGCCCACAGGAAACCATTCCTGTCGATATATAGTTGGTTGATAAACAACCCCGACCGCAAGTGGTCTATATCGAAGAACTTTCCTGCCTGTGCTCTTGCCGTCAGTACGGCAAAGGCCAGGAGCATGGTCATGGGTATCAACAAACGTCTTCTCATTTTTCTTCTCCGATTACGACACCCCAGGGTTCAATGGTGATATTCTGCCCTTGTGTCAGTTTCTGGCTGTCGAGCAATGACCGGCTTGCCGGATAGGGATAGGCGACTGTTTTCGGTTCGTAGGAGTAGTTGAAAAGATAGTGCAGTTTGCCACCCTTGGCGTTGGTGCCTGAACGGAGGACGATGGGAAACCGGTACTGTCGCTCCACGGTGGCGATGCCCTTTCGGTCGGCAGCGCGGGCAATGAGCCGATAAAGAATGTCGGTGGAGGGCACGGTGCCTATATAAATGAGGTGCCCCTTGCCATACTGGTTCTCCGTGATACACGGCCATTTTCCGAAGAACTGGTGCTCTACGGTGGCCAAAGGCTGAGCCGTTGTCGGTTGCAGGAACTCCATCCAGGTGTTGACGGTATTGTCTGAGGCACCGATGCTGTTGGGCTTCAACGGCAGCGTGTTGATGCTCGAATACTCCTGATAGGTGAAGCCGCAGGCTTCGGCCAACGGGCCTGGAGCCAGCACGGGACGCACGGCATTGTCGTAGTCGGTATAACCGCTCTTGTAGAGCATCACCACCTCGCCACCCTGGCGCACGAAGTCGCTGATTTTCCGCAACAATTCGTCGGTGGCCACATAGAGCGAGGGCACTACGAGCATGTCATATTGCGAGAAGTCCTGCATCTCGGGCTTGTCGACTGGCAGGATGTCGCATTCGATATTCTGTCGGTAAAGCGCGTCATACATCATGTTCACCTTGTATTGGTCGCGGTCGGTGTAGGGCATGAAGTCGAGGGCGTGCTTTGAGTCATGGCTGAACAGCAGGGCCACGCGGTTCCGCTTTTTCAGATTCACCAGTCGTTCACCGATTCTGTCCAGTTCCTGGGCACCTTTCTTGAACTCACGATAGACACGGTTGGGTTTGCCGTCGTGGCCGAGGATGCCGCGCCAATAGGTTTCCTGACCATAGTGCAGCGTGCTCCAGTGCCAGTATTCCACCATGTTGGCGCCACCTGAGAGGAAGGCATACATGCTCTGCCGCAACTGCCCGTCGTAAGGCGGCCACTGGTTTTGGCTTGACCAGCCAGTGCCCTGGGCATTGGTCTCAGTGATGAGGAAATTGTGGCTGCGGCTGACGGTGCGCATATAGTCGCATGAGTAACTGATCCACTGACCGTCCTGTCCGTTCTGCATGGTGTAATAGACATTGATGGCGGGGTACTCCATCTGTCGGAATGCCTCCACCTGGTCGATGTCGTGGAAACTGGGCATGAAGCAATGCATGATGAACTGGTCGGGGCGTTTGTACTCGTTCACGATGTCGGCCTGCCAGTTGAGGAAGTCGGCCGTCGCCTTGCGGTTCCAGCGTTCCCACCAAACTTTATATGAGGGGTTCGTCACGCCCTTGCGGTCGTAGAAGTCCTCCCAGCGGTTGATGTTCATACCCCAGTAGTTCAGTCCCCAGCGGCGGTTCAGTTCCTTCAGGTTGTCGCCAAATTCCTGCTTGATATACTCGCGGAAGCCCTCGAAATAATCGGGATTGTCAATCTTTCGCGCCTCCACCTCGTTATCTACTTGATAGCCGATGATGGCGGGGTGCTGGGCGTAGTGCTCCATCATCTTGCGGATGATGCGCTCCGAATAGCGTCGGTATGTGGGGTTCAGCAGATCCATGTTCTGGCGGATGCCATAGTGGCTCTGTCCGCCGTCCCACGTCTGCGACAGCACCTCCGGATGTTCTGCTGCCAGCCATGAGGGAATGCTGTAGGTGGGTGTGCCAAGGATGACCTTAATGCCAGCCTTGTGCAGCGCATCGATGATGCGGTCCATCCATGCGAACTCAAACTGTCCGTCCTGCGGCTCAAACAACGACCATGTCGATTCGCCCACGCGCACCACAGTGAGATGTGCCTCCTTCATCAGCCGGATGTCCTCGTCCAACCGGTCTGTCGGTGTGTATTCAGCATAGTACGCAGCCCCATAAAGTGGCTTGTCAAACTGGTAAACCTTCGTCTCTTTCTGGGCAGATGCCGCCATGCAGAGCACCCATCCCGCCATTATCAGCATAACTTTTTTCATCGTCTTTGACATTTTATAGCGCAAAGATACGATAATATCATCCGGTATCCAAACGATTCCAAATCTTTCCTTTCGTCTTGATACAAATGAATAGCCATGCGTTACAGATGGATAGGCAGATGGGGTGTAAAGACCTTACTTTTGCATCCGAAAGCAGATTACAACTTAAAAAAATAGAGATGATGCAGAGTTTAAAGAAGTATTGTTTATTTGTGCTGCTGGCGGTGGCATTGGCGGCACAGGGACAGTCGTTCCGCGACATCGAGGGACTGAAGGAGATGCGCCGTGACTTGCAGACGGAGGACTCGCTGATGCGCTTGGGCATCCTAAAGGACGAGACCACAGGGTTGCCGTACTTCACAGGCTATAGTTACAATGTGCTGTACGACTGGGACCAATATTTCGAGGCCATCGTGCAGATTTACATGGGCTGGCCGTCGGAGTATATCAAGAACGGCGTGCAGCTGTTCTTGCAGAACCAGCGCGAGGACGGTTTCATTGCCCGCTCGGTACCTTCCAACCCTTCGCACGACAACGAACATGTAAAACCTTTCCTCTCGCAGATAGCCCTCCTTGCCGTACTGGAGTACGGCGAGAAGGATTGGATTCTGGAGAAGAATACCTTTGAGCGACTGAAGAAATACTTGGACTACTGGCTTGTGAATATGGACGAGGACGGCAACGGACTGAGCGAGTGGATGTCGGCGCCGCATACAGGCATGGACAACCAGCACGAGCGGGCCGGTTGGTGGCTCGACCGTTGCTCGGAGGGTGTTGACCTGAATTGCTACCTTGTGCGCGAAATGAAGGCTTTCGCCCGACT
>JAFWQT010000082.1 GCA_017508965.1 Prevotella sp. | reverse complement strand
TTGTTACGGAAGAGCGTACTGTTGGTGCTGATCTTCATGGTTGGAATGAAGGTGCCAAAGGGAGTGCCGCGTCCGGTGGTGAACAGCACTATCTGACAACCGGCCGATGCCAACGCGGTTGACGCAACAAGATCGTTGCCGGGGGCAGAAAGCAGATTCAGACCTTTCACCTGCAGGCGGTCGCCATAGCCGAGCACACCGCTCACGGGAGCACGTCCGCACTTCTGGGTGCAACCCAGTGCCTTGTCCTCGAGTGTGGAAATGCCGCCAGCCTTGTTGCCGGGACTTGGATTCTCACCAACAGGTTCGCCGTGAGAGAGGAAATACTCCTTGAAATCATTCACCAGCTTAACGGTCTGGTCGAACAGTTCAGGCGTCTCACAACGGTTCATAAGGATGGTTTCGGCACCGAACATCTCGGGAACTTCGGTGAGAATGCTCGTACCGCCCTGAGCCACGAGGAAATCGGAGAACTCGCCAACCAGCGGATTTGCGGTGATGCCACTGAAGCCGTCGCTACCGCCGCACTTCAGTCCTACGCGGAGCTCGTTGAGCGGACAAGTCTCGCGCTTGTCCTTACGGGCAATCTCATAAAGCTGTCGAAGTATCTCCATACCGGCTTCCACCTCGTCGCCCTCCACTTTCTGGGTGACAAGCAGTTTTATGCGGTCTTTATCATAGTCGCCAAGCATGGCCATGAAATCGTCGGGCTGGTTGTTTTCACATCCCAACGACAACACGAGCACGGCTCCTGCATTCGGATGGAGCACAATGTCGCGAAGCACCTTCCGGGTGTTCTCGTGGTCACCCGAGAGCTGAGAGCATCCATAGTTGTGATGCCAGGCATGAACGGCATCGATGCCTTCGAGATTCGTCTCTTTCTCAAGCTGCGAAGCCAGGCGCTCGGCAATGCCGTTCACACAGCCCACGGTTGGCACAATCCACACTTCGTTGCGGATTCCCACTTCCCCATTCTTACGGCGATAGCCCTGGAAAGTGCGGTTATCGGCAGGGATATTCAGCTTTTCATCTACCGGATGGTATTCATAGGTGAGCGTACCCGACAAATTGGTCTTCAGGTTATTCTCGTTCACCCATTGTCCGGCCTTCAGGTCCTCGCGTGCATGTCCGATGGGATAGCCATACTTGATGATATTAGTGCCCTGAGATGCATCGGCGATGAGCACCTTATGGCCAGCCGGCGTGTCTTGTAACAGGGTGATAGTCTTGCCGTCCACCTCGATGGTTTCACCTTTAGTGAAAGGGCGGAGGCACACCACGACCGAGTCAGCCGGGTTGATTTTAATGAATGAAGACTGTTGCATAGCAGATTGTTTTTTGTTGTTTTATTGATAGTTATAGTTGAGTGCGACGATAGAATTCCACATTCTCGCGCGAAAGCAATTCAATAGGCATATAGTTCACGGGCGAAACTTCCTGCTTCAGAATGATGGCCTTGAAAAGCGTGTCGATGCAATTGTATCCCTGCATGAAGGCATGCTGGGCGATGAGAAACGAGATGCTGCCCTGCCTCAGGCATTCGGCGTTCTTGCCAACCATATCGTATCCCATAATCTGAATATTCTTACGATTGGTGCGCAGAAGGAATTCACCCACCAGATGAGCCTTCGAGCACATCGTAATGCAATGGTGAACGTCAGGATGAGCATCGAAGAACTCCTGCAGGATGTCGTCATAGACGCTCCGTTCCTCGTCGAGCGGAAGGTTCAGCTCATGAATCTTCACGCCGGGATAGTAATCGTGCATATACTGGCGGAATCCCACCTCACGGTTTTCTTGCTGTTTGGAAGCCACCTTGCCGTTTTTCATCTGCTTCATCAGCATGATTTCCTTTTCCTTATTGGCGATGAGCATCAGCATCTTAGCGGCGAAATAGCCACTCTGAAGAGAGTCCTGACCGAAGAAACTCAGAGGGTTAAGAGTGGGCATGTAGGAGTCGAGCAGAATAAACGGAATCTCGCGCTCGTGTAGTTTGTCGGTGAAAGCTTGCGTGATTTCCAGGTCGCTCGGCACGATAACCACGCCATTAGGTTCCTGGTCGAGTATCTCGTTGAATGATTTGTTGAATGATTCGGCATCAAAACGCTTGTAGTACTTCACTTCAACGGTGATATTGAAGTCTCTTCTGGCTTCAGCACAATGCTGCACGCCCTCTTCAATCTCTTCCCAATAGGCCTCGCTCTCGTGCTTGGGCAACAGCAGCATGAAGCTATACGATTTGTTGTAGGCCAGCGCGGCGGCATACATGTTGGGTTTGTAGTTGATTTTCTTGAGTACTTTCTCAACTTTTTCGCGAGCGGATTTAGAGACATTGGGGCGGTTGTGGAGTATACGGTCGATTGTTCCCACTGAAACACCAGCCAGCTCTGCAATGTCCTTAATTCTGATTTTTTCTGCCATCTGTAGATTAATTGTTGTTGTAAAAACAGGGAAGTGTTTGCGAACACAACCGCTGAGTCGGGTGCAAATGTAGCAAATTTTATTGAATTGTGCGAAAGCACAGTGATTTTTTTTGTTAAAATCCATTTTTTTTCAGTTTTTATTTGTACATTTGCAACTGAAGTTGTACTTTTGTGCACGCAAACAAAAAATTAACAACTTAATCTATAAACATTCAAAAAACAAAAAAATGGCAAAAATCGTAACATTGGGCGAGATTATGCTTCGCCTTTCTCCCAACGGTAACGACCGTTTCATCCAGAGTGAATCTTTCAGAATTATCCCCGGTGGCGGTGAAGCCAACGTTGCTGTCTCAGTGGCTAACTATGGTCACGAGGCATATTTCGTGAGCAAGTTGCCAAAGCATGAAATCGGCCAGATTGCCGTGAATGCCCTTCGCCGATATGGCGTGAACACCCAGTTTGTTGCCCGCGGTGGCGACCGCGTGGGTCTCTACTATGCTGAAACAGGTGCAAGCATGCGTCCCTCTAAGGTTATCTACGACCGTGCCCACTCTTCCATCGCCGAGGCTTCTCCCGAAGATTTCGACTTCGATGCTATCATGGAGGGTGCCCAGTGGTTCCACTGGAGCGGCATCACTCCTGCTATCAGCGATAAAGCAGCAGAACTTACCAAGCTGGCTTGTGAGGCTGCCAAGCGCCACGGTGTGACCGTCAGCGTTGACCTTAACTTCCGCAAGAAGCTTTGGACTTCAGAGAAGGCCATCTCTATCATGCGCCCGCTGATGCAATATGTTGACGTATGCATTGGTAACGAGGAAGATGCCGAGCTCTGCCTTGGTTTCAAGCCCGATGCTGACGTGGAAGGCGGACAGACCGACGCTTCCGGCTACGAGGGAATCTTCAAGCAGATGCGCGAGGAATTCGGCTTCAAGTATGTGGTGAGCACATTGCGCGAGTCGTTCTCGGCTACGTTCAACGGATGGAAGGCTCTCATCTACGACGGTAAGGAGTTCTATCAGAGCAAGCGCTACGAGATTAATCCCATCATCGACCGTGTGGGCGGTGGCGACTCTTTCTCTGGCGGTCTGATTCATGGTCTGCTGACAAAGCCGACTCAGGGCGAGGCTCTTGAGTTTGCCGTTGCAGCCAGCGCTCTGAAGCACACCATCAACGGCGACTTCAACCTGGTAGGCGTGGACGAAGTGGAGAGTCTTGCCGGTGGTAATGCTAACGGACGTGTTCAGAGATAAACCCATTTGACTATTTCACCATTTCACAATTTAACCATTGGATATACCATGACAGAGTCGGAACTGAAAGACAGATTCAAGAATTTCTCTGTAAGAATAATAAAAATGGTGGATTCCATGCCTAATTCAATATCTGGACGGGCTATAGCATCTCAAATCGTCCGTTCGGGCACTTCACCAGCAGCCAACTATCGCGCTGCTTGTATTGGAAAGTCCGAAAAGGATTTCTTGAATAAATTGAAGATGGTGGAAGAAGAGTTAGATGAAACATGTCATTGGATAGAGGTTATTTCGGATTCTGGGATGCTTCCTCAAAAACGTGTAGAACCACTACACAACGAGTGTCAAGAGCTGCTTAAGATAATAGTTAGTTCGATAGTTTCCACCCGTAAACATCTATCCGCAAAATAAATAGTAAAATTGTAAAATCGTAAAATTGTAAATTGAAATAATGGCAAAGTTTGATAAAATAGCAGTAATGAAAAAGATAGGCGACACCGGCATGGTGCCCGTCTTCTACAATAAAGATCTGGAGATTTGCAAGAACGTGGTGAAAGCCTGCTACGAAGGCGGCGTTCGCGCTTTCGAGTTCACCAATCGCGGTGACTTCGCTCAGGAAGTGTTCGGCGAACTGGTGAAATGGGCCGACAAGGAATGCCCCGAGCTGGCTCTGGGTATCGGTTCAGTAGTTGATGCTCCCACGGCTGCCCTCTACATCCAGTTGGGTGCCAACTTCGTGGTTGGACCTCTGTTCAACCCCGACATTGCTCCCGTTTGCAACCGCCGTCTGGTGCCCTACTGCCCCGGATGCATGACCGTCAGCGAGATTGGTAAAGCCCAGGAGCTGGGTTGCGACCTGACCAAGGTGTTCCCTGGCGATGTGGTAGGTCCCAACATGGTGAAAGGCCTGAAGGCTCCGATGCCGTGGTCGAAGATCATGGTAACCGGTGGCGTGGCTCCCGAAGCCGAAAACCTCAAGGCTTGGTTCAAGGCCGGCGTATATTGCGTGGGCATGGGTTCCAAGCTGTTCCCGAAAGACAAAGTGGCTGCCGGCGACTGGCAATATGTGACAGATAAGTGCAAGGAAGCACTGGGTTACGTGGCTGCCGCCCGAGCATAACATCATGAAGCATAAAGGCATAAGGACACAGCACTATGCGTCGTCGAAAGGGCGAAGCAGGGCTTGTGTCTTTATGCTTTTGTTTTTTACCATCTTTCTTTCAGCTTGTCACACTCCCAACCGGGAAAAAGTAGACAAACTGAATTCACTTTCCTATTACTACCACTACAAAAATCTTGATTCTACGGCCTTCTATGCCAACCAGGCACTGAAGGCGGCTAACGACTACCCTGCCGGAAAGGCAGAGGCCCTGAATAATCTGGCGTTTGTAAACATCATGAAGATGAACTATCAGGATGCTTACATACAGACCGACAGCGTGCGCCAGATTACCGACAACCAGATTGAACAGCTCGTGGCCGAAGTGCAGATGATGCGCCTATGCCAGCGAGAGTCGCGCAACAAGGAATTCTACGACCATCACGAACGGGCACTGAAGGCATTACGCCGAATAGACGAAGAGCGCGACATGATACCCGAACGCACGCTGAACCGTCTGAACTATGCCGAAAGCGAGTTCCATATCGTCACGTCAACCTATTTCTATTATGTGGGACTTGAGAAAGAAAGCGTGGAGGCTCTCTACAAAACCGACGTGGATGCCATCGAGCAAGACACCGCGCAATACCTGAACTACCTCTACCAGATAGGTGCGGGGGGAATCCTATCAGGAGGAACGCCCGAAGATATCGCCCGTAAGGAATGGGACTACCTGATGCGTTGCTACCAGCGGAGTGTCAGCACGGGCAACGTGTTTTGGGAGGCTAACGCCCTCCAGGGGCTTAGCGAGCACCTGTTTGTCAAGGAGACACGCGACAGCCTGCTCAACGACAACTATGCCAGCACGGCACTCATCAATCCCGACGGCGTGCCTGATTCGCTCCTTGCAGGCAATCTGGCCGAACGTTCCCTACAGCTCTTCCAACAATATGGCGATGTCTATCAGATAGCAGGCAGCTACCGCACACTGGCTTCGTGCTATTGGGATATCGGCGACTACACTTCGGCATTGAGCTGTCTTGAAAAATCACTCGAAGAGAATCCTATCATACACCAGGCTCCCGACCTCGTGGCCAGTATCTACGAACGCCTGTCGCTCACCTACTCCGCTCTCGACGAGAAATCCGAGAGCGACTATTACCGCAATTTGTACATCGACCTTCAGGAACAAACCCGTCAGGACCGCCAGCTCGAAGCACGCGCCGAGCAGCTCAACCGCGTATCTGCCCAGCTCAACTGGATGATGTTTGCCGTCGTCTGCATGATTCTCCTGGTGGTCGTTTCACTTTTCCTTTTCAGTTATCTGCGCCGGAAGAACGAAGAGAAATCCCGCCGCCAAAGGAATAGTCAGATAAACCTTGATAACGAACTGATTATCAGCGATATCAAGGAGAAGATTGAAGAAACCGACGAAGAACTGCTGATTGCCCGTTCGCATCTGCAAGACAACAAGAAGCGCAATGTGGAGAACCGTGCCAAGATATTCCTCGTCAACAGTATCACGCCTTTTATCGACCGCATGATTCACGAAATCGACCGTCTGGAACATGCCGACGAAACCGAAGATGTGAAAGCCGAGCGATGGGTCTATGTGGGCGAAATCACCAATAAAATCAACGAATACAACCAGGTGCTGACCGAATGGATTCAGCTACGCCAGGGACAGATACAGCTCCAGATTGGAAGTTTTGCCGTTCAGGAACTCTTCGACATGGTGAAACGTTCGCGGATGAGTTTCCAGCTGAAGGGAATCGACCTGAAAGTGGAAGACAGCGACGCCGTGGTGAAGGCCGACAAAATCCTCACGCTTTTCATGATTAACACCATTGCCGACAATGCCCGCAAGTTCACGCCTCAGGGCGGCACCGTTACCATAGAAGCCAGACAAGAGCCCGACTACGTGGAAATCTCCGTAACCGACACCGGAAAGGGCATGGATGCCGACGAACTGTCGCGCATCTTCACCCACCAGATTCAGGGCGGTCATGGGTTTGGTCTGCTCAATTGCCGCGGCATTATCGAGCGCTACAAAAAAATCAGCAAGATTTTCTCGGTATGCTCCATTCAGGCGGAGAGCCAACCAGGCAAGGGCAGCCGTTTCTTCTTCCGTCTGCCCAACGGCATTCGCAAGGCGTCATCCCCCACCCTGCTCAAGGCGCTCCTCATGATGCTCATCCCAGCAAGCATCCTTTCTGCCCATGCAACGGCCACCAAGAGCGTTCCACAAGACGTTGCCTTTACCAAGGCGATGAACTTTGCCGACAGCACCTACTATAGCAACCTTGACGGTTCCTATGAGCGAACACTTATGTTTGCCGATAGCGCCCGCCACTACATGAACCTCTGCCAGAAGAAAGACACCAGCATCATACTGGGCGTGGCCAACGAAACGGCCGTTGCCGCCCTGGCCCTGCACCGCTGGGCAATCTATCACGAGAACAACCGCATCTATACCCAGCTCTACAAAGAGCATTCGGCCGACCATAGCCTACCCGCCTACGTCAGGATGATGCAACGCTCGAGCCAGAACAAGAACATTGCCATCTTCCTGCTGATATTACTATTGGTGGCCATCGTGGTGGCATACTACCTTATTTATTATCGCCCGAGACTCCGACGAAGCTACATTGCCGAACAAAGAGCATTGTCGAGAAGCCAGCAGAACGTGGAAAATCACCGCCGCCAACTGGAACAACGGCAAGACGAGCTGCACCGGACGGAATACGAATTGCAGCAGTTCTACATCAGCAACAACGTGATAGACAACTGCCTGTCAACGCTGAAGCACGAGACCATGTACTACCCCTCGCGCATCGCCCAACTGCTGCCTCAGGGTGAATCTGTGGATGCTGATGTCGCCCCGATAGCCGAGCTGGCCACCTACTATAAAGAACTCTACGTGCTGCTCTCCCAGCAAGCGGCCAACCAGGTGCTCTCATCCTGCTACGACGATACCGTGGAGCAGTATATGTTCAACCTTCTGCAGAAGGCATCGGGCGAAAAGACACTCAACGTGGAGAAAGAAGCAGACGGCAACTACACCGTCTATCGGGTCAGCATGCCCGGCATGGCCTTCCGCAACTTCTTCAACCCCACGATGGAGAACATCCCCTTCCTCATCTGCCGGCAAATTGTGCGCGAGAATAGCGAGCTGACCAACCGCCACCGTTGCGGCATAGTGGCCGTGGCCCAGGGCGATGGCACCCAGTTCAACATCACATTGTGTACGTTGCATCGTGAGAAGAACGAATCATTGACAAGACAAACATAACAATAAAAACAAGAATATGGAGAATTTCAAAGTCATCATCGTGGAAGACGTGCCCCTGGAACTGAAGGGCACCGAAGGCATTTTTCGTAACGAGATACCCGAAGCCGAAATCATAGGCACCGCCGAGAGCGAGACAGCCTACTGGCGACTCATCAAGCAACAGCAGCCCGACCTGGTCTTACTCGACCTGGGACTCAACGGCTCAACCACCATCGGCGTTGAGATATGCCGCCAGACGAAAGAGGCATATCCCAAAATCAAGGTGCTCATCTTCACCGGCGAGATACTCAACGAGAAGCTTTGGGTGGACGTGCTCGATGCCGGATGCGACGGCATCTGCCTGAAAAGCGGCGAACTGCTCACACGCGGCGACGTGCAGAGCGTGATGCAGGGCAAGCGCATGGTGTTCAACCAACCCATCCTTGAGAAAATCATCGACCGCTTCAAGCATAGCGTAGGAGCCCAGCTGATGCGCCAGGAAGCATTGGTGGACTACGAAATCGACGAGTACGACGAGCGATTCCTGCGCCATCTGGCTTTGGGATATACAAAGGACCAAATCACGCAATTGCGTGGAATGCCCTTTGGCGTTAAGAGTCTGGAAAAGCGGCAGAACGAACTGGTGCAGAAACTCTTCCCCGACGGCAACGGTGGAATGGGCGTCAATGCCACCCGTCTGGTGGTGCGTGCATGCGAACTCCGCATCATCGACATCGACAACCTGCATGCCGACATTGAATAGCAAAAAACGAAATAAAACAGAAACATAGGGGTGAAGACGTTCAGACTTTGCATATTATTGGCTGCCGCCCAAGTGGTGCTGGTGCTGGTGTCGTGGCTTATTCCGACCGCCATGCCCAATGTTGCCATGCGCTCGCTCTTGTCGTCGGAAGGCGTCAGGTGGTTCTTCGGCCATTTCACGGAGAACCTGGCCCATCCCCTGCTGGTGTGGTTTATCGTAGTGTATGTCGCCTTCGTGGCCTATCAGCAGGGCGGACTCCAGCATGCCTTGTCGGCCTTGCTTCGCCGTGAGCGCCTGTTGCTTCGCCAGCGTACGGCATTATGGCTGGTAGTGGCCGAACTGGTTGTCATCCTTTGTGTCATTATTGCCCTGGTATTCGTTCCTCATGCCATTCTGCTCAGTGCCACGGGCGACCTGTTCCCATCAAGTTTTACCGCATCTCTGGTACCTCTTGCGGCCTTCACCCTGTTCGTTGCCAGCGTCAGCTATGCTATTGCCAACGGTCAGCTACGCCACTTGTATCATTCCACCACAAGTCCTATCGCCAAATGGCTGCTGCTCTACATCCTGGGCATGCAGCTCTGGCGAAGCATCCTCTTCGTATTCTCGTAGTCGCCTAGGCTTTCAACCAGAACAGTTGCTCCTGGCGCGGCATTTTCTCGATGGCGTAGCGCAATGTGGTGCGCGGCATCTCGTGAACATGCTGCCTAAGGAAGTCTCTCAGCAAATCCATGCTGACATTCTTTCCCATTTCGCGAAGCATCCATCCGGTTGCTTTGTGCATCAAGTCGTGGGGATGATTGAGATGGATTTCGGCATATCGCAGGCACCACGAAGGGTCGCCCTGTCGCGAAGTCATCCACGTGAAGACCATGCTTATGCGCTGCTTCCAAAGATTATCGCTGAAGGCCAAACGGTCGGTAATGTCTTGCCGAGGTTCGCTGATGGCTGTAGGAAGTCCCATCCAGCGCCCAAGAATCTTTGGAGCTGAGAGGTCGACCAAATCCCAATTGTTGGCGCGTTCGGCATTGTCGAGATACATGGTCAAAATCTCGTCTCGCTGGCGCATGGCCTCAGGGTCGTCCACCAGCTTTTTCTTTGCCAATGCCTCAAACTTAGCCACCAGCACCAGCAACCCGCAAAGCCTCACTTCGTGCCAGCGGTTCACTAAAAGTTCGGGAACTTCGCCGAGCGGAATATCCTTCACTTCGTTCACCACGGCTCGCGTCTGGGGAACCTTCAATCCAAGGAACTCATCGCCCTGTCCGTATTCACCTTCTCCGGTCTTGAAAAAGCGTACGAGCACTTCACGCTGCTTTTCATTGCGAAGAGATTCCATCTGGGCGATTACTTGTTTTGCCGTATTCATAGTAGTAAGGCTTACGTGTACTTATATAATCATTTTCTTTATTGCCTTGCAAAAATACGCATTATAATTCAAACCTCCAAATATTAGGCTCAATAACTCTTTGGACGGGCAACGGTGCTTCTGCCCAACGGAAAGCAAGCTTCTAATGGACGGAAGGGAGGCTTCTAATGGACGGAAAGCGAGCTTCTGATGGGTGGAAATAAAGAGCGCCCTGCAAGCAAAAAACTCACAGGGCGCTACTCTTATGGAAAAGCGGATACTAGGCGTAGTTGAATATCCACTGATACAGACAAGATACTATACCGAAGAGCAGGATGCCGGCGGTGCAAAGACCTAGCGCCAGTTTGGTGCTCAACGTGCTCTGGAAGGTTGGCATGGGGTTGTCCTCAGCCTTGATATACATGGCCTTCACGATGAGCAGGTAGTAGTAGAGTGACACTACGGTGTTGATCAAGGCGATGAATACCACGAAATAGGAAGCATAGGAACCCTCCTGGGCGGCTGCCATGAAGACGAAGAACTTGGAGAACATACCGGCAAATGGCGGAATGCCTGCCAGCGAGAACAATGCCAAGGTCATCAGCAACGACAGCTTCGGATTGGTCTGATAGAATCCGTTGTAGGCATCCATGTCAGTACGTCCGCCACTGGCTTCCTCAACGGCCCCGATTACCGTGAAGACGGCCAAGTTGGCCACCACATAGATGAGCACGTAGTATGAGAGGGCAGCCACACTATAGGCGCTGTTACCCACCACGGCCAACATAATGTAACCAGCCTGAGAGATAGAACTGAAAGCCATGAAGCGCTTGAGTTCGCTCTGACGGATGGCGAAGAGGTTGGCAACGGTGATGGAAAGCACGATAACTACATAGAGCCACATCTCCCAATGCTCGATCATGGCGGGGAACACCTTCATCAGAATCACGCACAACGTAAAGGCTGCAGCACCCTTTGAGATGACGCTGAGATAGCCCGTAACGGTTGTGGGTGCGCCCTGATAGGTGTCGGCAGTCCAGAAATGGAAGGGCACCAATGAAATCTTGAAGCCCAGGCCGCTGGCAAAGAATACCAGACCAACGATGGAGAGGGCTGATGGATATACGCGGATGCTCTGCATGAGCTTGTCGGCAAAGTCGTTGAAATAGAGCGTACCGGTGGCACCATAGAGCATGGAGATGCCATAGAGCATCACACCGCTCGAGAAGGTAGCCGTGAGAATGAACTTGGCGGCAGCCTCGGCGCTGTTGTGACGGTACTTGTCGAGACCCACGAGGCAGGCCATGGGAACGGATGCCATTTCGAGTCCGAGGAAGAACATCAGGAAATGTCCTGAAGACATCATCATGAACATACCGAGCAGCGTGCTCTCCACAAGCATGTAGAACTCACCGGCCTTGAAAGAGGTGTCGGGACGGGAAAGCCACTGACGTGCCTGGATGCAGACGATGAACGTGCCTGCGGCAAGGATGGT
>JAFWQT010000081.1 GCA_017508965.1 Prevotella sp. | reverse complement strand
TTGCCGCCAAAGCGGCTGATGTTGTCGCGCACCCATTCGAGGGCCTTCACGATGTCCTGCATACCGAGGTTGACGCTCTGCGCATAGCGACCGCCCAGTCCTGTAAGGTCAGCATAGCCAAGGATGTTCAGCCGGTGGTTGAGGTTCACCACGACGATGTCGCCAGCTTCGGCCAGTGCACGCCCCTCGTAGCAAGGCAGGTCATGGCCGGAACCACCAGAGTAGCCGCCACCGTGAATCCAGACGAAGACGGGACGGTGCTTACCGTCGCTGATACTTGGCGTCCAGACGTTCAGCACCAAGCAGCCCTTTTCGTCCATAGGCTCCGTCACAAACTGGTTGCCGAAGCCATAGTCCGTCTGGCTGTTGCGCTCGTTCCACGTCAGGCTCTCGTTCTGCAGAGCCTGAGGCCCGTAGACCTTACACTGGCGGATGCCCTCGAACTTGTCCGGTGCCTGTGGTGGCATAAACCGCTCGGCCTTGGCATAGGGGATGCCCTTGAAGGTGAAGATACTGCCGTCCTGATAGCCCTCGATGGTGCCATAGACGGTCTGTACACGGGTGTGCTGCCCTGCTGTGATAGGCTGTGCCTGAATGACTGACACTGCCAGCGGTAACGACAGCAACATTGCAATCAATCTCTGTTTCATCGTCTTTATTGTTTTCTTTAGATTCGTGATGTCTCTGGCTGGGAGTCTGTCCAAGTATTCCATCGGTGTCATACCATACTCGTCCTTGAAGCAGTTACGGAAATAGGACAGGTCCTTAAATCCGCTTTCGTTTGCAGCCTCTGATACATTGCGGTGTTCGTGAATCATCTGGTGAAGGCTGTGCTGGAGACGTACCTTGAGGATATAGTCGCTGCCGGAGAGGCCTGTCAGGAGCCTGATCTTGTGGTGAATAGTGGCATGGTTCATCTGGAGGCTGTCGGCAATCATCGCCATCGTGATGACCTGTTTCGAGATATAACACTCGATATAGGCATTGACATCGGCGAGGAACTGCTGGTCGGCGTAGGTATTGTTGATGTGTGTCATTTGATTACTTTATAGGTCGTGGTTTTTCCACCCAATTTTTTGCGTACGATGTTAACACCCTTGTGGGGATGGGAAAGAGGATTGCCGTCAAGAGAATAGTAGGTGGCAGCGCCATCGTGGATGGCAGGCAATGAAATAGCGTCTGTGTCGGCGCTGTCGCCTTTGCGGACGAGTGACACATCATCGATACGGCACCAGGCGTTGGCAGCACCTTGGGCGAAGAAGCCTACTTCAACCTGTCCGCCAGTGATGGCCACGTCGTTGAGTTCCACCTTTGTCCATGCACTGACGGCTTGGGGGAGGTCGATACACATGGTGTCGGGGCCTACCTTGGCATACATATACAGCTCGCTGAAGGCCGCGCTATTCTTGACATAGCATGACAGGGCGTAACTGCCGTCAGGCAGGGGCACGTCTGTTGTAGACTTGATAACTTGACTCACCTTGCGCTTGAAGTCGGTCTTGTCGCTGATGTTCATGCAGAAGTTGCCCATGACTTTGGCACGGTCGTCTTTCGAGTTCTTACCATTCAGCACGGGTGAATTGGCATCGCCGATGACCACCTTGTTACCCTTCATCACCGTGGTAGTCCATCCGCGCAGATAGGCCTGCGAAGGTTTGTTGGCACTGGGGATGTTGACACGGTCGGCGTCGAAGCTGAAGTTCTTCACGTAGTTGTTGTCCTGGCCAACCCACCATTCGCCCGTCTCGGCATCAAGATGCCATTGGCTGAGCGAGTTGAAGTAGGGTTTGTTGTTCACAAAACTGACGGGACACCACTGGTTGAACCCGTTGCCGTTGCCAGCGAAGCCCGCCCAGCGGTCGCCGCAGTAGATGACCGTCTCTTGTTTCGTTCCGCGCACGGTGTAGAAGAAGCCCGTCTGCGTGACGTGGCCATAGTCGGCGTCGGCACCAGGCATCTTCTGCATGCTGTTGGTGGGGGTATAGGGGCCGTAGATGCTCGAAGCCTCAAGATAATAGACGTTGGAGGCATTCCATCCGTAGAGGTCGCTTGCGCACACGTAGTACTTATTCTTATATTTGAACATACAGTCGCCCTCACGGCCAGAACCCTTATAGATTTCGTGACAGTCCTTCAGCCCTATCTTGCCGTCGGCACAGACACCGATCTCCGACAGATAGATGCGCGAGCGGCCCTTTCCGTAGCTGTAACACAGGTACGACTTGCCCGTGTCGGGGTCAGTAAACACGGTCTGGTCGCCGGTGTTCGGCGTGCCAATCATGCTGGTCATGTCGATCTGGTTGTGCTTGGTGTAGCTGCCGTACGGCGTGTTACAAGTAAACACTCCCACATTGTCATTGAACTGTACCAACAGCGCATACTTCTTGGCTTCCTCAACGTATGCAACCCCGAGACGCCCCACCCAGTAGGCCCAGCCAGCCGACGACGACGTTAAGACATCGCGAACGAAAGTCCAGTTCACCAAGTCGTCGCTGCGGTAGCAGGTCACGGATACGAAATGTGTGTTGTTGCTGTTGCTGCCCCCCAGAGCTTTCGGGCAGTAGTCGACAGCCTCCTGGTATTTCACACCATACCAGTAATAATGCTCCTTGCCCTGAGCGTCAGGAAAACGGAAGATGCCGCCGCCTTGACTGAAGATATAATTGCCAGAAGTGGTCTTCCAAAACGTGTCGTTGGTTATCATATTTTCTGATTGTGCGAAGCTGCTTACGGCTGCGCAGGTCAACACTACTGCAGAGGCCAATAATCGTTTCATCGTCATTGGTTGTCCTCCCGACATGCCAAACGACAGCATTGTCGCTAATAGCAATTTTTTCTCCATTTGTTGTTAGTAATTAGTGGTTTGTTTTAATTAGAAAAAACTGCTGCAAAATTACGGTAAAACGGTCGTTTCCAGTTGAACTATTATCCCAAAACATTGCACTCATGTAACTTTTCGGGCAGGAAATATGGTGCAGAGTTACGAAAAAGTCTTAAAAGGCAGTTCTGCAGGTGCGACTTCTCAACAAAAATGTGTATCTTTGTGCCGCTATTTAAGAACTGCACAAAGATGAAGAACTATATACCCTTATTGTTGTTTGTATTACTGCTGCCATGTGCCGGTCAGTCACAGCGCATGCAAAGGCTCTCGCTGCCCAACCGCGAACAGCTGTCGGCTGAGCGGATTCTGCACGTGATGCAGGATTCGGAAGGATTCCTATGGTACGCTACCGAGGGCGGCGGACTCTGTCGCGACGATGGGCGGCAGGTGCTGGTGTTCCGCAGCGACGCTGACCATCCCGACCTGCTGGGCGGTAATGATGTAGACTGCATGGCCGAGGCGGGCCAGCGAATCATCATCGGCTCTTTTCATGGGGCCTATATCCTGGACAAGCGGGACTACAGCATCAGCCGGCTGGCTGAGGTCGACGACAAGCGGGTCGACGACATCGTCGTGGCTTCCGATGGGCACTGGTGGCTGACGGCCAACAAGAAAATCTATGAATACGACGGCGACGGACGGTTGCTGAAAACGCATGCCTGCGGCGACAAATATATAAATAGGTTGCATGAGGACTGCCATCAACAAATGTGGGCCTCGCAGTGGAATGGGGGGTTGCTCAAGTTCGACGGCGGCAAGTTTGTCGATGCTCCCTGGCCAGTAGATGCAGCGCCGACCGACATCAGCGATGACGGCACGAGCGGAGCACTGCTCATCGGCACCATTGGCAGGGGCGTGGTACGCTATCAGCCGGCCGACGGCACCATTGAACAAACCATGCCCAGCGACAGCATCTGCATGAGCCGTGTCAGCACCGACCTGCAGGGCCGCTTGCTGGTGGCCGACGGACTGGGCAACTGCTATGCCCTTTGCCACTCCAAGCCGCAAGCCTGGTATAAGGGAGCCGTACTCACGAGGGCTGTTGCCGACTCTGTAAGCGCCGCTTACCATCTTTCAGCACGGCCAACGGCATTGGCCGTCAGCCAGTCGGGCGACCTCTGGTTCAGTACCGGCAGAGACATCCGGCGCATGAATCAGGGCAGCGAAGAGGTGGCTCTTGCCGACACGAAGGACGTCTCGGCAATGGTCTTCACCGCCGATGGCACCTTGTGGCTCGCCACCATCTTCGGCACCCTGATGACCTACAAGGACGGGCAGCTGGCAACCGACGAGTATGCCTCGAACGAATTTGGCGACGGAGTCACTCAGCTCGGCGTCGACAGTCTCGGACGCCTTCTGCTGGTCAGCGACCGCTACATCCGTCTCTATGACCCAGTGCGCCGCACGCTGAGGCAGCAGAGCCGCGAGGAGGACGGCGTCTACAGCATCGAGCTCGAGGAGACCCAGCCCGGCCGCCGCTGGAGCCAGCCCGAGGCTGAGGTGATGGAGCGCATGCCGCTGTGGGTATGGTGCCTGCTGGGTGTGCTCATGCTGATTCTTACTGCTCTCGTAGCATATATCTGGCAGCTGCACCGCCAGCGCGAGCGCTTCCTTGCATCAATGAAAAGCCTCACACCCGCACCAGCTTCCGCTGAGCGTGAAGCGAATGCTCCCTCAGCAGAACACTCCGGGAGCAACGGCAGCGACTCACCTATGTCTGAGAGCGAGACTCTGTGGCTGCAGCAAGCCATTGCGCAGGTCGAAGTCCATCTCAGTGACGACGGCTACAGCGTTGAGCAACTGGCCAGCGACCTCTGCATGAGCCGCATGACTTTCTACCGAAAGATACAGTCGGCCACTGGCCAGAAACCTACCGAGTTCATCCGCACCATCCGGCTGCGCCGGGCCGCCGAGCTGCTGCGCGAGGGCCGCATGACCGTCACCGAGGTGAGTTATGCCACGGGCTTCTCGTCTGTCAGCTATTTCAGCCGCTGTTTCCGGGCTATGTTCGGCGCAGCGCCCACCAATTTCAGCAAGATGGCGTGAGAATACTCAAAATTATAAAAAAGTTGGCCTCTTCAGAAAGTGAGATGGTTACTACGGAAGTTCCTTTTACAAAGGAGAGTGGTGTTTGTAAGGTGAAATGCGACATCAATGGCTTGCCCTTACACTTTGTTTTCGACACTGGTCCCAGCGACGTAACCATTTCGATGGTAGAGGCAACGTTTATAATAAAAACGGCTACTTGAATGCAAATGACGTGGTGGGTAGTCTGCGGTATATGGATGCCAACGGGGATGTGAGTGTCGGTACAATCATCAACTTGAAGAACGTAAATTTCGGTGGGTTAGACTTGAATAATGTGCGGGCATCTGTCGTGCGCAACCAGAAAGCGCCTCTCCTTCTTGGGCAGAGCGTATTAGGCAATCAAGGTCATAGTAAACCTAAAAGCTTGCTGTTTTATCTGGCTAGCTTCCCCGACATCGATAGTAGGTAGGGGTATTAGATTCTGTCTTAATCTCCAAAGAAAAGGGAAGGAAAATAGAACATTTTAAAATTTAACGTCTCTCAAAGATTTTTGTACATAGATATCCTGTCCTGTTTCACATGTGAATTGTGGAGCAGGACATATAGAAATTGATATGTTTTTTGCTTATTCCTTTGTAGTTTCTCAGAATTTAGTTACCTTTGCCGCCACTAAGGGAAGTCGCTGGTGTATGCCAGCTCTGTACTATCTCGTGTGG